>JBNMMB010000014.1:0-50569 GCA_050875105.1 Prevotella sp. | reverse complement strand
TCTCAAACGGACTCTTCTTGTACTTGTTGAAGCTGCCGAGCAAGCCCATCTCCACACGGGTCATCAGCACGAAGGTCTTCTGGGCTGACGTCAGGGCGGTGAAGGTGCGAGCCTTGAACTTCCACTTGTGGTATTCGATCCAGCGATACTTGTCTTGCTGCTCCTTCACGTAGTTGGACGAGTGGATGTCGTTGGCGAGGTTCTTGTAGTCCTTGCCGTCCCACAGCGACCATGGCGGCGTGACGGTGACGCTGGCCGTGAACTCCGAGCCGCGGCGAGGGAACAACTGGTTGTCCGTCGACGTGCGGTTGAGCGCGATGCTCAGGTTCAGGTTGTTGGAGTTGCCGTTGGTGAGGAGGAAGTAGCGCCAGTTCTTCAGCATGTAGCGCGTGTAGGACAACTGCACAGAGAGGGTGAAGTAGTCGTCGGGCCAGCGCAGGCGCTTGCCCCATCCCACGTTGACGCCCAACATCTTGACATACTTGTCGGGATCGTAATAGTTCTCGTAGTTGGAGTAGTTGTAGCCGTAACTGTTGTAACCGTACAGGTAGTTCATGTAACTGTTCTGCCAGGCGGTGTTGTAATAGTTGCTCGACACGTCGGTCGACTTCGAGTAGTAGGCTCCGACAGAGAACTGTATGGGGCGCTTGCCGCCAAACCAGTTGGTGGAATAGCTCAAGTTGTAGCTCTGGTAGTAGGAGGCGTTGGTCTGCACGCCGAGTGACAGCTTCTCGCCGTCGCCCACGGGTAGGATGCCGCGGTGGGCCGTGTTACGGCCAAAGAGGTTGGCCCTGGAGAAGTTGTTGAGGGTGCGTCCCACGCGTCCGATGATGCCGGTCTGGCCCCATCCCAGTGAGAACTCCACCTGGTCGTTGGACTTCTGCTCCAGGTTCCAGTTGACGTCGACCGTGCCGTCGTCGGTGTTGGGTCGCACGTCGGGTATGCACTTCTCTTGGTCGAAGTGTCCCATGGAGGCCAGCTCGCGTGCCGAGCGCATCAGGGCCTCGCGCGAGAAGAGGTCGCCGGGCTTGGTGCGCAGCTCACGCCTGACGACGTTCTCATAGAGACGGGTGTTGCCCGAGATGCGCACGTGGCTCAGGTGGGCCTGTGGTCCCTCGTAGACACGCATCTCCAGGTCGATGGAGTCGCCCACGACGTTCACCTCGGTGGCGTTGATCTGCGAGAACACGTAGCCGTTGTTGTAGTAGAGGTTGCTCACGGCGTCGTCGTCGGTCGTCAGTCGTTTCTCCAGCAGCTTCTGGTTGTAGACGCTACCCTTGTGGAGCGTGAGCAGGCGCGACAGCACGTCGGAGTTGTAGACGGTGTTGCCCACCCATTGTATGTTGCGCACATAGTATTTCTGTCCCTCGTCGACCTTCACCCACACGTTGACGTGCTTCGGGTCGGCGTTCCACACGCTGTCGCCGAGGATGACGGCGTCGCGGTAGCCCAGCTCGTTGTATTTCTCGATGAGTTTCTCCTTGTCGGCCTTCCAGCGTTCAGGCGTGAACTTCTTGGCCTTGAGGAAGGTGGCGAGCTTGCCGGCCTCGTGTGTCTTGGCGAAGGCGCCCTTGCGGAGGAAGCCGCCCTTGATCTTCAGGTTGGAGAGTTTCTCGTTGCCCTCGATGGCGATGTGGCGCACGCGCATCTTCTCCTTCTTGTCGATGATGACGTCGAGGATCACCTGGTTCTTGGCAGACACGTCGTCGCGCTGCTGGATGTCGATGTCGGCGTTCTTGAAGCCCTTGTCGTCGAAGTATTTCTTGGCCAGGATCTTGGCGCGGTCGATCATGTTGGGCGTGATCTGTCCACCCTTGAGGATGCCCAGCTTCTGCTCCATGTCTTGTTTCTCGCTCTTCTTCAGGCCGATGTAGTTGATCTGCGACACGCGTGGGCGTGCCTTGAGGGCGATGTGCAGGTACACCTTGTCGCCCACGATGGAGTCGGCGGCGATCTGCACGTCAGAGAACAGTCCGTGGTTCCAGTAGCGTTTCACGGCGTCGGTGATGGCTGTTCCCGGCAGTTCGATGTGTTGTCCCACCGAGAGTCCCGATATGCCGGTGAGCATGTAGTCCTCGTATCCCTCCATGCCCGACACGTTGATGCCGCCGATGACCACGTCGCGTGGCGATCCGGCGTAGGTGATGTCGGGATGGACGATCCTGTCCTGCGCGTTGCCGACAGCGCAGCAGGCCAGCAGGGCGAGGCTCAACAGAGCTTTATGTTTTTTATTGTACATCCTATGTTTGCTATGTGCTTAGTCTTATCACTGTTCGTTTTCCACTTGCGCCTCGGTCTTTCCGTATCGGCGCTGCCGTCCCTGGTAGCTCTCGATGGCCTTCTGCAGGTCGGCCTCGGAGAAGTCGGGCCAGTAGGTGTCGCAGAAGTAGAGCTCCGAGTAGGCGATCTGCCAGAGCAGGAAGTTGCTCACGCGGCACTCGCCTCCGGTGCGTATCAGCAGGTCGGGGTCGGGCATGAAGGTGGTCTGCAGGTGGTTGGCGATGTAGTCCTCGGTGATGTCCTCGGGCTTCACCGATCCGGGCTTGCTGTCAGCCTGGGCCACGATCTGCTTCACGGCGTCGGTGATCTCCCAGCGCGCCGAGTAGCTCAGGGCCACCACCATGGTCATGGCGGTGTTGGCGGCGGTGTGCGCCTCGGTCTCGTGCAACTTCTGTTGCACCTCGACGGGCAGGCGGCCCACGTCGCCGATGACGCGGAAGCGCACGTTGTTCTTCATGAAGATCTCGTCCTCGAGCGAGGTGAGCACCAGGCCCATGAGAGCGTGTATCTCCGTGGCCGGCCGGTTCCAGTTCTCGGTCGAGAAGGTGTAGAGCGTGAGGTATTTCACGCCGAGACGCGTACACTCCGACGTGATGCGCCTGACGGTGTCCACTCCGGCCTGGTGCCCGAAGCTGCGGTCCTTGCCCCGCTCGGTGGCCCAGCGGCCGTTGCCATCCATGATGATGGCGATGTGTTGTGGTATCCGTGTCATGTCCATATCCGTTGCTTTTGTCTTGTGCGAATGTTGTCTGTCCCCTTGGTCGCTCACCTTATATTATATTACTCCTTGTTGCAGGTCACACACTTGGGCATGAAGCTGTAGGTGACGGTGAGCTGGAGGGCGGAGTAGCAGTCGGTGTTCTTGAAGAGTCCCGAGCTCTCGATGTGGTAGGGGTCTTTCACGCCGTCGAGCTTGTCGCTCTGCGAGAAGTGGATGGCCCACTCCAGACCGACGTTGAGGCGTTCGGCCACCTTGTATTTCACACCCACGCCGATGGGGATGTTGAATGTGAACTGCCCCTTGTCGTCGGTGCTGGCATAGGTGGCTCCGATACCGCCGAAGACGAAGGGCGACAGCCGCTTGGCTCCGCGGTAGTCGCGCCCGGTGCCGTAGGGCAGGAAGTTGTATTCATAAGTCACGCCGACGTCGACGAGCTTGTTCTTGAACGTGTAGGGCGTCTCGGCGTAGTCGGGGTAGTAGGTCTCCACGTCGGCCGACGAGCCTTTCATCGTGCCGTAGCTGACGTTCATCTTCAGGGCCATGTAGGGGTTGAAGATGTAGCGGGCCAGCACGGTGGCCATGGGTTGCAGGTCCTTGGTGAGGTTGCCGTTGAAGTCGCCGAGATAGCCCATCATGCCCACGCCGCCGCCAATCTCCATGCGGTATTGTGGGTCGTCTTGTGCCTTCAGCGGGCCGCAAGCCATCGCGACGAGGACCAGTGTGAGCAACAGCTGTTTCATTCGGTGAACGATGTCGGTTGCTGCTTCCAGCCCAGGCGTGCCAGGCGTCCTGAGAGCACGCTGCCCTGGTGGGCCTTGCTGTAGCGGAGGATGTTCTCGCTGTCGCTGAAGAGGGCGAAGGGGGTGTCGGCGTCCTGTCCGAGGGGCAGGGCGTAGATGTCGGTGGCGCTCCAGGTCAGTCCGTGGTCGAGGCTCTTGTAGAAGTGGCTCATGTCGCCGCCCGTGGCGAGCAGCGCACCGTCGTAGGCCACCACCTGCAAGCCGCTGAGGTGGGGCAGGGTCTTCTGGTTGTAGCTGTCGTAGGGGAGCAGGGCCCAGGCGTTGTTGTCGCTGCCGCTATTCTCCTCCACGCGTGTCCACACCACGGTCTTGCCGCCCTGGTTGCCGATGAGCGTGAGGTTGTTGGTGTGGGCGTTGACCTTCGAGGGCAGTGAGGCCAGGCTGATGTCGCTGGTGGGCAGTGAGTCGGCGCTGCTGTCGAGGTTGTCGTTGACCCATCCTGTGGCGCTGGTGTAGTGGGCCAGGCCGTCAAGGGTCAGCGCGTAGATGCGGTCGGCCGAGGCGCCGATGATCTGCTTGAGGTTGTTGGGGGTGTCGGTGTTGCTCCAGGTCATGCCGTCGGCTGAGCGGCGCACCATGCCATTGGTGAAGAGGTAGAGGTAGCCGTCGAGTGCGGCCACGTTCTTGTAGGCCTGCGCGTCGGCGATGACGGTGGCTTTCTGCCACGTGCCGTCGGTCAGGCGGTAGCCGATGGTCTCGTTGGTGCCCTGGCAGAAGAGCCAGAGGGTGCCGCCGACCTCCACGAAGCGGCGTGCGCCCAGGGTGTCGGCGCCCGTGGCACTGGCGGTGCCCCAGTCAAACTCGTCGCCGGTCTGCTGGTGCACGTTGATCTTGAGCGTGTAGAGCTTGTAGATGTCGCCGCGGTTGCTGTAGACTCTCACGGCCATGGGCGATGAGACGTCGATGGAGTCGCTCGATGAGTAGTAGGCGAGCGAGTCGCCACCCCACATGTTCTTCTCCATGAGCATCACCACGCCGCCGTTCTTTGTCGAGAACGAGCACACCACGTGCTTGAGGTCGCAACCCTTGGGCAGTGAGTCGGGGTTGTAGATCAGCGCGTTGACCTGGTCGATGTAGCATTTGTAGTTGCTGCCGGCAATCTTCGTGACATAGACGCTGTCACCCGTGCCGTCCTTGGTGGTGGTGTGGTTATAGCGGTTGATAGTTCCCAGCGAGAAGGCTGTGATGGCTGTGTCGTCGTAATATGTCACCTCGTCATCGGTGTTGCTCAGGCATGAGGTCAGCGAGACCACCGCCGAGGCGATGATGAGCAGCGAGAATAACCTTTTCATCATTTTATGCGCGCGTATTATGAATTTAGCTGCAAATTTACAGAGATTTCTTTAAAATAGGGCTAAAATCACGGGTTTATTATGTTAATTATCGATTTGTCGGTCTTTTTTTAAGGTTTGTTTCAGAATGGGCTTGCAGGGCTGTCGGCCCAAATGCCAACAAGCGCAGGCA
Source organism: Prevotella sp. (assembly GCA_050875105.1). Taxonomy (GTDB): domain Bacteria; phylum Bacteroidota; class Bacteroidia; order Bacteroidales; family Bacteroidaceae; genus Prevotella. Next base: position 45,304 of record JBNMMB010000014.1, on the reverse strand, counting down.
AACAAAAAAGGCAATACGATCACTCGCACTGCCTTTTTTTGTAAGAATATTGCTATCAGCAATCAGTTTGGGCCAAATAAAAAAAATGCTGTGTGGCACTGCCGCCGAAGCGACTTTCCGCTGATGCTGCGAATGACTCAACATCTCATAACAATATCCTCACCTTTACCTTAAAAAATCTATCAAACTACTAACCTAATGAAACTTTATAATTGCATCTTCTCACGAAGACGATGCAAAGGTACACATTGTGCTCGTTCACGCCAAACTTTTTAGCAATAATTTAGAAAAAACGTTTGCATTTTGATGAAATTTTGCGCGAATGTTACAAAATGGTCGTCTGGAGGCTATGGATTGATGGTTTTCCGGCCATTTCTCCTCCCCACAGTGGCCTTCCCGCCTCACGGGCCTTGGCGGTGCGCACTTATGGCATGAGCGCAAACCGATAGGCAGGGATCACCTCAATGTCGAGACCTAGTTCGGGACAGGCCAAGGTGTCTTCCTGGTCGTAGGTCACGATGACGCAGCGCTTGGCCTTCAGAAACTTGCCCACCTTGACCAGGGCTCCTGTCTCTCTCAGTCTTGTGCTCTCGTCTGCCATGCGATAGCAGGCTTGCACCAGCAGTCCTTCTGTCGGCACGCAGAAGTCAACCTCCACGTTCTTGTTGTAATAATACAGGTCGTCACCATATCGTTTGTACAGCGTGATGGCCACCAGGTTTTCCAGTAGTTTTGTCTCGGGCTGGAAGAGAAACAGGTTCAGGATGCCATTGTCGTAGAAGTAGTGCTTCTTGATGGTCTCACGTTGTGTCACCGAGTCGGTGAAGCATCCTATCCCGAAGGTGAGGTAAGCCTCGTGCAGATAGTCCAGGTAGTTGGCTATCGTCTCGCGGGTAATCTTGGTGCCGTCGCCTTGCAGGATGTCTTGCAGGCGCTTGACGGCTGTGGGTTGCATCACGCTGTCGGCCAACTTCCTGATGAGCATCCGCAGGCTCCGCTCGTTTCTCACGCCTTTCCGCAACACAATGTCTGAGTACAGGATCTTCTGGTATAGCAATTGCAACCACGACTTCTTGTCCTGTATGTCGAACACCTCCGCCAATCCCCCGTAATAGAAATAGTCGGAAAACATCCTGGCCACGTCGGCACGCTGTGGCGACAGCGACCAGTGGGCGGGCAGGGCCATGCCGCGGTAGGTGAGATACTCTGCAAAGGAGAATGGCATGATTTCCTTGGTGAGGTATCGGCCGCCCAAGGTGGAGCTGATCTCGCGACTCAGCATGTGGGCGTTGCTGCCTGTGATGAACACCCTGTATTTCTCATCGGCCAGACGGCGCGCGAAGTGCTCCCATCCCTCCACATTCTGTATCTCGTCCAGAAAGATGAAGGGCTTGTGGGCAAACAACTCGCGATAGGCGTCGATGACCAGGTGCAGGTCTTCCTTGGTCATGTCGGCAATGCGCTCGTCCTCAAAGTTCACAAACAGCATCTCTTCCATCTGATGGCCTTGGGCCACCAGTTGCTGGATGTGTTGGTAGAGCATGTACGATTTGCCTGCCCGGCGCATGCCCACCAGCACGTAGTTGGCGTTTTCCTCAAAGGTAACGTCTCGCGCTTGCAGCGTGATGCTGCCTATAAACGCCTGTTGGCTGAGTATGATTTGCTTGATGATGTTCTTGTCCATGTTCTCTCCCTTTTAATGCGATTGTGCGACAAAGTTAGCCATTTTTCTTCTATAAAAGACATAAAACGGCCAAAATATGTCTTCCATAGCCGACATCTTTATGCGATATTATGTCTTCCATAGCCGACATAAATGACAACAACAGAAAACACAGTGAAAGCAAGAGGTTCAGAAACGAACAAAGACAATTATTTTTTTTTGACGACAATTGGGGACAATTGGGGACAATTGGGGACAATCTTTAGCTTGTCTTAGCTTCTTGTGGGGCGTTATTGATTGACCGTGTCGTCAAAATAACATTTATTCCATAGCTACCTCCACCTATATTTGGCTATTGGAGCACCATATATGTTTATTATATCATCCAAATCTTCATCGTATAGGTAGCGCTCTAACTCCAAATGCCTTGGTGCAAAGTTTACGAGAATGCCACAATTTAATTTCAGTAAATGCATGTAGTTAAATAACTGTGCTCTATGATTGTCGTTAATTTCCGACACGGCCTTACATTCGACGATGATATTATTTTTGCACAGAAAATCCAAACGAAATGAAGCTTTCAACTTCTTTCCATGAAAGTAAGGGCTAAAAGCCATTTCCCGTTCGTATTGGATATGCATTTCTTGGAGCTGCATCTCCAAGGCCTCTTGATAGCAACTTTCGTTCAGTCCTATTCCCATTTCATTGCGTACTTCATACAATGCTCCTATAACATCGTACATGTAAGCCTTATATTTTTCTGTATCCATCATGTTTTTTAAAGGTTTTGAAAGTTTTTATTGTGCACAAAGATAATAAGAATCTTGCGATAATTGTAGCGAAGAAGGAGTTTTTTGCCTATGTCTTTTCTGAAACTATATTGTCCCCAATTGTCCCCAATTGTCGTAAAAAAAAACACTCATTTTGTTTTATAGTTTCAGCTTCAATATTGTTGTGTTGATGCGATAACAAACAAATGAGGCCCGTCCTCCTTGCGGAGAACGGGCCTGTTGTTATGCGTCAGCCTTGCTTGGTGGCTCACGCCACCAGCAGGTGTTGCTTGCGATTAGAGCTGAGGACCAGCGGCCACCAGAGCCTTGCCAGCCTCGTTGCCCTCGTACTTCTTGAAGTTCTTGATGAAGCGCTGAGCCAGATCCTTGGCCTTTGCGTCCCACTCAGAAGCGTCCTTGTAGGTGTCGCGAGGATCGAGGATGCCACCGTCGACGCCCTCCAGCTGTGTGGGCACCACGAAGTTGAAGTAAGGGATGGTCTTTGTGGGAGCCTTGTCGATCTCGTGGTCGAGGATGCGGTCGATGATGCCACGTGTGTCGCGGATAGAGATACGCTTGCCAGTGCCGTTCCAGCCAGTGTTGACCAGGTAAGCCTTGGCACCGCTCTTCTCCATGTGCTTCACGAGCTCCTCAGCATACTTTGTGGGATGCAGCTCCAGGAAGGCCTGGCCGAAGCAAGCAGAGAAAGTGGGAGTGGGCTCAGTGATGCCGCGCTCTGTGCCAGCCAGCTTGGCTGTGAAGCCAGAGAGGAAGTAGTACTTCGTCTGCTCAGCGTTGAGGATGCTCACAGGAGGCAGCACGCCGAAGGCGTCGGCAGAGAGGAAGATGACCTGCTTGGCGGCAGGACCCTGGCTCTCGGGGCGCTGGATGTTGTGGATGTGGTAGATAGGATAGCTCACACGAGTGTTCTCGGTGACGCTCTTGTCAGCGAAGTCGATCTTGCCGTTTGCGTCGACAGTGACGTTCTCCAGCAGGGCGTCGCGTGTGATGGCACCGTAGATGTCGGGCTCAGCGTCCTTGTCGAGGTTGATGACCTTGGCATAGCAGCCACCCTCGAGGTTGAACACACCCTGGTCGTCCCATCCGTGCTCGTCGTCGCCGATGAGCTTACGCTTCGGGTCGGTGCTCAGAGTGGTCTTACCTGTGCCAGACAGGCCGAAGAAGATGGCGGTGTTCTCACCGTTCATGTCGGTGTTGGCAGAGCAGTGCATGCTGGCGATGCCGCGCAGCGGGAGGAAGTAGTTCTGCATAGAGAACATACCCTTCTTCATCTCACCACCGTACCAGGTGTTGAGGATGACCTGCTCCTTGGTGGTCACGTTGAACACAACGGCAGTCTCTGAGTGCAGACCCAGCTCCTTCCAGTTGGTCACCTTGGCCTTGGAGGCGTTGTAGACGATGAAGTCGGGCTCCTGCTCGAAGTCAGCCTCTGTCTTAGGACGGATGAACATGTTGGTCACGAAGTGAGCCTGCCATGCCACCTCCACGATGAAGCGAACCTTCATGCGGGTGTCGCGGTGTGTGCCGCAGAAACCGTCGACCACATAGAGCTTCTTGTTGCTCAGCTCCTCTTGGGCGAGCTTCTTGACAGCCTTCCAGGTCTCCTCAGAGGCGCGGTGGTTGTCGTTATGATATTCCTCTGAGTCCCACCACACAGTGTCGTGAGATGTGGCGTCGTCAACGATGAACTTGTCCTTGGGCGAACGACCCGTGTAGATGCCGGTCATCACGTTCACGGCGCCAAGCTCAGTCTCCTGGGCCTTGTCGAAGCCTTCCAGGCCCGGCTTGGTCTCCTCGTTGAAGAGCACCTCGTAAGAGGGATTGTACAGAACTTCTGCGGTACCCGTCTGGATGCCGTAGGTTGCTAAAACTGACTTGTTAAACCTTGCCATTTTACTTAATGATTAAGTTATATATGTTGTCTATTCTCGTCTTTTGGGGGCAAAGGTAGCAATTTTCGCACAAGCCGCAAAGCGTGTGCAATGGTTTTTCGAAGTTGATAAATCATTTTTAGGTTAAAGAATATAAAATCGTTTGCCCCACCTTCCGTTTTGCCACATCGACTTGGAAAAACGACAAATAAGCCTCGCACGGGGCTTTCGGGTGCAAGGATTAGACAAAAACCATCTGGCCATAAACCGATTTAAACCGCTCACGCCTGCTCACGCCTGCCCACGGTTCATGCCAACAGGCAGATGGACAGGTCGCTGGCGCGTGAATAAGGCCGCTGTTGATGCTCAAGCAACCGTGGCTTTTAGTTGATCGCAGCAGTACTTGATAGAGAAGCCAGCAGTACTTGATAGAGAAGCCGGCAGTACTCGATAGAGAAGCCAGCAGTACTCGATAGAGAAGCCGGCAGTACTTGATAGAGAAGCCAACAGTACTTGATAGGGAAGCCAAGTGGGGCGACATTCACGCCATATCCATCCAGACGACCGATGGGCCACAAAAAAGCCCCGTGCCCTTTAGCAGGGGGCACGGGGCGGGGATGGAAAAGATGGTGGGTTCGGGTCCTTATATCTATTATATAAGGTGAAAATGCAGAGTCCCTATCTCACCACCACCTTCAGGTTGTTGACCACATACACGCCAGCGGGCACGGCAAGCGTGCGGCTCTGGCCAGCGGCCAACGTGCCACGGGCCACGAGCTGTCCGCCCGTGGTGTAGGTGGCATAGGATGTGGCAGCGGCGGCGGTGAGCGTCATCGTGCCGTGGCCCACAAGGATGGTGAGGCCACAGGCCTGCGCGTTCACGTCGCTGATGCCTGTCGTTGTGATGTCCGTCGGGTCGAAGACCACCTTGGCCTTCTCCTCGCTCTGCGCTGCCGGCGTGGTGTCGGTGGTGCGGTAGAAGGCGCGGAACGGACGGGCGTTGAAGTGGTCGTTCTTGCGCAACTGGGCTGCGTTCCAAAAGAGGTCTTTCGAGAAGTACCACAGACCCTTGCCCTCTGTTTCACCAGCCTTGGGTTGCGCTCCGGCATAGGTGCCGATGGCGGTCCAGTTGCCCTGTGTGCGCTCAAGGGCGTCAGGCGTCTTCGTAAACTGTGCGCCGAGGATGTTGAAGGTGAAGCCAGGTGTGGTGCTCGTTATGTAGTAGGGGCAGTTGGCCTCGGCCATGCCGCTTGTCACAGGCTCGGCCACCATGGCGTAGGTCAGGTCTTGGTGTGGGTCGTCTTTGCTCACATACGTCACCTTGCCATAGCCCGTGATGTCGTGGAACTGCACCGAGTTGTCGGTGGCGTCGGTGGCGGTCTTTACGTGGCCATCGCTGGTGAGTTGCACGCCGAAAGGCAGCACAGTTGTCATGTTTTGCACCATGGCCTTGACATTGCCGCCATCGGTGGCAGTGGCCTCACGTTCGTAGATGGCCATGCGCGTGCCGGTTGCAAAGTCGTAGGGCGTGAAGAACGGCTGCTGATCATAGACGCGGATGTTGCCCACGGCCTCATAACCGCCATTCTGTCGCTTGCTGATGGTGTTCTCCACATTGCGCGTGAAGCCCACGGGCATGAAGTAGAGGCAGTTGTCGGCCGTGCCGGCGTTGAAGGCGTCCCATTTGTTCTCGCCATCGGTCGTCTCGCCCGTCACGGTGTTGAGCGCGCTCATGTCCACGTAGAGGATGCCACGCAGCGGGTCGCTCTCGCCGAAACCATAGTAGTTGTTGTTCTTGTTCTTCAGCTCGTCCTTGATGGCCTTGATGATCTCGGTGTTGGTCAGCACGCCGTAGGGTGCGTTGCCGTCGTCGGTCGTCGAGGTGACGGTCACGCCCACGTAGGTGTGCTTCGTGTCGAGGGTTCCGCCGTCGGTGGTCAGCGTGCTGCTCGTCTTGTGCGATGCAGCCTTCAGCGTCTGGGTGTAGATCGGTGTGAAGGTCACCGCAGGCTTCTCGTTCTCCACCACCGGCATCACCTTGAGGGTGTAGAAGCGGTAGTCGATGTGGTGCTTGCCGGCACTGATGGCCGAGGGCAGGATGTTCCAGGTCGGCATGTCGGCGGAATAGACGTAGACAGTCTGCTCCTTGCCGTTCTCCAGGCTCACGGCCTGGAGGCCGCCGTCGCCCTTCTTGTACTCCTTGTCCTCGAGTTTCGAGGCCTTGCCGTCCACCACGTCTTGGATGTTGGTGGCCAGGAGATCCTTGGTGCCCGCCACGTCGGCATTGACGCGTGCGTCGGGGAAGGAGGTGGCTTTGAAGTCGATGCCCTTGTCGCCGTCGTAGGCGCTGCTGCCCACGAGGGTGAAGTTGGAGTAGCCGCCTGTGCTCGAGAGGTCGTTGTTGTTGACGCCATCTGTGTACCAGAGGCTCTTCTCCTCGTTCTCGGCCTTGCGGAAGACGAGGGTGTAGGGCGATGTGGCGTCCTTCGGCACCAGCACGCGCACGGCCTCGCCGTTGTGGAAGGTGTAGTTGGTCGAGGTCACCTCGTTCGATCCGATGACGCCGTCGTTATACTTGGCGGCCACCTGCAGGGTCTGCACCTCAGGGTTGAGCGGCAGGAACTTCAGGTTCACCTTGTAGAGCGCGGCCGAGCCATTGGCCAGTCCGTCGATGTTGAAGTGGATGGCGTCGTTGTTGTAGTCGTCCACGGTCACCGTGGCTGTGGCGTTGGCTGTGGTCAGCTTAGCCTCGCCGTTGGTCGCTACGGCCGAGTTGTCGCGGTTGTAGACCGTGACGGTGAAGTCGGAGACAGGACGGGTGGCGGTGGTGGCGGGAACTTCTTTCTGGAGTTTCGACTTATAAGTTGTGTAGTTGCTCACATTCCAACCGTTGTTGACATACGACAGGTAGCCCGGGGAATTGCTCGACGATGCCTTGAAGCAAAGGTTGCTGGTGTCCCAAATCCAATTGCCATAATCGGCAGTAGAACTTGCAGTAATGCCAGTGATATTGCCATTATTAAGGACCAAAACAAGGTAATAGCTGCCGTTCTTGATTTGGTATTTGCTGTTTCCTTGTCCAGTCAACGTCCATGTGGTAGCCGTCTCTGCGCTGGTTCCATTCTCCAGCTTGCCATTGTTGAGGTTCAGATAGTGGCCTTTGCCGTCGGTGATGATGTAGTCGCCATCGGCGATGGTGGTCACGTCTTGGTAGGTCGTGCTGGTGGTGTACTCCGAGGTGTGGCGGAGGAACTGGAGCGTGGCGCCCGTGATGCGGAACTTCTTGGGAGCTTCGAGGTAGTAGTCGCCATTGGCAGCCACCACGAGATACTGTTCGTTGTCCACCTTGTAGGTCTCGGTCTGTTCCTTGCCCTCGCTGTTGACGAGCGTGGCGGGCTGCTGGTCGGTCACGGCCGAGCTGCTGAACGACCAATAGCCGTTTCCGCCATTAGCATTTGAGTAAGAATTCTTGTTGCTTGAGAACGTGCCGAGGTCGAGCAGTCCTGTGTGGAGGTCGAGCGAGCCGTCGTCGGCAGGCAGTTGGCCGGTGATGGGCTGGTCGATGGCGTAGGTGATGTGGAGCGATTTGACCACCACCTTTGACGAAAGGGCTGTGGCATCGAAGCGGAAGAAGAGCACGTTGGTGCCATTGGCTAGCGTCTGGTCCCATGAGCCGTCGGAGACGTTCTTTGTGGTTCCTTCCACTAAGTTGCCGTCGCTGTCGTAGGTGTATTGCATGACCGAAGAGCCGCTGGTACTGTTGTCAGTGTCGAACTCCATCTGGTAGCGCATGATGCGGTAGCCCTTGGGTGCCACGACTTGCGCGTAGACATATCGGGTGTGATAAGGCGAAGTGTTGAATGAGAGGTAATGGGTGTCTTTCTCGAAGAGCATGCTGTTGTCGTTCTCGTTGAACACCTCGTCGCCGCCCGTGGAGAGGGTCGAACTGTTTGATGTGATGATCTGCACGTGGGCCACATCGTGACGGAGAAATCCGAAGGTCTGCTTGTCAGCGTCTGTGCCCGACGCCTTGCTCGAGAACAGGCGGTGGCTGGAGCCATAGTCGAGCGAGATGGTGGTGCCGATCTTGGTCACCTCGCTGGGGGCCACGATGCTATACTCGGCTGAGCTCACCTGGCTCATGTTGCCCTCACCGTCCACGGCGATGGCCTTGATGACCATGCTCTTGCTCACCGTGATGGGGCCCTCATACTTCGTGCTGCTGGTCGAGGGCTCCGTGCCGTTGGTGGTGTAGTAGATGGTGTAGCTCTCGCTCTCGGCCTTCAGCTCCACCTGCAGCTCGCTGGTATAGGTGCCCGAGGCCACGGAGAACGTGGGGGCGGCGGGCAGCAGCACGTCGGGTATCTGCACCTTGTAGGTGGCGGTGGCCACCTGGCTCACGTAGTCGTTGTCGTCGTTTCTGACGGCGATGGCCTTCAGCGTCGTCTCGCCCTCGCCTATGGTGATGGCGCTGGTGTACTGCTTTCTGGTGGTGCTGGTGGTCGGATCCGTGCCGTCGGTGGTGTAATAGATGGTCACGTCGGCGTCGGTCGAGGTGATTGCCACCTGCTGGGCGCTGGTGTAGGTCTTGCTGGCGTCCAGCGAGAAGGTCGGGGCGCTCGGCGCGAGAATCATCTTCTCGTTGTAAGGCTCCGAGGTGACGTGATAGCCACCCGTGTTGGGCGAGTAGGTGTAGGCCCCGCCTGTAATGGTGGAGAGGGAGAAGGTTTGGAACTTGATGTTGTAAGTCTCTCCATTATGTTTTACGCAGTCCTCCTCAAACAAGAAGGCGATGTCGCCATCCTTGTTGAGCACCATGGTGGCGTAGCATGAGGTGGTGGTACTGATTTTATAGGCATTCCAACCCGAGTTGAAATCGGAAGGCTGGTCGTAGTCGGATGTGGTGCTCAAGACCTTGTAGTAGATGCCTACATTGTTTCGAGTACTTGACATGGCTGCCGATTGCAAGAGCACATACACCAGGTTGCCGCTCTTGTCCTTGGCAGGCACCAGGAGAATCTCCTCGTCGCAATCTGCTGCCGTAATGGTGCTGTTGTTGAGGATAGCTGTTCCCCATGAGCCTTTGGCGTTGTCGCGGTCGGTGAAGGTAAATATGTTGAAGATGCGGCCTGTGCTGCCTCCGTTGCGGCAACTCAACAAGAGGTTTCCGTTGGGAAGCTCTTCCAGTTTGCTCTCATCGCCGTAAGCACTACCTACAGTAGCAGGTGTGGCTGATACGTCGGGGAGGTAAGTCCACGTCTCGCCGAAGTCGTCGGAGTAGACCACGCGGCAGCAGGTGGGTCTTACGTTCACGGCCGAATAGAGGCGGTAGTATTTCCCTTTCTTCACCAATGTGCTTTGAATGATTCTGCCGCTGGAGAAGAAACAACGTTCGATACCGCTTTGATAGAGATTACTGGTAATGTTGGAGATGCTCCATGTGTTTCCGCCATCCGTGCTCAGCGAGCGAGCCACTTGAAGTTTTCCCTTGGAGGCAAAGAAACCGTGGCGACCCGATGCGGACATCACGAGGATCTTTCCCGTCTCGCGGTCGACCACCGACGCGGGGTCGCCATGTGCGTAGTCGTATCCGTTCTCGTCATTGTCAGTGATATTGTCCTTTCCCTGGGCAATATACTGCTGGTTTCCCCATGTGGCGCCGTTGTCGGTCGATAACTTGCCAACCACATCGATTCGGTGGGGCGTGTCATAGCCTCCGCCGATGTCGGATCCACTTCCTCCCAAGCGCAGGTCGCACATGGCCCATAGGTTGCCGTTTGGCAACCTGACAATGGACGGGATGCGATAGATGCTTGTGAAATCGCTGGTAGTGGCAAACAACGTCTGCTTGGTGGTCTGTCCCCATGCCTGCTGGCTGACCGTCTGCAAGACGGACAGGAGGATGAGGACGAGCCATTTTGTTGTTTTGTTCATTGTTGATGATTATAATTGATGATTAATATTTTCTGTGTTTTAGTAGGGAAACCAGAGGCCTTGCGGGCCGTCGGAACTGTTAGTTGTTGAGGGGTGCGAGCGGCTGACAGCGCTGAAAATAGAAAAATAAAGCCCTTTGCTCACCGTGTTGGCGAGCAAAGGGTTGGCTTTATTTTCTAAGGATTTTACTACTTATAATCCAGTGCATGTCATCTTTTTGGTTACTCTTCATCCCACGTGCTCCATGGGTTGTAGTTGCCCCGGTTGTTGTCGTCACCGCCAGCCGGCTTCATGAAGTCGTTCTCCTTGGCGTCGGCATCGTTGGACTCGTGTACCGAGGTGTCGAGGAGATGTGTGACGTAGGCGACAGAGACGAGCTCGGTCTTGGGGGCGCTGTACGTTTTCTTGTTCATGGTCTGTTGGGTTATGTTCATTTCACGATTATTTTCTGGTTGTTGATGACGTAGACGCCCTGCGTTGCGCTGACGCTGCGGCTCTCGCCCTGGCTGAGCAGGCCCTTGGCCACGAGCTGTCCGGCCACGGTGTAGATGGCGTAGGTGGCGTTGGCCTTGGCGGTCATGGTGATGGTGCCGTGGCTGGCTGCAATCAGCAGGTCGCTGTCGGTGGTCACGTCGCTGATGCCCGTGGGCTGGATGTCGTTGTCGTCGAAGACCACGAGAGCCTTGCTGGCGTTGGTCTTGTCTGTCGTCTCAAAGTAAGCGCGGAACGGACGGATGTTCACCCAGTCGCTCTGCGTCAGGTTGCCCGACTTCCAGAAGAGATCCTTAGAGAAGTACCAGAGGTTGTCGGCCTTTGTGGCGTGCACACCGTTGTAAGAGCCGATGGCCTTCCATGAGCCTTCGGCATCGTTGACCAGTTCGGCCAGTGTGGCCTTCGTGTCGCTGATGGTGCCCGAGGCCTTGAAGTTGGCGCCCGTGATGGTGTACTTGAAGCCCTCGCTGTCAGTGGTGACATAGTAAGGCTTGTTGGCCTCGGCCTTGGCCTCGGTCATCACGCTGGCCTTCACGCCATAGGTGATGCCCTTGTGCTCAGGATCGTCGGCCGACACATTTTTCAGTCCGCCCGAGCCAGTGATGTTATGATAGGTCACGTCGTTGTCGGTCTCGTCGCTGGCGTTCTTGAGGTGTCCCTCGCCATCGAGCTGCACGTCGAAGGGCAGCACCACGGCCATGTTCTTCACCTTGTTGTTGGTGCCTGATGTGGCGTTGGACGTTCCCTCGCGCTCATAGGTCACGGTGTAGCGACCCGTGGTGAAGTCGTAGGGTGAGAAGAACGGTTGCTGGTCGTAGACGCGGATGTTGCTCACAGCCTCATAGGTGCCGTTGGCCAGCTTGGCGATGGTGTTCTGCACATTTTCGCGGTGGAAGCCCTTGTACATGAAGTAGAGGCAGTTGTCGGCCACGCTGTTGTTGAAGTCGGCGTTGAACTTGGCGTAGTCCACACTCTTCAGCGAGCTCATGTCGAGATAGAGCATGCCGCGGAGCGGATCGGTGTCGGTCACATTGAAGGTCTCGTCGCTCTTGGCCTTTGCCTTCACGGCCTCGTTGATGGCGTTGACCACCTGCTCAGAGGTGAGATAGCCCTCGGCTTCGCCAATGCCGCCTTTGGGTAACTTACTGGTCACCTTCACACCGAAGAAGGTCTTGGTGTCGAGCTTGTTGCCGTCGGCCTTAACTGAGGTGTTCTTGTGGTTCTGGCTCTTCACCGTGCTGTTGTAGAGTGGCACGATGGTCACCACGGGCTCTTCCTTCTGCACCTTACAGATGATGTTGAGCGTGTAGTAACGGAAGTCGATGTGTTGCTCGCCGCCTGCACTTGTGGGCAGGATGTTCCATGTGGGCTCGTCGGCCGTGTAGATATAATAGGTCTTGGCGTCGCCGTTGGGCTCCAGTGTGGCATCACCATAATTGGTAGCAGCCTTGTCGAACTTGTTGTCGTCGAGACGATTGGCTTCGCCAGCGGCCACCTTGTCGATGTTGGTGGCGAAGAGTTGCGTGGTGCCAGCCTTTGTGGCGTAGGTGCGAGCCTTGGGAGCGGGCGTGGCGTCGATGTTGAGCTTCACCGAGTTGTCTCCGCCTTCATCGGCGCTACTGTGCACGAGGAAGTAGTTGGCGTATTTGCCGTTCTCCAGGTCGTTCTCGTTTTCGCCATTGCTGTACCACAAGGTGCCGTCCTCGTTGTAGGCGTTTTGGAAGACCACTGTGCATGGCTTGCTCGCTTCTGTTTCGGGCACGATGACGGTCACGTTGGCCTTGTCGTTGAACTCGAAGTTCTCAGAAGAGAAACTCGTGGTGTTCGGGCGCACCTCATCGTCACCGATTTTGCTGGCCACCGAGAGGTTCTGCAGCTCCGGGTTGAGGGGCAGCAACATGAGGCTGACGTTGTAGAGCGCCACCTCGCCGCTCTTCAGTCCGCTGATGTTGAAGTGGATGGCGTCGTTGTTGTAATCGGTCAGTTTCACCGTGGCGGAGGTGTTGTCGTCGCTCAATGCTTCGGCATCCATGGCCTGGTTTTCGCGGGTGTAAGGAGTAGCGGTGAAGTTGCCGGCGGTGTAATGCTTGCTATTGACAGTGCGCGTCTGTAACTTATTGGCATTTGACTGGCTGCTTGAGGAAAGCGTCCAGGTGTTGTTGGAACAAACTAAGTATTGTAAATAACTATTATTGTAGAAACCATAGCTGCTATTCCATCTCCATGAAGTAGAATACGAGTAGGTCGTAGTTGTAAGCGAGTAGGTGTAACCATAATACAAACTTCCGCTTACGTTAATTACCAAGTAATTGTTTCCGCTCTTGATAGTATAGTTGTTACTACTTTTGCTAATCGTCCACTCTGTAGCTGTCTTAGGATCGGTACCATTGACGATGGAGCTACCATTGAAGTTGAGATAGTGACCGTTGCCGTCGGAGATGATGTACTTACCATTTTTGCTGGGCGTCGTAACATCAGTATAAGAGTAGGTGGAGCCATCAGCATCCTTCTTTAGGAAGTTGAGCTTGGCTCCGATGACGCGGAACTTCTCGGGAGCCTCCACGTAGTAGTCGCCATTGCTGGCGGCCACGTAGTATTGGTTGTTGTCCACCTTCACGGCCGCATTCGAGACCTTGCTCACGTTATCACTATTGCCTTGATAGAAATTGACCGTCTGTAAGTCGGTGGCAGGTGTATTTACATCGAATGAGACGTAGCCCTTGCCATTATTGGGCGTATATTTTGATGGAACTTTATCTTTGTTGTTTGAGATTGTTCCGAGGTCAAGCAAGCCCGTGTGAATGTTGTCCGAGAGATCAGAGCCAGGCAATTGGTTCTCAAAAGGTTGGTCGAGAACATAAGTGAGCTTCAATGACTTGAAGTAAACACGAACGGCTGAGGTTGCCGACCCTCCATCGACACAGAAATATAGGACGTTTCCTCCTTGGTTGAGTGTGACATCCCATTTTTGCAGGTCTGATGTGATAGACAGTTTGTTGTTTGACGTCACCACATCCCCATTTCCATCGTAAGTGTATTGGCTGATGGAAGCGTCCGAGACATCAGAAGCATTATCCTTTCCCGCATTGATTTGCGCTTTATCCACTTCCCACTGGTAGCGTGTGAAACGATAGCCTTTGGGGGCGATGATGGCCAAGTAAACTTGATTACTTGCTGCGGGGTAGGTCGTTGCGCTAAGGTAACCATTCGCCTCAAATAACATATCGTTGTTGTTGTTAGCAAATGTTCCTGCACCGTTAGTTCCCAATTTGGTGAAGTTAGATGACATCATCTGTACGTGCGTGATGTCGTGACGAAGGTAAGCGAAATACTGTTCGGAAGGGTTTGTGTCAGTGGCATCACTTCCGTACAGCGCATGGCTTGTGTTTTTGTCAAACACAATGGTTGTTCCCGTCTTGCCGGCGCCCTGTGCCAGCACTCGCGTCGGTAAAGCCGTCGCGAGAGCGATGAGAGAGAGAGCCGCAAGCGTGAAACGATGAAGAACAAAATTTACTTTCATTCCTTTGCTTCAATTGTGCGCACCTGTAGTGTAAACGAAACGGTGCGCCGGTTCGTCTTCACCCATCGACCCAAAGGTGAGAAAATACATTTTTCCTTAAATCGAGATGCGACATAGCAGAAGAGTGAGCCGATCTCGAGCCGTTTCCCCGTGTACAAGAATCCCTCCCCCGTACTTGGAAAAACAGCGCGAAACGCTTCTTGGTATGTGCATATCGGAGTATACCCCCCCCGACGCCTGCAAAGTTACTACGTTTTTACGATTGGAACAAATAAATCAAGGGAAAAATCATGACGGAATATAAAAAAACTACCTGTATATGTGGCGATTGCCAAGTTAGGCTTTGCAAAAAAGTGTCGTGCGGGGTGAAGGTTTCCGCCGTGTGCGGGGTGAAGGTTTTCGTCGTGTGTGGGGTGACAGAAACCGTTGTGCGGTGGGGTGACAAAAACCGGATTAAACCCCTGTTGGCTTTCTGAGCCTTCGGCTAGCCATAGCGTGAAAAGGGTGGCCTTACGTGAGCGAGCTCACGACGGCCCCCCTTTTCACGCTATGGCAGTGGCGCGCACGCCACTCAGAAAGCCAACAGGCTATAAACCGAATTAAACCGCTCACGCAATGGGGGTAATACTGATTAAACCGCTTACGTAATGGGTATCTACTGATTAAACCGCGTATGCAGAGAGGTGTGGTACTGGTTAAACCGTTCACGAAGTGGTTGTGTGATACTGATTATACCGCGTATGCATGACTATGAGGTCGGGCTGAAGGCCCAAAAGTACCTAGCCCAGGGCAGCGCCCTGGGTGGGTGGTCAGCGTGAGCCCACGCCCTGTAAGGGCAAAAGTATAGTCGCTCAGCATGCTGGTTGTTAACACTTTTGCCCTTACAGGGCGTAGTTACATTAGCTTGTCCGAACCCAGGGCGCCGCTTCGCTTGCCCTGGGCTAGGTAATTGTTGGCCTTTCAGGCCGTCTTGGAAAACCGTTTAAATTGTTGGCCTTTCAGGCCGTCTTGGAAAACCGTTTAAATTGTTGGCCTTTCAGGCCGTCTTGGAAAACCGTTTAAATTGCTGTCCTTTCAGGCCGTCTTGGAAAATTCGTTTAAGTGGAAAACTCATCAATCCTTAAACACAAACTCTTCATTGTAGGACACTCCATACGACTCCAAGAATTTACGGTATTCTTCGGCAAATGACCATTTCTTATGATGTTCGCGTTGCTGCTTGATATAGGTTATTGTCTTGTCAACAACCGACTGACTAACCGAGAATACCCCATAGCCGCCCTGCCACGCAAAACCACTGTAATGTGCGTCAACCGTCTTGATCCATCGGCTACTGTTACGTTTTATTTCTTCCACAACGTGGGAGACGGAGACATCTTTTGATAGCAGGAACAAAAGATGTACGTGGTCATCCGTTCCTCCCACCCAGATGTTTGTGCATCCAGTGGTGTTTACTAATTGTCCTATGTATGAGTGGATGGCATTGTCGTCTTCACGGCGTATGCGTGGGCTCATGGTCTTGATGTGGAATATTAGGTGCAGGTAGATCTTGCTTAATGATTGTGGCATAAGGTCGATTATTATTCAATTTTTGATATGCACTAGGCTTTATTTGATTTTAGCGGGCTGAAGGCCCAAAAGTACCTAGCCCTTACGCAGAGAGGTGTGATACTGGTTAAACCGCTTGCGCATGACTATGGGGTCGGGCTGAAGGCCCAAAAGTACCTAGCCCAGGGCAGCGCCCTGGGTGGATGGTCAGCGTGAGCCCACGCCCTGTAAGGGCAAAAGTATAGTCGCTCAGCATGCTAGTTGTTAACACTTTTGCCCTTACAGGGCGTAGTTACATTAGCTTGTCCGAACCCAGGGCGCCGCTTCGCTTGCCCTGGGCTAGGTAATTGTTGGCCTTTCAGGCCGCCCTGGCTGCGAGTGGTTTAGCCCACAGGCTGAAGGACAAGCCGACAGGCCCTGGGCTAAGTAATTGTTGGCCTTTCAGGCCGCCCTGGCTGCGAGTGGTTTAGCCCACAGGCCGAAGGACAAGCCGACAGGCTCAGAAAACCGCCAGGGGTTTAATCCGGTTTTTGTCAAAACACACGACGGTTTTTGTCACCCCACACACGTGGCGGTCACTTCACCTCCCAGATGTCGTTGGTCTCGAGGAGCTCCTGGAAGGAGTGGTAGGGCTTGGTGGCGCTGACCTCTTGGAGCTGGGCGTGGACCGCCTCGTCGTAGGTGGGCGCCTCGACGTCGCGGATGACACCGAGGGCCACGGGGAAGCCATGCTCGTTGTCCATCATGGCGAGCTTCAGTTGCAGGGTGTTGTCCTGGCAGTGGGCGTCGTGCACGAGGATGTCGCTGAGCGTGTAGCCATCCTTGCCGATCTCCACCACCTTCAGTCCGAAGCCCTCCTGCACCAGTCCATACTCATGGTGCTCGCCGAAGACCAGCGGTTGTCCGTGTTCCACGTAGATGGCGTTGCGCTTGCGCCCCTCGCGGGTGTAGACGGGCTCATAGGCCCCATTGTTGAAGATCATGCAGTTTTGCAGGATCTCGCACACCGCCGCCCCCCGGTGTGTGGCCGCCGCCTTGAGGATGCTCACCGTGCCCGCCGTGTCGCTGGCCACGGCGCGCGCGAAGAAGTGGCCGCGTGCGCCGAAGCACAGCTCCGCCGGGCGGAACGGGTCCTCCACCGTGCCATAGGGGCTCGACTTCGACACGAAGCCACGCGGGCTGGTGGGCGAGTATTGACCCTTGGTGAGGCCATAGATGCGGTTGTTGAGCAAGATGATGTTGATGTCGATGTTGCGGCGCATGGCATGGATGAAGTGGTTGCCGCCGATGGCCAGGCCGTCGCCGTCGCCCGACACCTGCCAGACGGTGAGCTTCGGGTTGGCCACCTTCACGCCCGTGGCGATGGCCGCCGCCCGTCCGTGGATGGTCTGCATGGCATAGGCGTTGACATAGTAGGGCAGTCGGCTCGAGCAGCCGATGCCGCTGATGACCGCCGTCTCGTAGGGCGGCACCCCCAGCTCGGCCATGGCCTTCTGCAGAGATGCCAGGAAACTGTGGTCGCCACACCCCGGGCACCATCGGGGCTGGCCTTTCTTATAATCGTTTGCCGTGTAAGTCATGATGTGAAGAGAAGGTTAAAATGAAGACATATATAATATAAGGAGAAGGTCAGATCATCCACGAGGCGAAGGTAGCACCGTCGGCCTGTATCTTGCCGCTGATGATGTCGGCGAAGATGCCGACGAGCTTGTCCACGCGGAACGGCTGTCCGTAGACGCGGTTGAGCTGGTAGGGCGCAAAGCCGTTGATGCGTATGCGCAGCAAGGCCGCCAGCTGTCCGAGGTTCTGCTCGGCCACCACCACCTTCTTGTAGCGCAGCAGCACGTCGGCCGTGTTGGCCGGCAGCGGGTTGATGTATTTCAGTTGGGCCAGCGCCACCTTCCGTCCCTGTCGGCGCAGCTCCGTCATGGCCGCATGCAGGTGGCCATAGGTGGAGCCGAAGCCCACGATGAGCAGGTCGGCGTCGTCGGCGTCGCCCTCCACCGTGAGGTCGGGCACGGCGATGCGCGCCACCTTCTCTGCGCGTATCGTGTCCATGTGGTGGTGGTTGTCGGGATCGGTGGAGATGGCACCCGTCTCGCCGTCCTTCTCCAGTCCGCCGAGGATGTGCGTGTAGCCCTCCTGTCCCGGCACCGCCCAGTAGCGCACGAGCGACTCCGGGTCGCGGCGGTAGGGTGAGTACTTAAACTGCTGGTCGGGCGTCACGCGGTGCGGCTTGATCTCCGGCAGCGCCTCGATGTCGGGCAGACGCCAGGCCGCCGAGCCGTTGGCGATGAAGGCGTCGGTGAGCAGCACCACAGGCGTGAGGTGCTCCAGGGCGATCTTGCAAGCCATGTAAGCCGCGTCGAAGCAGTCGGTGGGACTGGTGGCGGCGATGACCGGCATCGGACTCTCGCCGTTGCGCCCGTAGAGCACCTGCAGCAGGTCGGTCTGCTCGCTCTTGGTGGGCAGGCCCGTGGAGGGCCCGCCACGCTGCACGTCGACGATGACCAGTGGCAGCTCGTCGATGACGGCGAGGTTCATCGCCTCGCTCTTCAGGCAGATGCCCGGTCCCGACGTGCTTGTGGCCGCCAGTGCCCCCGCAAACGACGCGCCGATGGCCGAGGCGCATGCCGCCAGCTCGTCCTCGGCCTGCACGGTGATGACGCCCATCGACTTGTGCTTGGCCAGTTCGTGGAGGATGTCGGTGGCCGGCGTGATGGGGTAGGAGCCGAGGTAGAGCCTCAGGCCCGCGCGCTCCGCCGCCGCCATCAGGCCATAGGCCGTGGCCTTGTTGCCCGTGATGTCCATGTAGCGTCCCGGCACCTTGTGGCGCGTCTCGATGCGATAGGTGGCAGGCACCGAGGCGTGGGTGTTGGCGCCATAGTCGTAGCCCGCGTTGACCACGAGGATGTTGGCCTCGGCCACCGCCGGCTTCTTGGCAAACTTCTCGCGGAGGAACTGTTCGACGAGCGTGCGGTCGCGGTCGAAGAGCCAGCACACCAGTCCCAGGGCAAACATGTTGCGGCACTTGAGCACCGCCTTGTTGTCCATGCCCCGGTCAGCGAGATACTCCTTGACCATCGTGGTGAGCGGACAGGCCACCACGCGGTCGGGGTCGATGCCCATCTCCTCCAGGTAGTCGTCGGTCTCAAACTGCGCCTTGCGCAGGTCGTTCGGTCCGAAGGCGTCGGTGTCGATGATGATGGTGGCCTGCGGCTTGGCGTGTCGATACTGCGTCTTGAGAGCGGCGGCGTTCATCGCCACGAGCACGTCACACTGGTCGCCCGGTGTGAAGACGCGGCCCTCGCCCACGTGTACCTGATAGCCCGACACACCGGTGAGCGACCCTTGCGGCGCGCGTATGTCGGCCGGATAGTCGGGAAAGGTGGATATGCCGTTGCCCACGGTGGCCGACACCGTGGAGAAGATGTTGCCGGCGAGCTGCATGCCGTCGCCCGAGTCGCCCGAGAAACGCACCACGACGTCCTCAAGTCTTTTCACTTCCATTTCTGCCATGTCTTTGCTTTGGTTTAAGAGTTGATAGGGGCAAAGATATAGGATATTGGCGAAACGGCAAACAGTTTGGCCCGAGTTTTTTTTGATGATGGGCCTAATATGCCTAATGGGCCTATTATGCCTAATATGCCTATTATGCCCAATATGCTCAATGGCCCCAATAAACATAATGCGCACGATCTGAGAAAAAACTGGTGCGCACGAGGGGATGGGCCACATATTTTTTGTAACTTTGTGGGCAATCACCAATACAACACATCATTTTGTAACATGGGAGGATTCTTTGGAACCATCGAAGTGCGGAGCTGTGCCAACGACTTGTTTTATGGCACAGACTACAACTCGCACTTAGGCACCAAGCGTGCCGGCCTTGTCACGCTCGACAAGGAAAAGGGCTTCTGCCGCTCCATCCACAGCTTGGAGAGTAGTTATTTCCGCACAAAATTTGAGGACGAGCTCGACGACTTCACTGGCAATGCCGGCCTGGGCGTCATCAGCGACACCGACCCACAGCCCATCATCGTGAGCTCCCACCTCGGGCGCTACGCCGTGGTGACCGTGGCTCATATCCTCAACACGCGCGAGATTGCCGATGAGTTGCTGGCGAAGCACATGCACCTCAGTGAGATGTCGGCCAACAACATCAACCCGACGGAGCTCGTGGCGTTGCTCATCAACATGGGCGACACGTTTGTGGAGGGCATCAACAACGTGTTCCGCAAGGTGCGCGGCTCGTGCTCGATGCTGGTGCTCACCGAGAACGGCATCATCTGCGCCCGCGACTACCTGGGCCGCACGCCCATCGTGCTGGGCCGCAAGGACGGTGCCTGGGCGGCCACGTCGGAGACAACGGCCTTCCCCAACCTCGACTTCGAGGTGGTGCGCGACCTGGGGCCCGGCGAGATCGTGCGCATACAGGCCGACGGCATGGAGGTGCTCCAGGAGGCGGCCAGCCATCGCCAGGTGTGTTCCTTCCTCTGGGTGTACTACGGTTTTCCGACGAGCGACTATGAGGGCATCAACGTGGAGGACGTGCGCGAGCGCAACGGCAAGATCATGGGCGAGAAAGACGACACCGAGGCCGACCTCGTGTGTGGCATCCCCGACAGTGGTGTGGGCACAGCTCTGGGCTATGCCGAGGGTCATGGCATACCCTACAAGCGCGCCGTGCTGAAGTACACGCCGACATGGCCGCGGTCGTTCACCCCGAGCAACCAGTCGCGCCGCAGCCTTGTGGCCAAGATGAAGCTCATCCCCAATGCCGCCATCCTCAAGGGCAACCGCGTGGTGTTTTGCGACGACTCCATCGTGCGCGGCACCCAGTTGCGCGACAACGTGAGCACATTCTTCGAGAACGGCGCCCGCGAGGTGCACGCCCGCATCAGCTGTCCGCCGCTGGTCTACGGCTGCCCGTTCATCGGCTTCACATCGTCGAAGAGCGACATGGAACTCATCACGCGCCGCATCATCCAGGACTTCGAGGGCGACAGCGAGAAAGACCTCGACAAGTATGCCACCACGGGCTCGCCGCAGTATGAGCGCATGGTGAAGGAGATCGCCCGCCGCCTGGGCCTGTCGACGCTGAAGTTCAACACCATCGAAGACCTCATCGCCAGCATCGGCCTGCCCAAGTGTGAGGTCTGCACCCACTGCTTCGACGGCTCCAGCTACATGCCGCAAGACGCAGACGGGCACGACAAGGCGTAGTCTTTCAAGACAACCCATACAACCTTTACAACTTTTTACAACACACATTGTCGCGTGGGATGTAAGCGCCCAACTGGCGGACAACAGATACAACTTTTTCGCCTATGGATCAATGCTCACGCGGATGATGGCTCAATGGTGAACGAGCGAAGGCTATTGGGCCGTCGGCCCAACAAGAAGTTGTCAATGTTGTTACCCCGTTGTGGTGCAAGAGCAGTTGTAAAAAGTTGTAAAGGTTGTATGGGTTGTCTTGAAAACATCCTTGACAGTTGATATTCATAAAAACACGCAAGCCTATGAAACACTTGATGATGGCCATGGCGCTGATGATGGGCGCCGTGGCGAGCCCGGCGCAGACGCGCTATGACATGCGGCAGATGCAGACCGAGCAGTTGGGACGTGGCGTGGTGGCCTATCGCAGCGGATCGAAGGTCATCGTGTCGTGGCGCACACTGCCCACCGACAAGAGCCGCCAGGCATTCGACGTCTTCCGCAATGGCGTGCGGCTCAACCGCAAGCCGCTGAAGCAGGGCGGCACCTGCTTCGTGGATGAGGCCCCGTTGGCCCAGGGCGCCACCTACATGGTGCGCGGCGGTGGTCACGACGGCACATTCACCCTGGCCGCCAACGCCCCCGACGGTTATCTCCGCATCCCCCTCGTGCCACCCACCACCACCGACAGCGTGGCGCAGTGGCCCCGCCGCCAGATGCCCCGCCGTCCCCGCCGTGGTGAGCAGGCCGACCCGGCGGCGCAGCCACCCCAGCGCCTGCGCATGGTGCCCGTGACCTATTCGGCCAACGACGCCACGGTGGCCGATGTGGATGGCGACGGCGAGTATGAGATTATCCTGAAATGGGAGCCGAGCAACGCCCACGACAACTCACAGGCCGGCCAGACCTCGCCCGTCTTTGTGGACTGCTACCGTGTGGACGGCACGCGCCTGTGGCGCATCAACCTGGGCCGCAACATCCGCGCTGGCGCCCACTACACCCAGATCCTGGCCTATGACTTCGACGGCGACGGACGGGCGGAGGTGATGATGAAGACCGCCGATGGCACCGTCGACGGCACGGGCCACACCCTCGGCGACGCCACGGCCGACTGGCGCAACAGCGAGTTGGGCACCCAGCGCTATGGCCGCATCATGGACGGCCCCGAATACCTGACGGTGTTCGACGGACTGACAGGCGCCGCCCTGAAGACCGTCGACTATGTGCCCGACCGCGGGCCACGCGACTGCTGGGGCGACGACCACGCCAACCGCTCAGAGCGTTACCTTGCCGCGCTGGCCTTCCTCGACGGCAAGCATCCCTCGGCGGTGTTCTGCCGTGGCTACTACACCCGCACCACGCTGGCCGCCTGGCGCTGGGATGGCAAGGACCTCCGCTTGCAATGGTACTACGACACCGACCCGCAACCCCGACAGGTGGCGCTGATGGACAGTCTCGGACTGACCAACCGCGCCCGGTGCGAGGACGGCGGACAAGGCAACCACAACCTGCGCGTGGCCGATGTGGACGGCGACGGCAAGGACGAGATCACCTATGGCGCCCTCTGCGTGGACCACGACGGCAGCACGCTCTACAACACCGGCTTCGGCCACGGCGACGCCCTGCACCTCGTGGCGGAGCCGAAAACCAACCGTCTCTACATCTGGGATGTGCATGAGAACCGCCGCGACGGTTCGGAGTTGCGCGATGCCGCCACGGGACAGGTGGTGCTGCAGCGCAAGGCCGACTTCGATGTGGGGCGTGGCATGGCCGCCGACATCGACTCCACCCACTACGGGCCGGAGGTGTGGAGCGCCAATGTGCCCCTGACCTCACCCTTCGACAAGCCCCGACAAGGCGCTCGCTCATCATCCAATGACGGCCAGCAAGGTCAGGATGTGGACTACAGCGACACACGCCGCGAGCGCACACGCCTGTCGTGCAACTTCGCCATCTGGTGGGACGGCGGCCTGACCCGCCAGTTGCTCGACCACGAGACCGTGACCAAGTACAACCCGGCGACAAAATCGGTGGATGTGGTGCAGCACTTCGACGGCCAGTTCAACAACGGCACGAAGTCGAATCCCTGTCTCTCGGCCGACTTCCTGGGCGACTGGCGCGAGGAAGTGGTGATGCGCAACGCCGAGAGCACCGAGCTCCGCATCTATCTTACCCCCTTTGCCACCCGCCATCGTGTGCCCTGCCTCATGACTGACGTGCCCTATCGCGAGAGTGTGGCGGCCGAGAATGTGGCCTACAACCAACCGCCTGAGTTGGGCTACTACCTCGGCCCCGACGCCCATTAAAAAAAGCCGCCAACGCTCAGCGTTGGCGGCTTTTTCCGTATGTTCCGTATGTGTCGTTTGGCCAGGCGGCCGTGGTCACCTTAGAGGCGCACCACCTGGAAGGTCTTGGCGGGGATGGTCAGCGTGACGCTGCTGCCGTCGGCCTGCACCTCCGTCTCGTGAGGCACCACGTTGTTGGGCTGCTCCAGTGAGTTGGTGGCATGCTTGTCGTCGGCGTGGAGCGAGATGACCTGCGCCTTGGTCAGGCCCTTGGCACCCTTGAACGAGAGCGTCACCTGTTGCGGCTGGTCGCCAGCGTTGGCCACCTTCACGATGAACTTCTTGCTCGGCTTGTCGTAGACAGCGCTGGCATAGAGACCGTCGGCACCCTCCACAGCCTTGCCGTTCTCGGTGAGCTGCAGCACGTTGGTGCCCTTGTAGGTGCCATAGAGCATCTGCACGTACCAGTTGGCCGAGCGCACACTCTTCAGGTTGTCAAACCAGATGAGGTCGGGACGCCACTGCCAGCCCTCGACATGGGCGAAGAGCGGTGCGTAGGTGCACTGCCACACCACGTCGGCGTTGCGCTCGAGACCCGTCATGAAGGCCGCCTCAGAGAGTGCCGCCTCCCAGTTGTTCTTGGCCACGGTGGGCTGGTTGTCCACACCCTTGACGTGTGAGGCATACTCGCCAGCGAACACCTTCGGGCCCTTGCGGTCGTAGTTGTCATAGCGGCCCGCATTCTTCAGGAACCACTCGGGCGGGCAGTAGTAGTGCTCATCCACGAGGTCGACCTTCAGCTTGCGCATCTCCTGCCAGCCATAGTCGAAGTCCTTGCCACCTGCCGTGGGACCTGCCGATCCGCAGATCTTGATGTCGGGATACTTGGCGCGGATCTGCTCCACAAACTTCTGGAGGCGCTCCGGATACATCGGGCCCCACTGCTCATTGCCGATGCCGATCTGCTTCAGGCCGAAGGGCTTCGGATGACCCATCTCG
Source organism: Prevotella sp. (assembly GCA_050875105.1). Classification (GTDB taxonomy): domain Bacteria; phylum Bacteroidota; class Bacteroidia; order Bacteroidales; family Bacteroidaceae; genus Prevotella. The sequence continues at coordinate 20,984 of JBNMMB010000014.1, read as the reverse complement.
GCGCGCAGCTTTCCCCATTTGGTCGATACGTCGCCGTTGGCAAACTCGATGAGGTCGAGGGCGTCGTCGATGTAGGGTTGCAGGTCGGCCACGGCCACATGGGCGTTCTTGTCGCCATCGCCATTCTGATACTGGCAGGCCAGGCCGCAGCTCAGCACGGGCAGGGGCTCGGCGCCAATCTTCTCAGACAGCAGGAAGAACTCGTAGAAGCCCAGTCCGTAGGTCTGGTAATAGTTGGGATAGAGACGATGGGGGAAGGTGTAGTTCCAGCGGTTCTCGTTGAGCGGCCGGTTCTCGGCCGGACCGACGGTGTTCTTCCACTGGTAGCGCGTCTCCAGGTCGGTGCCCTCGACGATGCAACCGCCGGGGAAGCGGAAGATGCCCGGATGCAGGTCCTCGAGATCCTTCACGAGGTCGGCGCGCAGGCCGTTCCAGTTGTCACCGGGGAAGAGGCTCACGTGGTCGAGGTCGACACTCTCGGCACCCTCGAGGAAGATGCGCATGAGACCCTTCTCCACCGTCTTGTTCGACTTGAGCTGCACGGTGTGTTTCTGCCACTTGTTGTTGGTGATGGTGATGGTCTTGCGGTCGATGGGCACATCCTCATCATCGACGATCTCCACGCGAATCTTGGCCTCGTGGCCCTGCAACTGGTGCAGGCGGGCGTAGACCGAGAAGTCGTAGGTCATGTCCTTCTTCAGTCCCATGCCGAAGAAGCCTCGGTTCTCGAGGCCCGTGACCTTCTGGTTGTGGCCCGCGTTCTCGAGCACCACATAGTGTGGGTTGCGGTCGAAGGCCGGCTTCACGTCGCTCACGCTGACGTTGCCGAAGGTGCCCCATCCCATCAGCCTGTCGGGGAACTCGAAGCTGCGGTTCTCCACCATCTCGGCATAGAGACCGCCGTCGGCTCCGAAATTGATGTCTTCGAAGAAGATGCCGTACATCGTAGACTGTACGGGTGCGCCTGGCTTGGTGTTCACCGTGAACTGGTGTTGCTGGGCGTGTGCGCCCAATGACATCATCAGCGCGGCGGCCAGGGTCGTCAGGATTTGTCGTTGTTTCATGTTAGTTATGGGTTATTGTGATTGTTGTCGTGTGAACTATTTGTTGCAAGGATAGTGCAAACGAGAGCAATGAGAGCTTGCTCTCAAATTGCCGAGTGTAGCCTATCTTATGCAAAGATACAAAAAATCCACCCCAAATGGAGTGGATTTCCTGTTGTTTTTTAGCTTCTTAAGCCACTTTTTAGAGTTTCTTGAAAGCTTCGAAGATTTTGTTGGCGGTGTCCTTCATCTCCTCGTCGGTCAGCTTGATGTGTTTCTTGAAGTCCACGTCAGCCTCGTTGTTGATGGGGAAGAGGTGGATGTGTGCGTGGTTCACCTCCAGGCCGAGCACCACCTGCGCCACTTTCTTGCAGGGGAAAGCCGTGCGGATGGCCTTCGCCACCTTCTTGGCGAAGACCTCGAAGGCAGCCAGGTCGGCGTCGTCCATGTCGAAGATGTAGTCGATCTCCTTGCGCGGCACGACGAGTGTGTGGCCCTTCACGATGGGGTTGATGTCGAGAAACGCATAGAAGTTGTCGTCCTCGGCGCACTTGTAGCTGGGTATTTCGCCAGCAGCTATCTTGCTGAAAATGGTAGCCATAGTCTTGTGTGATTAGAGAAGTGAATGATGTGTGAGTGTGGTGTGCGGCCCGTTTAGGCGTCGATGCTGATCTTGTCGATGCGCAGCTTGATGACGCCGCTGGGGATCTTGATCTCCGCCACGTCGCCCACCTTCTTGTTGAGCAAGCCCTGTGCGATAGGTGTCTTGATGGAGATCTTGCCCGACTTCAGGTCGGCCTCGTTCTCACTGACGATGGTGTAGGTCATCTTCTTGTTGAGAGCGAGGTTGGTCATCTCCACCTTCGACATGATCTGCACGGCGTCGGTCGAGAGACGGCTCATGTCGACGATCTTGGCCTGGGCCAGGGTCATCTTCAGGTTGTTGATGCGCTCCTCCAAGTGGGCTTGTGCCTCCTTGGCAGCGTCGTACTCAGAGTTCTCACTCAGGTCGCCCTTGTCGGCAGCCTCGGCGATGGCGGCGGAAGCCTTCGGGCGCTCAATAGCCTCCAAACGATGGAGGTCAGCCACGAGCTTGTCGTAGCCTTCTTGTGACATATATCCCATAATGTTTGCTTTTTAGTTGTTAATAATTTAAGCGCGGATAAAACGAAAAAGAATTCCGACATCCTTGTCAATGTCGGAATTCCGTATCCTTAAAGCTTGTTTTTAAATCAATTGATGCAAAGTTAGCCATTAATTTCGATAATGCCAAACTTTTCATTGAAAATAATTTTTATCCGGCTTCGTTCATGATGTTCACATGTCGGCCATCGACAGTCCCACCAACTTCACATCCTTATATTTTCGGAAGTTGTTGCGGATGGTGTCATATTTCTCTTGCAAGAGTTTGCTGTCATAGCGGTCGGCGTTGCGTTTCACTTCCGCCACCATCGCGGTCTTGTCGATGTCGTTGAGGGCGATGAGGTCAATCTCATTTTTCCCTTTTCTGTCCCAGTAGTTTCCCACGGTCGTCACGCGTTCTTCCTCGCTGACTTTCTGGCGGAAGTATTGCTCCAGCACGTGTCCCGTATAGTCGTTGTAGTCACGCTCCACGATTTCGAGAAGCAGGTCCTCTCGCTCCATTTCGATCAAGGTCTGGTTGGGCAGGATGAAACGGAACCAGAAACGCAGGAAGCAATCGTCGATGGACCACCTGAGGTTGCGACTGCCAGGCTTGCTGAACATGGGGGCTTGTTTGCTCACATAGTTGTATTCCTCATCCAGTCTCTTCAGGTAGGTGCCCGTGTTCTTGCCAATGATGTTGTCTATTTGGTTTTGTACGGTCATTCCCCCAGCCACCAGTTGCAAGATGCTGAGGTAGTTGGCGTAGTCCTTGCCAAACTCCGACAACACCAGTTCGCGTCCCTCGGTGAGGAAGGGGCTGCCCAAGGCCGTCACCCATCGGAGCATGGCATCCTTGGTGGTCGCACCAGCGTCCATCAGCAGGCCAACATATTTGGCCACGCCGCCTGTCAGCATATACAGGCACAGCAAGTCCTCGGAAGTGTAGTCGGGGTTGTAGTCGTGCAGGATCTGCTTGACGACCCGGATGCAGAAGGGCCGCAACTTGATTTCGCAGTCCTTCCGGCCATAGAGCGGTTCGTCGTCGTTGTCGAAGATCTTGTGTATCATGCTGTAGATGCTGCCGCATGCCACCAGGTTGACCGTGGTCTTCTCATGATACCTGTCCCAGACGTTCTGGATGTGGCTGGGAATGGCCGGGTTCACCTTCAGAAAATTCTGAAACTCATCGAAGACAAGGGTGAAATGGTGCTCTTGGCCATACGCCATGACCTGTTCAAAGAACTGGGCGAATGTCTCCAGTTGTCCATAGACATGAAGCCCCAAGACCTCCTCGGCTGCCTTTTGAAACTTCTCCACCAACACACGTTCATTGTCTTTTGACACGTAGAGGTAAAGCATGGTTTGCTCTTGCTCAGTCTTGAGCAAGAGGGCAGTCTTTCCGATGCGCCTTCTACCCACCATCACCGTGAAAAGTGAGCGCTTGGCAGACGCTTTCCAGTTTTTGCGCAGTATGTCCAACTCACGTTCTCTATCGTAAAACCTCATAATGTAACGGCCGTTAAATTAATGTGCGTTAAATTAACGACGCAAAGATACGTGTTTTTTCCTCGATACAGGCTTATTAAGCCAAAAAAATACAGCGCAACTCCATAAAAGAAGGAATTGGCGCTGTGAATGGTTGGTCTTTGTCGTGTGGTCGGTTTCCCAAACTCTTATTCCACCTCACCCGTGGTGAAGTTGATCTTGAAGCTGTCGCGGTATTCGAAGATGCAGTGTCCGTCCTTGAACGCGATGGGGAAGATGATGGTCTTGGTGCGTGGCAGGTCGGGGTCCATCCAGCGGTCGCCGACATAGAGATAGGTGGTCTGCTTGGTGCCCTCCACCTTGAGGATGGCGGCCGCCTGTGTGCCGAAGGCCCTGTTGTCGCCGATGTTCTCGAGGGGTGTCCAGCCCTTGCGCAGGTTTTTCGACACGCTGAGCTTGCACTGGTTGGGATCCCAGCCTGTGCAGGCCGAGGAGAGCATGTAGTAACGACCGTCGACACGCACCACGGCGGGAGCCTCGCGGCGCTGTCCCTCCATGAGACTTGTGTGCTGTTTCACGCTCAGGTAGTCTGCCGACAGGCGGAAGAGGCCCAGGTCGGTGTTCTCGTTGGTGGTGGAGATGAAATAGGCCGTTCCGTTGTCGTCGACGAAGACGTTGCAGTCGCGGCTCTTCACCCCCAGTGGTCGTCCGCTCCATTGCAGGCGGTAGGGGCCCGTGATGTGGTCGGCCACGAAGCATGCCGCCTCCGAGGCGCCATAGTTCTTGCCCTCCCAGTGGCACCAGACGACATACTTGCCTGTCTTCTTGTTGTGCAGGATCTTGGCGCGCTCGATGAAGCGCGACGTGCCCAGTTCGGGTGTGGTCTTGCCGTTCTCGATGATCTTGCCCATGAAGCGCCAGTGTTGCAGGTCCTCGCTGGCGTAGAGGTTGACGTCAGGGTTCCACGAGTTGGAGCGGTCTTCGCCCACCATATACCACGTGTTGCCCTCGCGCAGGAAGCCCGGCGCATGAGCCTGCACCACGTTGCCGTCGGTGTCGTGCCACAAGGTGCCATTGGTGATGGTTGTCCAGCCGTCGGCCATCATCGTCGTGGCATAGGCGATGAGCGCCATGACGAGCGTCAGTCGTAATCTCATAGTGTGTCGTGTCATGATGGATAAGTCAAGTGAGTTGGTTAGTACATGATGCCCAGCCAGCGCAAGATGTCGTTGAGGTTGGCCACCACCATGAGCAATATCAGGATGGTGATGCCCACATACTCGGCGCGCACCATGAACTTCTCAGAAGGCTTGCGGCGCGTGATGATCTCATAGAGGAGGAAGAGCACGTGTCCGCCGTCGAGCGCCGGTATGGGCAGGATGTTCATGAAGGCCAGGATGATGCTGAGGAAGGCCGTCATCTTCCAGAACATGTACCAGTCCCACGTGTCGGGGAAGAGGCTGCCGATGGATCCGAAGCCACCCAGCGACTTGGCGCCGTCGGCCGTGAAGACATACTGCATGTCGCTGACGTAGCCCGACAGCACATCCCAGCCATACTTCACGCCGGCCGGGAAGCTCTCGAAGAAGCCATAGTCGACGTGTGTGACATGATCCTTGTAAAGGCCTGCGACGCTGGGGATGGTGAAGCCCATCATCAGGTCGGGCGTGAGCGTGGCGTGCAGGGTGTCGCGCTTGCCCGTGGCGGCCTTGGCCACCACGAGGCTGATGGTGCGCAGGCGGAGGCTGTCCTTATGGGTCTCGGCCGCCGTGAGCTGGTCGCCGACACGTCCGATCTCCTCGGTGAACTCATTGTAAGAGTCGATGGCCTTGCCGTTGACGGCCAGCAGGGTGTCGCCCTTGCCGAGGCCAGCTGTCCATGCCGGTGAGGCCACCATGCGGCTGTCGTCGTCGGCAGCGGGCAACTCCTTGCACACAGAGTCGATGACGGCGGGGATGAATGGGCGCAAGAACTGCGGCGTCACCTTCAGCATGTTGAGCAGGTTGAGGTGGCCCGGCAGGTTGACGCGCACGGGCTTGCCGTCGCGGATGACGTCGCAGTAGCGCGCCTCAGACAGGTCGCGGTAGACGTCGACATTGAAATCCTTGAACGGGCGTATGTCGGTGCCCACGAGGATGTCGTGGTCGCGGAAGCCATACTGCTTGGCCTCGGTGTTGAACTTCATGCCTTGCGACATGTCGGCCACCTTGACGTAGTCCTCGCCCCAGTGGAACATGATCATCGAATAGATGAACAGCGCCAACAGGAAGTTGACGGTCACGCCGCCGATCATGATGATGAGGCGCTGCCAAGCAGGCTTGCTGCGAAACTCCCACGGCTGCACGGGCTGCTTCATCTGTTCAGTGTCGAAGCTCTCGTCGACCATGCCGGCGATCTTGCAGTAGCCGCCCAGTGGCAACCACCCCATGCCATACTCCGTGGAGCCATTCTTAGGCTTGAAGCTGAAGAGCTTGCCGCTCCACTTGCCCACGGAGATGTCGAAGAAGATGAAAAACTTTTCCACCCTGACGCCGAAGAGTTTCGAGGCCAGCATGTGGCCGCCCTCGTGCAGGAAGACGAGCAGGGAGATGGAAAGGATGAACTGTAGGAGTTTTATGAAGAATACTTCCATTTCAAATGTTGAACTATGCGATTAAAAAAACGTTTCGTTTGGGATGGCCGTGGCCGGGCGCTCAGAGGAGCGATGCTGCCACCTGCCGGGCCTCGCGGTCGGTGCTGAGGTAGACGTCGAGGTCAACGCTCGCGTCGAACGGCACACGGCTCATGGTCTTGCTAATGATGTCGGCCATGCCGAGGAATGAGCACTGGCCCTTGCGGAAGGCAGCGTTGGCCACCTCGTTGGCGGCGTTGAGCACGCAGGGCACGTTGCCCCCCTGGTGGATGGCGTCGTAGGCCAGTTGCAGGCAGGGGAACTTCTCCACGTCGGGCTCGAAGAACTCGAGCTTCTGCGTCTTGAAGAGGTCGAGGCGGTCGCCCTGGAGCGACAGGCGCTCGGGGAACGAGAAGGCATACTGGATGGGCAGTCGCATGTCGGGCACGCCCAGTTGCGCCTTGACGGCGCCGTCCTTGAACTGCACACCGCTGTGGACCACCGACTGGGGATGGATGAGCACCTGGATGCGGTCGGCAGGCACGCCGAAGAGCCATTTCGCCTCCATGACCTCAAAGCCCTTGTTCATGAGCGACGCCGAGTCGATGGTGATCTTGGCGCCCATGTCCCATGTGGGGTGGCGGAGGGCGTCGGCCGCCGTGACGTGGCGCAGCCGCTCATGGTCGAACAGGCGGAAGGGGCCGCCCGAACAGGTGAGCAGGATCTTGTCCACCTCGTTCATGTCCTCGCCCACCAGACTCTGGAAGATGGCCGAGTGCTCGGAGTCGACAGGCAGCAGGTCCACGTGGTTCTCACCCACCAACTTGAGGATGAGTTCGCCGGCCACGACGAGCGTCTCCTTGTTGGCCAGGCATATCTTCTTGTGGGCCTTGATGGCGTGGATGGTGGGTTCGAGGCCCGCAAAGCCCACCATGGAGGCGAGCACCATGTCGACGGGCGATGCCTCCACCACCTCGTTGAGCGCCTGCCGTCCGGCGTAGACCTTGATGTCGGGGCAGTCGGCGAGGAGCGCTTGCAGATGGTCGTAGTGAGCCTCGTTGGCGATGACCACGGCTGCGGGGTTGAACTGTCGCGCCTGTTGTGCCAGTTTCTCCACGCTGTTGTTGGCCGTCAGGCAGTACACCTCATAGCGGTCGGGGTGCTGGCTGATGACATCGAGCGCCTGGGTGCCGATGGAGCCGGTGCTGCCCAAGACGCATATTTGCTGTTTCTTCATGTCAGGAAAAATGGGATGTCGGACGGCTTGCGTCCGAATGATGTGCTATATAATAAAAGGTCAGAGCTCCAGCAGGCCCTCGGGGATGGTCATGGTGAGCGTCTGTGCCTGCCGGTCGACATCGTGTATGAGGTCGTCGCTGGCCGGGATGAGCACGTCGCCCTGCGGCGTGGCCAGTGTGAAGAGCACGTTGATGGTGCTGTCGTCCACCTGCTGGATGGTGCCTACGACCTTGCCTGTGGCCCTGTCGACGACGCTGAAGCCGATGATCTCGGCCCATGAGGCCCCGCCGTCCTTCTCCTGCGCCAAGGCGCGTGGGAAGAACACGTCGCACCCGGTCAGTTCGCGTGCGCGCTCCTCGGTGTCGATGTCGCAGAGCTTCAGCAGGCAGATCTCGTCGGAGCGGAAGCGATACTCCTCGATGAAGAACGGCACCAGGATGCCGTCGATGTCGAGGATGAGGTAATCGGCGTCCACGCGGTCGAAGATGTCATCATCGAACTGGAACGACAGTTCGCCCTTCACGCCGTGGGGCTTGCCCAGGCGGCCTATGCGGTACACGTCCTCTTGCTTGATCATGATGGTCGATGCTGATTAGTCTTTCACACGTTGTATCTTGGCGCCCAACTTGTTGAGGCGCTGCTCGATGTCCTGGTAGCCACGGTCGATCTGTGCGATGTTGGCGATGCGGCTGGTGCCGCGTGCGCTCATGGCCGCGATGAGCAGGGCGATGCCTGCGCGGATGTCGGGCGATGTCATGTTGCCAGCGCGCAACTGGATGCGGTGGTCCTGTCCCACCACCACGGCGCGGTGCGGGTCGCAGAGGATGATCTGCGCGCCCATGTCGATGAGCTTGTCGACGAAGAAGAGGCGGCTCTCAAACATCTTCTGGTGGATGAGCACCGATCCGCGAGCCTGTGTGGCCACCACGAGCAACACCGAGAGCAGGTCGGGCGTCAGTCCCGGCCAGGGCGCGTCGGCCAGTGTCATGATGGTGCCGTCGATGAACGACTGCACCTGGTAGTGGCTATGGTGCGGTATGACGAGGTCGTCGCCCTCCACCTTGATGCGCACGCCGAGGCGTCGGAAGGCGTCGGGTATGATTCCGAGGTCTCTCACCGACACGTCCTTGATGCGGATGCCGTCGCCCACCATGGCCGCCATGCCGATGAACGATCCCACCTCGATCATGTCGGGCAGCACGCGGTGCGTGGCCCCGTGTAGGTGCTCCACGCCGACGATGGTGATGAGGTTGCTGGCGATGCCGCTGATGTTGGCCCCCATGTGGTTGAGCAGGTGGCAGAGCTGCTGGATGTAAGGCTCGCAGGCGGCGTTGTAGATGGTGGTGGTGCCCTTGGCGAAGACGGCGGCCATGATGATGTTGGCCGTTCCGGTCACCGAGGCCTCGTCGAGGAGCATGTAGGTGCCCTTGAGTTGCTTGGCGCGTATCTGGTAGACGTTGCGCGCCTCATCGTGCACAAACTGTGCGCCGAGACTCTTGAAGCCGAGGAAGTGGGTGTCCAGTCGTCGCCGTCCGATCTTGTCGCCGCCCGGCTGTGCCACTGTGGCCATGCCGAAGCGGCCGAGCAGCGGGCCGATCATGAGCACCGAGCCGCGCAGCGACGAGCACTTGCGCACAAACTCGAGGCTGTCCAGGTAGTCGAGGTTGAGCTCATCGGCCTGGAACGTGTAGTCACCCTCGCCATTGCGTGTCACCTTCACGCCCATGTCCACGAGCAACTTGATGAGGTTGTTCACGTCGAGGATGTCGGGGATGTTCTTGATCCTCACGGGGTCGGAAGTGAGCAGTGTGGCGCAGATCACCTGCAGTGCCTCGTTCTTGGCACCTTGTGGCGTGATGTCTCCGCTGAGCGGATGGCCGCCTTCGATGATGAATGACTCCATAGGCTTGCTTTATTTTCTTTTGCGTTTCTTTTCCGTGTCTCTGATGTCGACCTTGGCAAACTTGAAGGTGCTGAGGTCGAGTTGTATCTTGCCGTCGGTGTATCGTGCCAGGTCGTCGGCGACCTTCTCGTCGTCGGTGTATCCGTGGCTCCACAGCGTGAGGTCGCGCTTCATCTGGTTGGCCGTGAGGCGCACCAGGTCATCGCGCTCGCTGCCGGGCTCCATGGTCTTCAGCTTGTCGAAGAGCTTGAAGATGTATCGTCCGTAGTGGCGCACGCGGATGTTGTCTGTGGGATACTTCATCGGTTCGGGCTTGGTCTGCATCGACCGTGCCTCGCTGATGTCGTAGGGCCAGTCGATGTCGAGCTTGAAGTCGCTCATCAGTGCCAGGTGGTCCCACAGCTTCTGCTTGTAGTTGGCGTTGTTGCGGTTTTGTGGTGCCATGCGGTCCATGGTGGCGACGATGGTGGCGGCGCAGCGCTGCCGTTCCTCCTTGGTGGGCAGTGCCACACAGTAGTCCACCATGTTCTGTATCTCGCGCCCATATTCTGGCAAGATGAGTTTCTCGCGCTGGGTGTTATAGTCCAATCCGTTGATGTTCATGTGTCTTGTTGGGGATGTTGTTAAGGGGTATTTCTCTGGGTTTCTCAGAGCAACTTGCGTGGCTGCTTGGCCACGAAGTCCTTGAGATAGAAGGGCACGAAGTAGGCCACGTCCTCAAAACGCTCCTCGGCCATGCGTCGCTCGGCCAGTGGCAGCATGTTCTTGGCCAATGCCTCGATGCCGCTGATGAAGTGGGCGTTGGGATGGCTGATCACGTCCTGGCACTTCTTGGCGCCGTTGCCGAAGAAGTAGACGGGGTGACGGTCGAGATATTCCTTGTAGGTGTCGGGCTCCACCACGTCGGCGTGGATGGGGCGCACCTCATGCAGGGAGCGGTCGAAGAGCTGGGCGTAGACCTCCATGCGGCGGGCGTCGAGCATGGGACACAGCAGCGCATCGTCGTCGGTGACCAACTCCTCCAGCAGCACCGGCACGCAAAGCAGTTCGAGCGTGGGCACAGCCAGGAGCTTGATGCCGCGGCCATAGCAGATGCCCTTGGCCATCGACACGCCGATGCGCAGGCCCGTGTAGGAGCCGGGGCCGCAGCTCACGGCCACGGCGTCGAGGGGTATGGCGTGGTTGTCGATGAACGAGAGCGCCTCGTCGACAAACGCGCCGAGACGCTCGGCATGGTTCGGACCGCTGTGGTCTTCCTTGTCAAAGATGCACGCGCCGTCATGACTGACGGCCACTGAGCACACGTTGGTGCTCGTTTCAATGTTCAATATGCACGACATAGTTTTGAAAATTCTGTCTAAATAAAGTGCAAATTTACGCTTTTTTCCACGATTTCTTAGTACATTTGCAGAAATTTAACGCGAAAGAAGCATGATACAATCAATGACAGGTTACGGCAAGGCTGTCGTGGCCTACAAGGACAAGAAGATTAATGTTGAGATTAAATCATTGAACAGCAAGGCTCTCGACCTCTCCACGCGCGTGGCGCCCCTCTACCGAGAGAAGGAGATGGAGATCCGGCAACTCATCGCTCACTCGCTGACAAGGGGCAAGGTCGACTTCGCCATCTGGATAGAGAAAGACACCCTTGTCGACGCCACACCGGTCAATGGGGCCCTTGTGGAGAATTATTACCACCAACTGAAGGCCATCGCCGACCATGCGGGCATCCCCGCGCCGGCCGATTGGTTCACCACCCTCATGCGCATGCCCGACGTGCTCACCAAGACCGAGGTGGAGAAGCTCGACGACGACGAGTGGCAGGCGGTGCTCCAGGCTGTCCACACAGCCATCGACGCCCTCACGGCCTTCCGTCGCCAGGAGGGTGCGGCCCTCGAGCGCAAGTTCCACGAGAAGGTCGACAACATCGAGCGTCTGCTCCATGAGATCGAGCCTTACGAGAAGAGCCGTGTGGCGAAGATCCGCGAGACCATCGTCAAGGGCCTCGAGCAGATACCCGGCGTGGAGTATGACAAGAACCGGCTGGAGCAGGAGCTCATCTATTACATCGAGAAGCTCGACATCAGCGAGGAGAAGCAGCGCCTGGCCAACCACCTGAGGTATTTCCGCGAGACCATGGCCGAAGACCAGCCCAACGGCAAGAAGCTGGGCTTCATCGCACAGGAGATGGGCCGCGAGATCAACACCACGGGCTCGAAGAGCAACCAGGCCGAGATGCAGAACATCGTGGTCAAGATGAAAGACGAACTGGAGCAGATCAAGGAGCAGGTGCTCAATGCGCTCTAAACCCATGGGCAGGTTTCGATGAGGAGCCTGCCTTTTTATGTTTCATCACCTTTATTATATGCACTATGGCAGACAACAACAATACCCTTAACACCCCATCGGCAGCGGCCGCCCAGCAGGGCGAGGGCCGGCTGCTCATCTTCTCAGCGCCGTCGGGCAGCGGCAAGAGCACCATCGTGAAGTGGCTCATGGAGCAACATCCCGAGTTGCGGCTGGCCTTCTCGGTGAGTGCCACCACGCGTGCGCCGCGTGGCACCGAGCGCAACGGCGTGGAATACCTGTTTCTCTCGGAGCAGGAGTTTCGCGACAAGATCGCCGCAGGCGAGTTTCTGGAGCACGAGGAGGTCTATCCCGGCCGCTTCTACGGCACGCTGAAGGAGCAGGTGGAGACCCAGTGCCGCAAGGGCGAGAACGTGGTGTTCGACGTCGACGTGAAGGGCGGTTGCAACATCAAGCAGTTTTATGGCGACCGCGCCCTCAGCGTCTTCATCCAGCCGCCCTCGGTCGAGGAGCTTCGCCGCCGCCTCGTGGGCCGCGCCACCGACGCGCCTGAGGTCATCGAGCAGCGCCTGGCCAAGGCCTCGTATGAACTGACGTTTGCGCCCCGCTTCGACCACATCGTGGTCAACGACGACCTGGCCACTGCCGAGGCAGAGGCCTACCGTCTCGTCAGTGAGTTCCTGAAGCGTTGACGGCCATGCCCCAGCAGGTCCAGACAGGCATCTTCGGCGGGTCGTTCAACCCCATCCACACGGGCCATATCGGCCTGGCGCGCGACATCCTGCGCCTCACGCCTTTGCGTGAGGTGTGGTTTCTCGTGTCGCCGCTCAACCCCTTCAAGCAGCGGGCGGCCGACCTGCTCGACGACCGCCTGCGCTTCGACATGGCGCGCCGCGCCCTGGCCGACGAGCCCGGCATGGAGGCGTCTGATTATGAGTTCAGCCTGCCGCGCCCGTCCTACACATGGCAGACGCTGGCCCACCTGCGTGAGGACCATCCCGACCGGCTCTTCACCCTCATCATCGGGGCCGACAACTGGTTGGCGTTCGACCGCTGGGCCCATCCCGACGACATCTTGCGCCACCATCCCATCATCGTCTATCCGCGCGAGGGCTGTCCCATCGACCGCGCCACGCTGCCCTCGGGTGTCACCCTTGTCGACACGGGTCTCTATCCCGTGGGCAGCACAGCCATCCGCCAGCGCGTGGCACACGGGGAGTCCATCGACGGACTGGTGCCCCCGGCCATCATCCCCCAGGTGGAGCGGTATTATGGCGCTGGGGAGCCCGCAGGCGAGTGAGGTTGGTGCCCCTCCCCATTTATTGCCGCAGAGGTTCGTTCTCCCAACCAGAAGGAAAATCAAGTTTTGAATTTACCCAAAGCTTGAACTTACAACTACCGTGTCAGCAAGACAACAAGGCTCCCCATCTTCGCGCATTGCGGAAGATGGGGAGCCTTGTTGTTGTGTCTTTGGGAAAATTTCCTGCCCTGGCGGTGGCGCATCACTTCACGACATACTTCCGGCCGCCCTGGATGTAGAGGCCGGGCTGGAGGCCCTGGAGCGAGGTGCCGACACACTGGCCTTGCAGGTTGTAGACCTTGGCGGCAGTGGGTGCGTGGCGGTCGGTGGCGGGTCCGGTGATGGCTGTCGGGGTGAAGTTGTGTATGCGGTTCTCGGCCATGTTGAGGGCACGCACATCGGTGCGCGAGAGCACGCGGTCGTAGACGAGCAGGTCGTCGAACGACGCCTCGGCGGAGCCCCAGAACGAGCCATAGCCCAGGTACATGTTGGGACAGGCGGTCACGAAGTCGACCAGTTCGTTGTAGTCGAACTGTGCCAGTTTGGTGATGTCGCTGCCGGCCTGCGATCCTGTCACGGCGGTGATGTTCTTCTGCGAGCCGTCGACGTAGAGCTTCACGCCGTCGGTGCGCGACACGGTCATGGTGACCAGTGCCCACCGTCCGGCGGTGAGGTTGCCTGTGGTGACGGTCGACGGGTGGTTGAGGTCTATCCAGTTGCCCGTGTTGTTGTTATAGCCCACGTAGGTGTTGCCCGTCATGTAGAGGCGCGCTTGCGAGAGTGGGTTGTAGAAGCTGAACAAGCAGTCCCAGAGGTTCTCGTCGGTGAGCTTCGCCCAGTACGACACGGTGAAGCCGTCGTTGAGCGTGGCGCCGCTGAGCGGGTTGTCCATCTGCACATAGCTGGCGCGTCCGCTGGCGCCGAAATGGGTGTGCACAAACAGTCCGCTTCGCTCGTGGTCGGCGAGCAGCGCGGGTGCCGTGGCCCCCACCTGGCTTCTCAGTCGCGCCACCTGTGAGGAGTCGCAGGCGTTGGTGACGGGGCGGCTGTCGAAGTTGTAGTAGGCCACCGTGCCACTCTCATAATCGGCCTGTGCCGGTATGGTGGTCTTGCGCACGCTGACGGGTATGGTGTCCACCACCTGCCAGTCGCCCGCCGTGAGCGTCATGACGAGGTCGACCGTCGTGGCGGCGTCGGTCATGGCGTCGGGGTTGTAGCGGCCCTCGTCGGTGAGGATGTCGGGGTGCGACGACTTCCAGTCCACGCTGACGTTGTCGTAGCCGTCGGTCACGCCGTAGAGGTTGACGTTGCTGGTGATGCGCGCACCCTTGCTGACGGGCATGGTGGCGGTGCGCAGGAGGTAGGCCAGCTGGTAGGCGTCCTCCATCTTGTAGCCCCAGATGGTGCTGGCGGCGCTCACGCCGGTGAAGGCGATGGCCTTGATGGTGTAGGGTTCCATCTGCTGCTCCACCACCACGGCCTGGTAGGTGACGCCCCCTGCCTTGAGGGTCATGTAGGCGGTGCCGTCGGTGAGCGTCCAGGAGCCAGTGAGCGCGCCCGTCACCTTGCCGTCGTCGGTGAGCGTCACGCTGACGGGCTTCACCGTCTCCTTGTTGGCATAGTCGACACCCTGCGGGTGGACGAGCACCTGGTAAGTGCCGGCCACCTCGTGTGTGCTGAAGCGCTGGCGCGTGGCGATGCTGTCGTCGTTGGCCGTCTCGCCTGTGAACTCAAACGGGGCGGCGGCCAGCCAACCGTCTTTCGTGGTGAAGAGCTGGTGCACACGCACGGCGTGCCACTCGGTGTCGTTGTTGAATCGGGTGTGATAGACGAGGAAGCTGCGGCCCACGGAGTCGGTGATGGCCGAGTTGTGGCCCTGCGACAGTTCGCCGGGCAGGCTGAAGGAGGTCTTGCCGCCCGTGGTCATGAAGCCCCAGTTCTCATAGTTGCCGAAGATCTTCTCGCCGCGGTAGGAGGCGTTCTTGCCGTAGTTCATCACATAGGCGTTGTAGATGGCCGACTGGCCCTTGGGGTCGACATAGGGTCCGTCGGGATTTTTCGAGCGGAAGATCTCCATCTCGTAGCCGCCGTCGGCCGTCAGTCCGCCATACGACATGAAGAGGTAATAGTAGTTGCCGATGTGCTGGATGTAGGATCCCTCGCCCGACACATAGTGTCCGCCGGCTATCTTCTTGCCGAAATAGGGGTCGGAGGTGTAGTCGTCGCCACTGCCCGTGAGAGGATAGGTGGCGTCGTAGTCGCGCAGGCCGGTGCGTGCGTCGAGCTTGAGCATGAACACGCCGCCCGACCAGGAGCCGTACGACATCCAGAGCTGTCCGCTCTCGTCGTAGAACACGCAGGGGTCGATGCAGTTGGGCCAGGCGTTGCCCCATCCTTTCTGCTTGTTGTAGCGGCCGGGCAGCGTGGCCTGCGTGCCAATCACCTGTTCGAGGTCGGTGTTCTTGTAGGAGTTGGCGTTCAGGCCGTTGAAGCCGCCGATGACCACGGGTGCCTGGTAGACGAAGGGCCCGTTGATGTCGTCGGCCGTGAGCAGGATGACGCTCGATGCCCAGTTGTCGCCGTTGATGCTGAGGTACTGGCACCACTTGTGCATCACGGGGTTGTAGATGATGTCGGGTGCCCACATGCAACCGTCGACATTATAATCGGTGGAGGCCAGCGCCGACCATGCCGCCGCGTCGAAGTCGGGCAGTGTGATGGCGCGCCCGGCGGCTGTGGTGACGTTTCTCACCTGCGGATGGGCAAAGGCGTCCTGGTTGGATGCTCCCGCGATCACGGTGCCGTCGGCCACGGTGCCCCAGGGTATGGCGGGCGAGATGGTGGTCCAGTGGTAGAAGTCGGTGGTGCGCGCTTGCGCGCGGTGCGAACCGAAGATGTAGTATTGTTGGCTCTGCGGGTCCCACACCACTGAGGGATCGTGCACGCTGGTGCGTGTGGGTGCCTGCGTGGTGTAGAGGCTGTAGGCGTCGGCGCGCGTCAGCGTGTGCTGCGCCCCGGCGGTGAGTGTCATGGCCGATAAGAGGACGATGGTGGATAGTTTGCCCATTTGTTTTTTAGTTTTAAGATAGCTTGTACGTTTGGTGCAAAGGTAAGACAAATTAGGCAAAACTCACCACTCCGGAGTCACAATTTTGACGACGAGTCCTTTCTTTTTTTTGACGACAATGGGGAGACAACGATAGACAATATTAAAACCACCGTTTCTCCATTTCCTTCAAGAACTTCCCTGTGATGGGGAAGCCGGAGGCATCGCCGATCACCGAGTCGATGTGGCAGTAGGGACAGAGGGCCGTAGGCTCCTCGTCGGACACATAGTCGGTGACCTCGGCCGACGGGAAGATGCGGCCACACGAGAAACAACCGCACGTCTCCGATTTCTCTATCTGCTCCTTATTTCGGAAGCTGCAATCATGCGCCTGTTTGAAGATATCAAAAGGCTTCACCTTATTGCGATGCTGCGGATGCTCTGCCAGGTGCTTGAATTCTTCGTATGTCATGGGCTTGTTCATATTACCAGAATTATTTTTCGTATTTTATCATTTTAGCTAATTGCAAGAAGTAGTCATTCGACCAAATATCATTCATGATTCAAGAGCTTTAACAGAGTAAGTGTTGATGTAGCCTTTTTGTCCTTTTTGGCATATTCTTTGAATATGTTAGGATTGAACTGATAGAATCTCTCCATGTCAAACCTGAGGTTCACCTCAAGATATTCCAGAGCTTCCTTCTTGTATCTAAGGGTGATGCCAGGCTGATTGGCTATCAAATCGCATAATGCCTTTTCTGGGGTCGCCATGATATAGACGGCGTTCCCTTCTTTTATTTGTGTTATTCCTATAGGGTATGTATCCCTAGATATATGATAATAGCAAAAGTTTCCAACGGGCGTATTGAACGATTTGGCAGCCTTGAAGGTCATGGATTGTATGGTGTATACTGCCTCTGGTATCAGCCCATAATGTCTTAGTGCGGTTTGCATGGAAACGTAGGATGGACCCAGCAGATGGTTGGCGATGAGACCAGAGGAGAGAGAAAAGCCAGTATTCTCTGGATTGACAACAAACAAGTTTCGCTTAAGGCGGATGATTTCACCTGCCTTTTCCAGTTGAGCGACCTTGGCGACCTTGGTCTTTATTTCGGGATATAGGGAAGCTATGACCGAAGATGTTACTGGAATATTGCCTAATGTAGCTAATACATTTCTCATATATGCCGCAAAATAGCAGTTTTTTCGATAGTAAACAAACCTTTTCTTAGTTTTCTATTGAAAATTTTACTTATTTCTGTGAGAAAAGCTCTTCTTTACTAAAGTTGCCTTAACAGGTTTCTATCGATTTGCCTAGTGCGGGCTGCGCTCGGCTCTGCCCGTTTTCATAAATCCGCTTGAACATCTTATTCTTTAGGGGAGGCTTGATTGTTAGAGCTTTGATGGACAACAGTCATTTTTTTAGTCTGTTGTTGTCTCCCTATTGTCATCCGAAAAATCATGGTCCGGAAATCTGAATTATTCTAACAAAAGGTCTCTCCAGAATCGCTTGAAATCCATCAAGCCTACTTTTGCTCGCAAATACGCGATTCTCAGCGGGTTTTACGCAAGCATCTGACATTCAGAGCGTTAAGCGAAAACGAGCCCTTTGGAAAACTCTGCGCATGCTCATAGTTTTGCGATAGATATCTTATCGAGTCTCCGATGAGCATCTATCGAGTCTCGATAAGATATCTATCGAGTCTCGATTCGATATCTATCGCAACTCGATAAGGCCTCTTTCGCCGAACAATTTCATACAAATTAACCACCATTAAGACTTTTAACGAAATTTAATCGGACAAAGTCCATTTATTTTTCTCTAGAAGGTGCAGTCACCAGGTGCCTGTTTTTTCAGAATTATTCGAACAAATCGTCGACTTTCACCTCACTGTTCACCATGCCCGCATACATATTTCGCTTTACGCCATAAGTGGTGATAAACGTATGCCAAAGGGTCTTCTTGGTCTTGGTGGCCACTCGGAAAGAAGACTCGCGATCGCGCAAACGCTGGGCATAGGCCGCGTCGATGGCATACTCATCATGCACATATTTCATCTCACACAGATTGATCACGCCATCAGCACGGTCGATGAGCATGTCCACCTGTCCGCCTTGCCACTTGGCTCCCGAAGCATCCACAAACGGCTGCGACGACCATGAATACACATTGCTCAATATGCCCGATATTCCGAGCGCCTTCTTGATCTGGCGAACATGGTGAAAACAAACTTGCTCAAAGGCATAGCCGCTCCAGGCGGTCCGACTGCCATCATTGCGCAAGTTGCTCCAGAAATGTTCGTCCTGTCCATTATTGTTTGCCACAAACCGAAGGTGGAACAATGAGAACAAGTCTGTCAACTGGTAGAGTGCGTCGCGCTCGCTCTTGCCGATGGCCGCATACTTGCGTATGAAGTCGCAGCGAAGCAGGTTCTCCAATATGTCGGTGAGCATGCCTCCTCCCTCCTTGATTTTCAGGGCCGCCACCAGTTGTTTGCGGGTCATGCCCTTCATCTTCGTGGAAAGGGCCTCCACCACTCTGCGATAGTTTTTGGAATTGTTGAACAGGGAGCGGAAAAGAAACTCGAACTCTCCTTTCAAGGGGGCGCCTTGGACAAAAAACAACCTGTCTACACACACATCCAAAGGCAACCCTTTCTCCAACATGTTGAGATAATAAGGTATTCCCCCCAGAATCATGTAGGCGCGCAACACCTGCTGATGGTCAAAGGCCATGCCCTTCACGTCATTCAAAAACTGCTCTGTCTCTGCCAACGAGAATGGAGACAGGTAAATCTGGCGGGTCACACGACCATAAAGGCCCCCCTTGTCGCCGATGAGACGCGACAGCATCCATGTCGTGGCCGAACCACACACAAGGAGCTTCAGGTTGTCCATCGTCGAGGCCCATGTGTTCCAGAAATAGCCGAAAGCTTGTAAGAAATTGCTGCGTGGGGTATCCATCCATGGCAGCTCGTCCAGAAAAACGACCACCTGCTTTTGGTCGGCCAACGTCTCCAAATGCTGGCGCAACGCATGAAAAGCCTCAAACCAATCCTTCAGTTTTGGAACGGGCATGCCTGAACATTCTTGCAAGCTGATTCTGAACTGCTCCAACTGGACTGCCCGGCTTGCCTCATACATTCCCGTGAAAGAAAAGGCAAACTGGTTGTCAAACATCCGCCTGACCAAATAGGTCTTGCCCACACGCCTACGGCCATACACGGCGACAAGCTCCGCCTTGCCACTTTCACAACAATCAGAGATCAATTGCTGCTCATATTCACGACCTACTATTCCGTTTCTTATCATGATTTGGATATTGACTGTTACTGGGATTAAACCTGCACAAAGATAGGCAATAATTTCCAGGAAAGCAAGGAAAACGCATCCTTAACCCCTATTTTTAACATAGTTAAGGATGAAATATAAGCGATAATGGCTCCTTAACCATCATTTTTGACATAGTTAAGGATAAGATATAAGCGATAACGCATCCTTAACCTCTATTTTCAGTAGGGTTAGGGATGAGTTATCGCTCAAGACTGCCCGTCGGGCGCCTGATGACGCTTGTCCTACAGCATGGTGGCGAGCAGGCGGGAGATTTCGCCCTCGCGCTTCTCCTTCTCATGCCTGAGATACAGGCTCAGGCAATAGAGGGGCACATTGGTCAGCCACTCCTGCTCCCGATAGCCAGCCATCGAGAAACGAAGGCCATGGAGCCCCTTGTGGCTGTCGGTGAATGTCTTCAGCGATTTCGATTTCAGGTTTTCCTCTGCCTTCACCTCTATTGGGATGACCTTGTCGGCAAGCTGGATCACGAAGTCAATCTCCAACTGCGAGTCATCACGGCTGAAGTAGGAGACCGTGGTGTCGGGAATTTCCACCATGTGGTCACAGACGAAATTCTCGGTGAACGAGCCCTTGCTTTGCCCCAAGCCACCAGGCAACAACAGTGACACGGGAGGCGTGTTGCCCAACGCACCGAGCAACCCATTGTCGAGCAGGTAAAGCTTGAAGGCAGTCACATCCTCATAATCTCTCAGGGGGATGGCCGGTGACGTTATCCGCGAGACCTTGTAGACCAGCCCCGCATCCATGAGCCATTGTATGGCCACCTCATAGTCCTTAGCCCTTGCCCCCTTGCGTATCACTCCGTAGATGAACTTCTTGTTTTCCTTGGCCAACTGTGAGGGGATGGAGCGCCACACTTGGTTGATGCGCACAACCTCATTGACGGGGGCATGCTTCGACACGTCGCGCCCATAGGCGAGCAGTATCTCCTGTTGGACTTTTCTCGCGGCATTAGGGTCCTTTGTGTCCATGAACTTCTGCACCACCTCGGGCATTCCCCCGACAAAATAATATTCACGGAGCAGCTGCTCGCATCTGCTGCCAAGGCCCGCTATGGCCGACCAGTCGAGACTTTCGAGCATCTTCAAGAGCCGATGCTCGCCTTTTGCCATCAGATATTCTGCGAAGTCCATCGGATACATGGTCAGCGTGTCCACCTTGCCCACGGGAAACGATTCTCCCTCATGCAGCTGTATCCCAAGATAGCTGCCCGCAACAGCAACATGATATTCGGGTGCGTCCTCCTGAAAATATTTCAGGGAGGCCAGTCCGCGCCTTGTTTCCTGTATCTCATCCAGGATGATGAGCGTCTTCCTTGGTGTGATTGTCTGTCCCGTCGCTGCGCTGATGGTCATGATGATGCGCTCCATGTTGTAGTCCTCAGCAAACAGGTCCTTGATCTCGGCATTGTTGTCGCAATTGACATAAGCGACATTGTCATAATAACGTCGGCCAAACTCCTTGAGTATCCATGTCTTTCCGACCTGTCGGGCACCAAGGAGAATGAGTGGCTTTCTGTCGGCTTTCTCCTTCCACCTGACGAGGTGGTCCATCATCTCTCGTTCCATGAT
>JBNMMB010000013.1:0-50624 GCA_050875105.1 Prevotella sp. | reverse complement strand
TCTCAACGCTGACACGGAGACACCCAACGGCGAAATGTCCATCCACCTGGCTTATGCCAAGCCTGTGGCCAACGACCCACAGTCGGTCGCCGCCGCATGGAAGATCAACAAGGCTTTGCTCTCTTCAGACCTGCTCATGAGCGACTTCATGACAGGCGTGCGCCCTGCCGTGACCAAGGGACTCACCCCCAAAAGCTACATCGAGAAAGCCCTGAAGCAGATGTCCGTCAACTTCGGAAAGCAATATGTGGCCGACAACCTTGAGCTCTTTGAGGAGACTGCCGACTTCAGTCCCAACTACAACCGCGCCTACAGCGTGCGCACCAAGGTCAAGCAGGTGTCAGACAGCATCGTCAGCTACCAGGCCGACGTCTATTATTATGATGGTGGCGCACATGGGTCGAGCACCACATGGGTGCGCAACTTCAACACCCACACGGGCGCCACCGTCACGCTGGCCACCATCATGCGCCCTGGCTACGAGGGACCGCTGACCCAGATGATCATCGACGACCTGGTGCGGCAATTCAAGGTCAAGAACCTCAAGCAGCTCCAAGACAGCATGACCGTCTTTGCGTTCATGGATCCCTATGTCCCCAAGAACTACATTCTCACCAACAAGGGCATCACCTTCATCTACAGCCAAGACGAGATTGCCGCACATGCCATG
This sequence comes from Prevotella sp., assembly GCA_050875105.1. Taxonomy (GTDB): domain Bacteria; phylum Bacteroidota; class Bacteroidia; order Bacteroidales; family Bacteroidaceae; genus Prevotella. The sequence goes on along the minus strand of JBNMMB010000013.1, from coordinate 49,954 downwards.
GGCGAGATCCGCGTGACGCTCAGCAACGAGCAGCTGACCAAACTGATGCGCAAAAAATAACAGACATGCAACACATCTTAAAATACTTCCCCGACCTCAGCGCAGAGCAGCGCCAGCAGCTGGAAGCGCTCGACGCCCTCTATCGCGACTGGAACAGCAAGATCAACGTCATCTCGCGCAAGGACATCGACAACCTCTATACCCACCACGTGCTCCACTCATTGGCCATTGCCAAGGTGTGCCACTTCAAGCCTTCCACCCGCATCCTCGACTTCGGCACGGGCGGAGGATTCCCGGGCATTCCCCTGGCCATCCTGTTTCCCGACTGCCATTTCCGACTCATCGACGGCACGGGCAAGAAGGTGCGTGTGGCACAAGAGGTGGCTGACGCCATCGGCCTGAAGAACGTGGAGGCGGTGCACCGTCGTGGCGAGGAGGAGAAGGACAAGTTCGACTTCGTGGTGTCGCGAGCCGTCATGCCCTTGCCCGACCTTGTGAAGATTGTCCGCAAGAACATCAGCAAGACGCAGCACAACGCCTACCCCAACGGCCTCTTCGTGCTCAAGGGCGGCAACATCGCCGACGAGACCCGACCCTTTGCCAAACTCATACAGGAGACACCCATCACCGACCTGTTCGACGACGAGTGGTTCGCCGAAAAATACGTGCTCTACCTCCCCATCTGATGGGACGGCAGCACAACCGATCATACAAAAGAATATGTTACAGATCAAACGCTTTGTATGCAATGTCATACAAGAGAATTGCTATGTCGTGAACGACGACACGCTGGAGGCCGTCATCATCGACTGTGGCGCACAGTTTCCCGCTGAACGCCAGGCCATCAAGGACTACATAGAATCCAATCACCTGAAGCCAGTGCACCTGCTGGCCACCCACGGACACGTGGACCACAACATCGGCAACCGCTTCGTCTTCGACACCTGGGGACTGAAGGTGGAACTGCACAAGGACGACGAACGACTGATCAGCAGTCTGCCAGAGCAGGCCCAGCACATCATGCGACAGGAGTTGACCGACGACGACCTCGCACCCGTGGGCCGCTACCTCAACGCTGATGACAAGATCACCTTTGGCAACCACACCTTTGACATCGTCGAGACACCGGGCCACACACCCGGTGGCGTGTTCTATTGGTGCAAGGAGGAGAAGGTGGCCTTCTCGGGCGACACACTCTTCCACAACAGCGTGGGCCGCACCGACCTGCCTGGCGGATCAATGTTCCTGCTCATCCAGAGCCTGCGCATGATCTGCCAGATGGACGACGACACGCGCATCCTGCCTGGCCATGGCGGCGAGACCACAGTGGGCAACGAACTGGCCGGCAACCCTTACCTCGACAGATAAGGCACCGCAAGCATGGAGAAACCAGAGAAGATCATTCTCGGCATCGACCCCGGCACCAACATCATGGGCTACGGACTGCTACGCGTCAGGGGCAACAAGGCGGAGATGATGACCATGGGCATCATCGACCTGCACCGCATGCCCGACCCTTACCTGCGACTGGGCAAGATCTATGAGCGCGTCACGGGCATCATCGATGAGTACTTGCCCGACGAGATGGCCATCGAGGCGCCGTTCTTCGGCAAGAATGTGCAGTCGATGCTCAAGCTCGGACGGGCGCAGGGGGTGGCCATTGCCGCCGCCATCCGCCACGACGTGCCCATCCATGAATATGCGCCGATGAAGATCAAGATGGCCATCACCGGACAGGGACAGGCCTCCAAGGAACAGGTGGCGGCCATGTTGCAGCGCATCTTGCGCTTCTCCAAGGACGACCTCCCCAAGTTCATGGACGCCACCGACGCACTGGGAGCGGCCTACTGCCACTTCCTCCAGATGTCGAAGCCCGACACGGGCGCACACCACTATCACAACTGGAAGGACTACGTGAGGAGCCACCAGGAGCGCATTTCCAACAAACAATAGCATGAAACACGTCATAAACATAGAGAACGGTATCACGCGCATGCCCGCATGGCGCATGGCTCAACCCGTGAACTTCACGCTCGACGAGGGCGAAAACATAGCCATCGTCGGGCCCAACGGTGGCGGCAAGTCGATGCTGGTCGACATCATCATCGGCCGGCACCCGCTTCTCGGTCGCGACCCCGACTACGACTTCTCGCCCAGCACGAAGCCACTGGTGTCCGACAACATCAAGTATGTCACCTTCCGCGACGCCTATGGGGGCGACAACGACCGCACCTACTACCTGCAACAGCGATGGAACCAGCAAGAGATCGACGCCTCCACGCCCACCGTGGCCTCCCGCCTGGAGAAGGCCTACGCCATGGCAGGTGACGACACACCGGAGCGGCGGGCCTTGCAACAGCGGCTCTACGACCTCTTCCGCATGGGCCACTCGCTGGAGAAATACATCATCTCGCTGTCGAGCGGCGAGCTGCGCAAACTGAAGCTCACCGAGGTGCTGCTGTCACAACCCAGGGTGCTCATCATGGACAACCCCTTCATCGGCCTCGACGCCGAGACACGCGACCAGTTGCGCGAGCTGTTGGCCATGCTCTCCTCTGAACTCGGCCTACAGGTCATCCTGGTCCTGTCGAAGAGCGACGACATTCCACCATTCATCCATCAGGTGGTCGAAGTGAGAGACATGACGGTCATGCCCAAGGTCAGCCTCGACGACTACTTGGCTCATCGCGTCCCCACCCCAGCCCACGTCTTGAGTCCTGAGAAGGCTGATGCCATCCTCGCCCTGCCCTATCACGACCATGAGTTCCACAGCCATGAGGTGGTCAACATGCACGACGTGTGCATCCGCTATGGCAAGCGCACCATTCTCAAGGATCTCTCGTGGACTGTCCGCAACGGCGAGCACTGGGTGCTCAGCGGCCAAAACGGCGCGGGCAAGTCGACCCTGCTGAGCCTCGTCTGCGCCGACAACCCGCAGAGTTATGCTTGCGACATCGCCCTCTTCGGCATGGCAAGGGGTTCGGGCGAGAGCATCTGGGACATCAAGAAGCACATCGGCTATGTGTCGCCTGAGATGCATCGTGCCTACCAGCGCGACCTGCCTGCCATCCAGATCGTGGCCAGCGGACTGAAAGACTCCATCGGCCTCTATGTCAAGCCCAACCCCGCGGAATATGACATCTGCCGATTCTGGATGGGAATATTTGGCCTTGAGGGACTGGAAAACCAGACATTCCTGAAACTTTCGAGTGGTGAACAACGTCTATTGTTATTAGCGAGGGCCTTCGTGAAGGATCCGGAACTACTCATCCTCGATGAGCCGTTGCACGGACTCGACAACCGCAATCGCCGATTGGCCAAGGATGTCATCGAGACCTTCTGCAAGAGAACCAACAAAACGCTCATGATGGTGAGTCACTACGAGGATGAGTATCCTGCCTGCATCGACCACCACCTGCGCTTAATCAGACACGAATAAACGACTATCAAAAATGAAAAAGACGCTTCTTACATTTGCATTGCTGTGCACCATCACCATGGGCGCACATGCACAACAGATCTATAACGAGGTGATGAGGATGCAAAAGGAGTTCAAGGCCATCAAGTATGACAAGGACAAGCCCATGACCGAGCGCAAGACGGCCTCGTTCAAGTGGGATGTCATCGAGTACATGCTCTACAAGGCCAAGGACGACACCACATTCTCCGAGAAGCAGTTGGGCGTAGAGACCTACGCCATGACGGAGTTTGTCAACCTCTACTTCAAGCGTTTGTCGGAGGCTGGCAACAACAAGAACAAGAAAGAGATCACTGTGGTGCGCTTCAAGAATGCCAGCCTGAACAACGCGCTGTTTGGCGACCTCGACTATGAGCTTTGTCACGCCTACGTCGACAACGCCAACTTCATGACGCCCTTCTCGCTCGACACCGACTGGGTGAAGGCGCTTGCCGAAATCAGAAGCAAGAGCTGGGACTGATAGAAAAGAGATGCTAAACACATAAACAGCAAAAGGCTCGCTACCCCAATGGGATAGCGAGCCTTTTGCTATATGATTGCTCCGAAATCAGACGGAAGTGTCTTTTCCATTACACAGATGCCGCACGCACACGACTCAACGTCTCGGGTGTCATCTGCAGATAACTGGCGATGTAGACCAACGGCGCGCGCAGCACCACTTGGGGCATGAGCTTACACAAGCGCAGGTAACGGTCTTGAGCCGACTCGAAACGCACCAGGTCTGCATGTACCTGACTGAATATCAAGCTCTCTTCCAGGATCTTACGATAGAGGATTTGGATGTTCACATTGTGCAAGGCCACCTGTTCGAGCTTCCGCTTGGGCAACGCATAGAGCAACGAGGGCTCCAAAGCCTCCACCTGCAACTTGGTGGGCTCCTCCTTGAAGAGACTCTCAATGCACATGATCATGCCACCCTCAGTGGCCAGGTGCTCCGTCACCTCCTTGTCCTTCTTGATATAGAATTGGCGGATGAGCCCCTTCTCGATGTAAAACATGTCCTCGCAGATCTGTCCTTCCTTGAGGATGATCTCACCCTTGGCACACTTGCGCGGCACCAGGATGCTCTCCAGGATATCAAGCTCCTCATGGGTCATCGTGCTGTATCGGCGTGCCAACTCTCGCGCAATGTCCCTGGTTGAGTTTTGTAGTTCTTTCATTTCTTCCTCCTGTTTTAGGTTCTTTGGTTTGTTGGTTAATCGAGTTTCAGCACGGCCAGGAAGGCTTTTTGCGGCACCTGGACATTACCAATTTGCTTCATGCGCTTCTTACCCTTCTTTTGCTTCTCCAGCAACTTGCGCTTACGACTGACGTCACCGCCATAACATTTGGCCAACACATCCTTTCGGACCTGCTTCACCGTCTCGCGGGCAATGATCTTGGCGCCGATGGCAGCCTGTATGGCAATGTCGAATTGTTGTCTCGGAATGAGTTCCTTCAGTTTTTCACACATTCGGCGTCCCATCGTCACTGCGTTGCTCTCATGGGTCAGTGTCGAGAGGGCGTCCACTGGCTCACCATTGAGCAAGATGTCGAGCTTGGCCAGTTTTGAAGGCCGGTAACTGTCGATATGATAGTCAAACGAGGCATATCCCTTGGAGATGCTCTTCAGTTTGTCGTAGAAGTCGATGACGATCTCGCCCAGCGGCATCATGAAATGGAGCTCCACACGGTTGCCCGACACATACTGCTGGCTGATGAGTTCGCCACGCTTGTCGAGACAGAGACGCATGATCGGCCCGATGAAGTTGGTCGAGGTGATGATCGTGGCGCGTATGTAAGGCTCCTCGATATGGTCGATGAGTGTCGACTCGGGCAGTCCGCTCGGGTTGTGCACCTCCTTGCAACCGCCCTGCTTGTCATAGACCATGTACGACACGTTGGGCACAGTGGTAATGACGTCCATGTTGAACTCGCGGTCCAGTCGTTCCTGCACAATCTCCATGTGAAGCAAACCGAGGAAGCCACAGCGGAAACCGAAGCCCAGGGCCTGCGAGCTCTCAGGCAGGAAGGTGAGCGACGCATCGTTGAGCTGCAATTTCTCGAGCGACGCTCTCAGGTTCTCATAGTCGTTGGGGTCGATCGGATAGACGCCAGCAAACACCATGGGCTTCACCTCCTGGAAGCCTTCGATGGCCTTGTCGCAGGGGTTGTCCACATGAGTGATGGTGTCACCTACCTTCACCTCAGTGGCTACCTTGATGCCCGAGATGATGTAGCCCACCTCACCGGTGCACAACTCATCGCGCGGCTCCAGGTCCATCTTCAACACGCCGACCTCGTCGGCTGTATACTCCATGCCGGTCTGCACGAACTTCACCTTGTCGCCACGACGGATGGAGCCATTGTCAATCTTGCAAAGCACGATGATGCCACGGAAGCTATTGAAAAGGGAGTCGAAGATCAAGGCCTGCAAGGGCTTGGCAGGATCACCCTTTGGCGAGGGAATGCGCTTCACCACAGCCTCCAAGATCTCGGGCACGCCCTCTCCCGTCTTGCCACTGGCACGAATGATGTCTTCGGGGTCGCAACCGAGCAGGTCCACGATCTCGTCTTCCACCTCGTCGGGCATTGCGTTGGGCATATCGATCTTGTTGATGACCGGGATGATCTCCAGGTCCTGGTCGATGGCCATATAGAGGTTGGAGATGGTCTGCGCCTGCACGCCCTGGGTGGCATCCACCACGAGGAGGGCGCCCTCACACGCCGCGATGGAGCGCGAGACCTCATAGCTGAAGTCGACGTGTCCCGGAGTGTCGATGAGGTTGAGCAGATACTTCGTGCCTTCATGCTCATACTCCATCTGTATGGCATGACTCTTGATGGTGATGCCACGCTCGCGCTCCAAGTCCATATTGTCAAGCATCTGGTTCTCAGTGATCTTGATGGTCTTGGTGTATTCCAACATGCGGTCAGCCAACGTCGACTTACCGTGGTCTATATGGGCAATGATGCAGAAGTTTCTTATTTTCTCCATGAAGTCAATTCTCTTTCGTGCAAAGTTAATAAAAAGAAATCATATAAATAGGGCGTTTCGCCTATTTTTTATTATCTTTGCATAGTGCGAAATGCGCATGACAAGGCGCAGCGGTCTTTGCTCCCTGCGCCGAAACAGTCAAAACCATTTAACAAGACAACCCAACGACCCATGAAAAAACTCATATTGTCACTCATCCTGGCCGTCATTGGCCTCACCGCCCTCACCTCTTGTCACCACGACACGTTGGAAGACCGCGCAGAAAAAGATGTCACGGAATTCACCAAGCGCTACTGCCCCACACCCTACGCCGACAACCAGCGCACCGACAGCATCACATTCACACGCACCGACAAGACCTTCCACTATTACTACACCCTGCGCGACGTGGCCGACAATCCCGAGGTCATCCGGCAGAACAAGGGCAAGCTCGTCCACGCCTTGCAGGAAGACCTCAACAAGAGCACCCAAAGCAAAGCCTACAAGGAGGCTGGCTTCCGCTTCCACTATGTCTTCCGTTCTGCCACCACAGGCAAGGTGCTCCTGGAGCAGAAGCTCAAGGGCAAGAAATAAATCAAGAAGCATAAAAACGAATGACGCCGACTTTCAATCATGAAAGTCGGCGTCATTCGTTTTTATTTCCATATTACATCACTCCGTTCTCCCGCCGCTGGCGCAGGCAGGCGACTTGAGAGCGACGCTGTCTTACTCTTCCTCAGCGGGAGCCTCCTCAGGCTTCATGTTCGTGTAGACGTTCTGCACGTCGTCGAACTCCTCGAGGCGCTCCACCATCTTGTCGATGGTCTCACGCTGCTCAGGTGTCACATCCTTCAGGTCGGTCGGGATGCGAGTGAACTCAGCGCTGGTGATCTCGAAACCATTGTCCTCCAAGTGCTTCTGGATGTCGCCGAAGCTCGTGGGATCGCCATAGATGGTGATCTCGCCCGTCTCCTCGTCATAGTCGTAATCCTCATCGACGCCATAGTCGATGAAGTCGAGGATGAGGTCGTCCATGTCGGTGTCGTCCTTCTTCTTGAAGGTGAACACGCACTTGTGGTCAAACAGGAAGCTCAGAGAGCCCTGTGTGCCGAGGTTGCCATTGAACTTGTTGAACACCGAGCGCACGTCGGCAACGGTACGAGTGGTGTTGTCGGTCAGTGCGTCCACGAAGATGGCGATACCGTGAGGGCCATATCCCTCATAAGGCACCTCCTTGTAGTCGCTGGTGTCCTTGCCCATGGCGTTCTTGATGGCACGCGTGATGTTATCCTTCGGCATGTTCTCACGCTTACATGTGGCAATGATGGCACGCAAGCGTGGGTTGTTCTCAGGCTCACCGCCACCCGCCTTCACGGCGATGGCAATCTCCTTACCCAGTTTTGTAAACGTGCGGGCCATGTGACCCCATCTCTTCAGCTTTGTCGCTTTGCGATATTCAAATGCTCTTCCCATTGGAAATGTAGTTTATCGGAGTTCGGCTCCGAGTTTATTTGTTAAATTTTTAATGATTTTCTGCATGATAGCCTCAATCTGCTTGTCGTTGAGCGTGCGTTCCTCATCCTCAAGAATGAAGTTGACAGCGTAACTCTTCTTGCCAGCAGGCAGGTTCTTACCCTGATAGACATCAAAGAGCTCAACCTTCTTGAGCAATTTCTTCTCGCTCTGGCGGGCAACCTGTTCGACCTGTGCAAACTCCACGTCGCTGTCGATGAGCAGTGCCAGGTCACGACTGACAGCCGGAAACTTGGAGAGCTCCTTGAACTCCACCTTATTCTTCTTGATGGCCTTCATCACAGCCGTCCAATTGAACTCAGCATAGTAGACATCCTTCTCGACGCCACACTCATGACAGACCTTCTTGGCCAACTTACCATACTCGCAGAGCACCTTGCCACCGCGGTTCTTCAGGGTGAGGGCCTCAGAGAAGAGGTTGTTCTCCGACTTGCTGGCCACCACCAGACCGGCGGGCACGCCCACACGACGGAGGATGTTCTCCACATAGGCCTTCAGCTCATAGAAGCTCGTCTCCTCATCTGGGTGGGCCCAAGAGCCCTCCACGCGCTTGCCAGTGAGCCACAAGGCGAGGTGGCTCTCCTGTGAGTAAGCGACGATCGAGGCGTCGTGATCGTCCTTCTCTGGAGCGTAATGATAGACATTGCCAAGCTCGAAGAACTTCAAGTTTGAACGTTTGCGGTTGATGTTACGGGCCAACGACTCCAATCCGCCGAACACCAGCGTCTGCCTCATCACACCGAGGTCGGCGCTCAAGGGGTTCATCACCTTGGCGGTGGTGGCCCAGCTGTAGGTGTTGAGCTCATCCTTGTCGTAATAGCTCGTCTTGGTCATCGAGTTGTTGAGTATCTCGTTGAAGCCACATCCCACAAGCTGCTCGCCAATGAGATTGGTCAACTTGTGCTCGCGGTCCTGCTCGTCTGGCACGGTGAGCGACGACTTCAACTGCATGGGGATCTCCACATTGTTGTAACCATAGATGCGCAAGATATCCTCCACCACATCGCAGGGACGTTTCACATCAACGCGGTAAGCCGGCACGACGAGGTCGAGGCCCTTGGCATCTTCGCCAGCGATCTTCATCTCGAGGCTGCTGGCAATGCTCTTGATGGTGTCTTCGCCGAGTTTTTTACCGATCAGACGGTCGCAATACTCGTAGTTGAGACGCACGGGGAAGTCGGGCAGCGGATCGGGATAGACATCCTTGATCTGCATGGACACCTTGCCGCCGGCCAGTTCCTTACAGAGGATGGCAGCCTGCTTCAGTGCATAGATGGTGCCATTGGGGTCCACGCCACGCTCAAAACGGAAGCTGGCGTCGGTCGACAGTCCGTGGCGGCGTGCGCTCTTACGGATCCATGTGGGATGGAAGTAGGCGCTCTCGAGCACCACATTCTTGGTGGTCTCATAGGTACCCGATCCCTTGCCACCGAAGATGCCGGCGATACACATGGGCTCCTCAGCGTTGCAGATGCTGAGATCGTGCTCACCCAGGATATGCTCCTCACCGTCGAGGGTGACAAACTTCGTACCCTCTGGTTGCGTACGAACAACAATCTTGTGGCCGGTGACCATGTCAGCATCGAAGCAATGCATGGGCTGGCCATAAGCCATCATGATGTAGTTGGTGACATCCACGATATTGTTGATGGGGCGCAGACCGATGGCGGTCAACTTCTCCTGCATCCATTTGGGGCTTTCCTTCACCTCACATCCCGTGATGCTGACGCAAGCATAGCGCTTGCAAGCCTCATGGTTCTCAATCTCCACATCGATGGGGAGGTCGTCGTTGTCGACAGCAAACTGTGAGCAGTCGGGACGATGCAGACTGGTCTTGTAGCCACGCTGCACCAGCCAAGCATAGAGGTCGCGTGCCACGCCATAGTGGCTCAGCGCATCGGCGCGGTTGGCGGTGATGTCGATATCGATCACCCAGTCGCTCTCGAGGTGGTAATATTCGGCTGCGGGTGTGCCCACGACAGCGTCGTCGGGCAGGACGATGATGCCGGCATGGTCAGTGCCTACGCCAATCTCGTCCTCGGCACAGATCATGCCAAAGCTCTCCACGCCGCGCAACTTCGATTTCTTGATGGTGAATTCCTTGTCGCCGTCATAGAGCACGCAGCCCAGGTCGGCCACGATCACCTTTTGGCCTGCGGCCACATTGGGTGCGCCACAAACGATCTGCTGGGCCTCGCCCTTACCGAGATCCACCGTCGTGATGTGGAGATGATCGCTATTGGGATGTGGCTCACAGGTGAGCACCTTGCCCACATAAAGGCCTTTCAGTCCTCCTTTAATGGCCTGCACTTCGTCCAATGCGTCCACCTCAAGGCCGGTTGACGTCAGGGCGTCAGCGGTTTCCTGCGGTGTGAGGTCGAAGTCGACATATTCTTTCAGCCACTTGTATGAAATCTTCATGATAGTATGGTTTGTTTATACCTATTCTTTATAAGTCCGTGCAAAATTACTAAAATTCCATGAACTACCCAAGCCGATGTTCACATTTTTTCTGCGCCCATTAAGCAAAGAAGTAAGGCAACGAAGGGCGTTGCCAACAGACCAGCGCCAGGGCCGCCGATGGCTGCAAAAAACACACAACAACAGACAAAGCACCGATATCTATAAACCCAAAAACCGCCCCAGGCTGAGCCTGAGGCGGTGTCTCTCAATTTTCAGTTCGTGCTAGCGATTACTCAGCAGCAGTTGTGTCAGCAGCAGTTGTGTCGGCAACAGCAGCAGTGTCAGCGCTGTCAACAACAGCTGTAGAATCAGAGTCCTGAGCAGGAGCTGCAGACTCGTTCTTATTGCCACAAGATGCGAAAGAGATAGCGGCCATAGCCACGAACATCAAAACTAATTTCTTCATTTTCTTTGCTTTTTAAAATCTGTAAAACGATCTATGTTTATTAAAACGCTGCAAAGATAAGGCTTTTTTCAATACGACGATACACTTTTAGGAACTTTTTTTTGACCCCTACTGTAACTTTTTCGCAATACACTGTTATTCAACCATTTACAAACTGTTAACAGAGGTTAAAGTTTTTGTGCGCCTTAACAGAACCTAAAATATGAGTGTTTTTAGGCAAAAGTCTCACAAGAAAAGCGTATCTTTGCACACCTATATTATATAAGACAAAGAAAGACAAGACGCATGATCGACACAAGCGCTTTTCAAGGCAAAAGGGCAGCCTACTACACATTGGGCTGCAAGCTCAACTTCTCGGAGACCTCGACCTTCGGCAAACTGTTGGCCGACATGGGCGTGGTGACAGCCGCCAAGGATGAGCAGGCAGACATCTGCCTGATCAACACCTGCTCGGTGACCGAAGTGGCCGACCACAAGTGCCGGCAGGCCATCCACCGCATGGTGCGCGAGAATCCAGGGGCCTTCGTGGTGGTCACGGGTTGCTATGCGCAGCTGGAGGGCGAAGCCATCAGCCAGATTCCTGGCGTAGACCTGGTGCTGGGTGCCAACGAGAAAGCTGACCTCATCCAATATCTCTCCGACGCCTGGACGCAGCCCCGCGAGGGCCACCTGCACCAACACCATGGCGTGAAGACCAAGGACATCAAGACATTCCAACCGTCGTGCTCGCGCGGCAACCGCACGCGCTACTTCCTCAAGGTGCAAGATGGCTGCAATTACTTCTGCACCTACTGCACCATACCCTTTGCACGTGGTCTGTCACGCAACCCCACCATCGCCTCGCTCGTCGCACAGGCCAAGCAGGCCGCGGCGGAGGGCGGCAAGGAGATCGTGCTCACAGGTGTGAACATTGGCGACTTCGGCGAGACAACCCATGAGCAGTTCATCGACCTCGTGAAGGCTCTCGACGGCGTGGAAGGCATCCAGCGTTTCCGCATCAGCAGCCTGGAGCCCGACCTGATGAGCGACGAACTGATCGACTACTGTGCACACAGCCGCGCCTTCATGCCCCACTTCCACGTGCCGCTCCAGAGTGGCAGCGACGAGGTGTTGCGTCTCATGCACCGCCGATACGACACGGCGCTCTTCGCCCACAAGATACACCTTATAAAAGAGAAGATGCCCGACGCATTCATCGGCGTCGACGTGATGGTGGGTTGTCGGGGCGAGCGGCCAGAGTGTTTTGAGGAGTGCTACGACTTCCTCAAGGCGTTGCCTGTCACCCAGCTCCATGTCTTCCCCTACTCCGAGCGACCGGGCACCGCCGCCCTGCGCATCCCCTACGTGGTGGATGACAAAGAGAAGAAACGGCGCGCCCACCGCCTGCTAAAACTTTCCGACGAGAAGACGCAAGCCTTCTATGCCGCCCACATCGGGCAGGAGGCCGACGTGCTCTTCGAGAAGGCTGCACGGGGCAAGGCCATGCATGGCTTCACAGCAAACTACATCCGCGTGGAACTGCCTCCCGCCCAGGCTCGCGAGGAATACGACAACCAAATCATGCGGGTAAGACTGGGCGACTTCAATCCCGACAAGTCGGCCTTGAAGGCTGAGATCCTGGACTGACGGCCCAAAAACGGAACACACGACACCAAAATAGGAGAACAAAACAATGAACGTAGCAATCGTCATACTCAACTGGAACGGCAGCAAGATGATGCGGCAATACCTGCCCACCGTCGTGAAATACTCGCGCGACGACGCGGAGGTCTGGGTGGCCGACAACGCCTCGACGGATGACTCCATGACCCTCCTGACACATGATTTCCCACAGGTGAAACGCCTGCAGCTCGACAAGAACTATGGCTTTGCCGAGGGTTACAATCGTGCGCTGCGCGAGATCAAGGCCGACTATTACGTGTTGCTCAACTCGGATGTGGAGGTGACACACGGTTGGCTGACGCCGCTCATCGAGTATATGGACAGCCATGAGAACGTGGCTGCCTGCCAACCCAAGTTGTTGTCGGAGGCCGACAAGGACCGCTTCGAGTATGCGGGCGCGTCGGGTGGCTTCCTCGACCGCTATGGCTACCCGTTCTGCCGCGGGCGCATTTTCGACACGGTGGAGGACGACAACGGACAATACGACTACCAAATGGACGTGCTCTGGGCCACAGGCGCCTGCCTGATGATCCGCGCCAAGGACTATTGGGATGTCAAAGGCCTCGACGGCCGTTTCTTCGCCCACAACGAGGAGATCGACCTCTGCTGGAGACTGCGCCAACGCGGGCGCCGCATCGTCTGCATACCCGAGAGCACCGTCTACCACGTGGGCGGCGGAACACTGCCCAAGGGCAACCCGATGAAGACGTTTCTCAACTTCCGCAACAACCTGACGATGCTCTACAAGAACCTGCCTGACGACGAACTCGCCAGCGTGATGCGCATGCGCCGCGTGCTCGACTACGTGGCGGCCGTGGAGACCCTTGTCGTCAACCGCAACTGGGGCGACTTCAAGGCGATCATCAAGGCACGCCGCGCCTTCAACCGTTGGAAGCATCAGTTCGACGCAGACCGCGACGAGATACGCGCCACGAGGAACGTCAACCCCGTGCCTGAGCGTGTCGGCTTCAGCATCCTGTGGCAGTATCACGTGAAGGGGCTGAAGAAGTTCTCACAACTGCCTTGTGGCAAATAACTCCGGAGAAGGCCACAGATCATCATCCTATCATCGCAGAAAGGCCGCTTGTCACATTGTGTGACAAGCGGCCTTTCTTATTTTTCGTCGTCTTGATGAACGATCATCAAGTGCTTATTTGCCTAAAGTCTCGTCGAGATACTTGTAGAAGTCCTCGCTCTCGCCAATGACCACCTTGCTGATGTTGCCCTTGGGGTCAACCACGATCTTGGTGGGGAAGCCACTGATGCCATAGAGCACGGTCACATCAGGATTGCCCTCGTTGCGCACGTGGAGCCAGGGCAACTCATGCTTCTTCACGGCGTCGCGCCACTTCTGTTCGGTGTCGTTACAGTCGATGCCGAGGATCTCGAGTTTATCCTTATACTTAGCGTAGTACTCCTTCATCTTAGGCATGCCCTTGATGCACCAGATACACCATGAGCCCCAGAAGTCGAGCACCACTGTCTTACCCCTCAGGCTGCTCAGGCTGATGTTCTTGCCGTCGATGCTCTTCAGCGTGAAGTCGGGCGCCACCTTTCCTTCAGCCACCTTCTTCTTGGCCTCCTCGCGATCGAGGGTCTTCTGCGAACGGGCGGCGAAGTTGTCGATCATGCTCTTCAGACGGCCCTCACGCACGGCAGGCGACAGGGCGGCGATGGCCTCCTTGTAGTCAGCCACGTTGACCTCATGGAGCAGATACTGGCTGGCCTCGTCGTCGGGATGGGCCTTGATATACTTGAGCGAAGCGGCCGACACCGTGTTGCGCATCTCTTGGTAAGCCTTGTCGATGACCTCTTCGAGCGAGTCGCGGTTGGCGCCCTGCTTCAACTGAGCCTCATAGTCGCGTTGCAGGTTCTTCAGTCCCTCCTCAAACGAGGCGGTTACCTTGCGAGCCTGCTCCAAACTCTTGTAGTAGGCGCTGCCATCAATAACATAATTGTCGAGCGAGCCCGTGATCTTCAGTTCCTCACCCGGCATGGCCATCGTAGCCATGTACCCGGCCATGGGCATGGCCCCCTCACGCTTCGGATGGCGAATCTGAAGGTAGAGGTTCTTAGGCTCATCCACATTCAAGTGGAAGTCGAAGGCACCATCCTTGCCGACGACCTTCACGGTCTGGTCCACACCATTGGCGAGGGCGGTCATGGCAACCAGGGTGTCATTGTCGAGACCAGTCAGATGGCCCGTCACATGCAGGTCGCCTGCGATGGCATTGGCGCTGAGTGCGAGACATGCAGCCGCCAACATCAGTTTTTTCTTCATAATAAATAGGTTTTAATCGTTGTGTTATTTCTTGTTGATCTATAGGAGGTTCCTTGTCACTCGTGCGTCAGGCGGTCGAAGATCTCATCAAACACCTGATGGAGCCTTGTCTTGTCGCCGATAATCTCGCGCAACACCTTGACACGTTTCTCGTTGGGTGAGTTGGGTATCCACAGTTTGATGTAACCGTTGAGACCATACTTGTTGTCCATGTGGGTGTTGAAGCGTTCCCAATGTCCGTTGCGGTCGAGCTCGGGATAGTTCTCCAGTCCATACTCCACGGTGCGCGAGAAGACGACCTCAGGGTCCAGGTCTCGGTCGGCCTCGGCCACGATCATGCCATAGATGCTGCGCGGTGCGTGTGAGGCCGACGCCCGATGGTCCTCCACAGCCTCTTTCATGATGCGCAACTGCTCGGGCGAGAACCAGCGACGCAGGCGCACATCGGCAGCAAGGATCTTGCCACCCGTGAGGTGGTGGATGGCGCGGGGCCCCTCCATACCCAGGTCGTGATAGGCCGCAATGACATAAACCATGTTGATGTCGGCACCCGTCGTAGGCACCAGCGCCAGCGCATTCTTGATGACACGCTGCACATGCCCGATGCCGTGGCTATGGCCAAAAGCGTTGTAGCGCGGTAGGATCTCGCGCTCCACGAAGTTCATGATTTCCAGGTTGACGTGTTGTTGCATGGCTTAAGCGATATTACAAAACAAAAGGATCTGTGCCGCGGTGGTGATGCCATAGATAACCAGGTTGCGTGCCGTCATCCCCAACACTTGGTTGAGTTCCCTACCCTTCCCGATGCTGATCATCCTTCTTGTTGTTTTCTCGTGAGGTGCCAGGTAGATGGCTGCAAGCAGTGCATAGCCACCAATCTTCCACCAAGGCGTGGGCGTCTCTTCTCCAAGAACAAGAAAACTGAACAAGCCGATTTCGGCCATGGGCGGCAAGATCTCATAAAGTTTCTCGGCGGCATTCGTCCCCAGGCGCACCACGAGCGTCTTCTTTCCAGTAGCCCGGTCGTTCTCGCGGTCGCGATAGTTGTTCACGAGGAGCAGCGTGTCGATCACCAGTCCGCAGCACACGCCAGCGATGAGCACATAGATGTTGAAGCCCTGCCAATAGATGGGCATGAGCACATACCACGTGAAATAGACGGGCACGATGCCGAAGAAGACGACCACCAGGGCGTCGCCCAAGCCCTTCGAGGCAAAGAATGTGGTGTATAGAAAGGCGCAGACGACACAGATGGCGCCCACGATGACCATCTCGCGACCTCCATAAGCGATGAGCGGCAGGCCCACCAAGCAGGCTGCCACCGATGTGATGGCGATGGCCATGCGCATAGCCGGCAACGTGACCCATCCCTCAGCGCAGGCACGCTTGGGACCAAGACGCGTCTCGCGGTCGTCGCCTCCGCGCACAAAGTCGAAGTAATCATTAATCAAGTTGGAGTCGATCTGCATGAACCAGGCGAACAACAAGCACAAGATAGCCGGCAAGACAGGGAAGCAAACCCACCCCACCGTCTTCACGGCCAAAGCCATGCCGATGATGACAGGCACCGCAGCAGCCGAGAGAGTCTTGGGACGTGTGGCGAGGAGCCATGCCCGCAGGCTGTTCACGCGGATGATTTCGTTGTTTGTTTGCATAGCGTTCGTGTTTTGATCAAGTTGTCGCCATCGTATGGCGTTCGCCTCACGCTCAGCGTCCGTCGGTCGGGAGGCCCATCAGTTGAAGAAGTTCCAGCTCACCCCGAAGCGGAACACGCGTCCGTTGAGCGGATAGTGGGGCGTGAAGAAGTAGTTGCCGCTACCGTCGTTGATGTGGCTCATCATGACGAAGAAGCGGGTGTGCTTGAGGTGGAAGTTTGCATAGATATTGATGAGGGGATAGTTGCCGACCTCGGTCTTCTTTTCGCCAGCCTGCACAGCATATTGTCCCAAGGAAGGCACATAGTCGGGTGCCTTGTACTTGGTGAAATAGCGCACATCAGCGCCGAAGTCACACTTCAGCACATGGGCGATCTTGAACTTCAAATAAAGATTGGTGTAGATGTTGACCAAGGGCAAGGGCAACGCATCGTCATCGGTCGACTTCTGCACCGTCACCACACTCTCCCAGTTGAGCGGTCCGAAGGTGAAGTCCTGCTTCAGGTCGGCGGTGAATACCGAGATGGGACTTCCTGCCTGGCTGACACGCACCGCATTGGCGAAGCGTCCGTCATCAGTGGTATTATAAGAGGTGGCGAAATAGGTGTAGTTGCGAATCTCGTCGAAGGCCACACGAAGCGAGGTACGCGTCTTCTGGTAGCTCAACACCCCCTGCGCCCGGAAGTGGTCGATCATCGAGAGGTCATCGTTGTCCCACCAGGCGTGGCGCGACTGATAGTGTCGATAATAGAACGAGGGCTTCTCATGGTGATAGAAACCCGAAGCGGCCAGCGTCACCGTGTCCTTGAACAACGGGAAATTGACGTCAACGCCACCATCGACATGGATCTCGCCGGCGTTGATGCCGACCACGCCAAACTCACCCGTGGCGTTGTAATGGAAGGTCTTGCCCTGTGACTTGATGAGTTGGGCGCCCACACTCACGGCGTGCTCATTCCACGAGCGCATGGCTGTGGAGTCGGGCAAGGTGAAGTGGCGCAACTCGTGGGTGCCAAAGACCTTCAGTCCCGCCTTCGCCCATTTGTTGAAGCCCTCCAGCAAGGAGATGGCGAATGTGTTGCGCAGACTCCAGTGCGTGGTCTTGTCGAAGATGGAGTCGCCCACCAGCTTCTCTGCCACGCGGTAGTCATTGAGATAATAATTGTCGGGCGTCTGGTAAGCCTCGTAGATGCGGCGATAGTTGTTCAGTTCGAGGGTGTGGATGAAACTGGTGACCGGCACGTACTCATCCTTCAGCCACGACGTGTCCACCTTGGCCTTGGTGGCCTGGGCGATGAGACTGTCGGCAGCCGCCTTGCCGTTGACCGCCACACGCCCCGCCGTCGCCTGTGCCGATGCCGTGGCATCATTGTTCAGGCTGTCTTGCGCCGTGCGCACACCGATCTTGGCGTTGTCGGGGCGTCCCGCAAAAGTCTTAGGTGTCTCGATGTCGCCTTCTTTCACCTCGCGTCCCTCCTGGCGTGCCTTGTGGGCAGCGTCGGCTTCGGCCTGGCGTTCCTTCGCCTCTTGTCGCGAAGCGATGGCAAACTTGCGCGCCGCGATCTCCTCGGCGGTCATGGGCACCTTGCGTTTGAAGCCCACGCTGTAGCGCTGGGTGAAAAAGAGGTGTTGGTTGTCGTTGCGGTTCCAGTTGCGCGTGAGCATGGTGGGTATCTCCGAGGTCTGGAACGACTCGTTGAACGACTCAGGATGGGTGATGTAGTTGTCATTGGTGATGCCACCGTTCTCTGTCACCTTCTGATGGTTGGTCGACATGAGAAGGTGGGCCTGATAGCGGTCACCAATATACGAGCCATACATCGTATAATCGAAGTGAGAAGTCGACTGGCTGTCGTAATAGCCACGTCCGTAGAGGTAATCGAACTTGAAGCCCACGCCAAGACGCTTGCCAGCGTTGACGCCAAACTTCGCCGTGAAGTGATCCTCACCATTGGTGCGGTCGCCACAAGTGTTGTAGGTGAGGTTGGTGAAGGGAGACAACGTGTTGGTGAAATGAAAGTCCTGAACCGGTGTGACGAAATAGTCATAAGGATCGGTGAACAGGAACTGCGACCCTTGTCTGCGATCGATGAAGATACGCGCCTGGCGAGGGGCACCCAGGTTGCCCGTGGTGTTGTATTCCCCACGAAGGCCCGTGGTGAACAAGGTGTTCATATACATGTGCGACAACGTGTCGAGCTTAGCCGGTCGACGGTCGCCAAAGCGCTGGTCGACGGTCCACACGTAGATGCCACGTGGTATCTCCTTGTGCTGTGAGGTGGAGTCGGAGCGCTCACGGCGCTGGTTGGCCGTAGTGATGTTGCCGTCAGGACTCATCGAGTTGTAGTTGTCGAAATTGGCACGACTCACCTGGGCAGACGCAGAAACGACTGCCAGCGCTGAGAACAAGAAGGAGAATAGAAGTTTCTTCATCAAAATTTTATTCGTAAGGCGCTCTCCACAATCTTGAAGACCACCGCAACCAGAAGGATGATGGCACCCGTGGTGTGGTCCGACCAATAATAGATCGCCGCACCGACAATGGCAAGGAGCATGAAGATGATGTTCAACACATTGCGCAACCGGAGATGGTTGTCTTTCTGCTCCTGCTCGCCGCGATGCCTTCGCTGCAAATATTCGTTACCTGATTCCATGCGAACAAAAAGGCAAAACGATTAATAGGCCACGTTGAGAACCTTGCAGACACGCTTGAAGATTTCATCCTTGCGGTCGATGGTTCTGCGGCGGAACTTGCCGCTGTACTTAGCCAACTTGTCCCCTTTCTTGTTGAGGCCCCACTTGTCGGTGATCCAGTCCTCGGCCTTGGTCTCCATGCCCTGGGTGTCGGGGCGCTCCATCTCATACTGGTAGCTCAAGCGCTCCATGGTGAGGTGCAGGTGGCCATCGCTCACCTTGGCGATGAGGGTATAGTTGAACACCGTCTGGTCGAGGTTGAGCGCCTTCTTGCTGAACACGAGCCACTCCGTGAAACGTGCACCGAGGGTATGCGACGACTTGTTGTCGACGGCGATCTTGCTGAGTTCCTTCACCTGGTTGGGCTGTGCGATGATGTTCTCCATCACCGTGCGCACCTTCTCATAGATCTGGTCGGCCGTCATGCCTGGCACGTCCTTGTCGAGCGTGAACACCACCTTGCCGTCCACCTCAGGCACGGCACCTTTCAGATACTTGGCATCGACCGCCTTGTGTCTCTTCTCGAAGAGCGCATGGCGCTGTTCGTTCTGCGCCTGCTGGTTGGCCTGTGCGTCTGTCGTTGTGTTTTGTGCCATGCCCACCAAGGGGAAGAGCATCATGATGGCAAAAAGTATTTTCTTCATTTTCAATGCGTTTTTATCATTATAATAAGCAAAGTTAATAAATATTGCTTCATAATCTGCCATGGCACCCCACTTTTAACGTTTATTTTCATTACCACGGCAGGGCATGGTGCCCCGTCCAAGAAAGGCTCGACAGCGGAGTGTCCGTCACTTCAGCTCCAACTGCTTCTCGAGCCTGACGATCTCGTCTCGATACTGTGCGGCCTGGATGAAGTCGAGGCTCTTGGCCGCCTGTTCCATGAGGGCCTTGGTGTTGTCGATGCTTTTCTGGAGTTCGTCGCGGGTCATGTGGCGCACGATGGGGTCGGCGGCGAAGGCGCCTGTGTCCATGCCCTTCACTGCATATTCGGCTGCCATCTGCGGCGTCTCGTAGCTCTCGCCCGAGGCGGTGGGCAACACGCCCTTGATGTCCTTGACGATCTGTTTCGGGGTGATGTGGTGGTCCTCGTTGTATTTCAACTGGATGGTGCGGCGCCTGGCGGTCTCGTCGATGGTGCGCTGCATGCTCTCGGTGATGGTGTCGGCATACATGATGACCTTGCCGTTGACGTTGCGGGCGGCCCGTCCGGCGGTCTGCGTCAGACTGCGGTGGCTGCGCAGGAAGCCTTCCTTGTCGGCATCGAGGATGGCCACCAGCGACACCTCGGGCAGGTCGAGGCCCTCACGCAGCAGGTTGACGCCCACCAAGACATCGAAAACGCCCGCACGTAGGTCGTTCATGATCTTCACGCGGTCGAGAGTGGCCACGTCGCTGTGGATGTAGTTGGCCTTCACGCCGTGGTCGAGCAGATACTCGGTGAGCTCCTCGGCCATGCGCTTGGTGAGCGTGGTGACCAACACGCGCTCGCCCCGATGGCTACGCGTGAGGATCTCGTCGAGCAAGTCGTCGATCTGGTTCTCCGACGGTCGCACCTCGATCTCCGGATCCAGGAGGCCCGTGGGTCGGATGAGCTGTTCGACGACGACACCCTCGGCCTCCTGCAACTCATAGTCGGCGGGGGTGGCAGAGACATAGATCACCTGATGGATCATGTCGTGGAACTCCTCGAAACGCAGTGGGCGGTTGTCGAAGGCCGCAGGCAGGCGGAAACCATACTCCACCAGGTTCTGCTTGCGGGCGCGGTCGCCACCATACATGGCGTTGATCTGCGGCACACTGACATGACTCTCATCGATGACCATCAGA
Organism: Prevotella sp.; assembly: GCA_050875105.1. Classification (GTDB taxonomy): domain Bacteria; phylum Bacteroidota; class Bacteroidia; order Bacteroidales; family Bacteroidaceae; genus Prevotella. Next base: position 28,996 of record JBNMMB010000013.1, on the reverse strand, counting down.
TAGTCCTTCGGGAAGAAGTCGAGCAGGCAGTAAGGGCGTTCGCCGGGCTCTCGACCGTCGAAATATCGCGAATAGTTCTCGATGCCCGAGCAATGGCCCAGCTCCTTGATCATCTCGATGTCATACTCCACCCGTTCCTTGATGCGCTGGGCCTTGATGCCGTCGCCCAGGTCCTTGAAGTATTCCTCCTGCTTGACGAGGTCGTCCTGTATCTTGGTGATGGCACCCTCGGTCTGTTCCTTGCTGGTCACAAAGAGGTTGGCGGGGTAAAGCTGGTATTCCTCGAAGCGTTGCAGGGTGTGGAGCGTCACGGCGTCACACTCCTCGATGGCGTCGATCTCATCGTCCCACCAACTGACGCGCAGCACATTGTCGCTGTAGGCCATGGCGATGAGCACCGTGTCACCCTTCACCGAGAAGTTGCCACGTTGCAGGTCGACGTCGTTGCGCACATAGAGCGAGTTGACCAGCTTGCGCAAGAACTCATTGCGGTCGAGCTGCTGGCCCGTCCTGATGGTGATGATGTTCTCTTGCATGGCGATGGGTGCTCCCATGCCGTAGATGCACGAGACCGACGACACCACCACCACATCCTTGCGCCCGGAGAGTAGATCGCTCACGGCCGCCAGTCGCAACTTGTCGATCTCCTCGTTGATCGCCAGGTCTTTCTCGATGTAGGTGTCTGTTGTCGGCAGGTAAGCCTCTGGCTGGTAATAGTCGTAATAAGACACATAATAGTCGACCGCATTGTTGGGGAAGAAGCCTTTCATCTCCTCATAGAGCTGGGCGGCGAGCGTCTTGTTGTGACTAAGGATCAGGGTGGGTTTGTTCACGTTGGCAATCACATTGGCCACCGTGAACGTCTTGCCCGATCCGGTGACGCCCAGCAACACCTGTGCAGGATCTCCCTGAAGCACGCCTTCAGTGAGTTGCTTGATGGCCTGGGGCTGGTCGCCAGTGGGCTTGAACTTTGATGTCAGTTTGAAATCCATGGATTTGCAAAGTTAAGAAAATCCATGGACCCAAAGTAAGGTAACGAACAATATTTTAGTTAAAAATCGTCATTGGGGCAACGTGACGGGATAGTCGGCGCTTGGGCGGTGCTCCTTGCGGATGATCTCGACCAAGCGACGCACCACGTCGGGATGGTCGGCGGCCACGTCATGGTCCTCATGGAGATCGGCCGCCAGGTCATAAAGGCGTGGTTGGCCTTTCACCACCAGGAGCTTCCAGTCGCCTTGGCGCACGGCTATCTGGTCGGTCTCCGAGAATTCCCAATAAAGGTGGTCGTGGGTCTGCTGACCGGGTTGTCCGAGAAGCGTCTTGCTCATGGAGATGCCATCATAGACATCGCCCGGCAAGCGGCGGTTGAGATGGCGCATGGGCTCGCCTTTCGCTCCCGCGAGGTCACAAAAGGTGGGCAACAGGTCGTAGAACGCCAACTGCGTGTCGTTGACCTCGCCGCCCCGCACATGGCCTGGCCACCACACAATGAACGGCACGCGGATGCCGCCCTCGTAACACTGGCGCTTCAGTCCGCGCAACTGGCCGTCGCGACCGAAGAAGGCTGGGTCGGCGCCGCCCTCCTCGTGGGGGCCGTTGTCGCTGGTGAAGACGACGAGGGTGTTATCAGCCAGGCCCTTCTCGCGCAACTTGTCGAGGATCTGTCCCACATAGGTGTCGAGGCGATTGATCATCGCCGCAAACTGGGCATGGGTGTGCTCCACGGCATTGTAACGGCTCGCGGGCTGTCCGCCCCAGGTCTTGTCGACGAAGAACTTGCGCTTGTAGCGCCGCAGCAACGAGTCGTTGGGCTGTGCCAGTTCAGCGTGGGGCAACGTGTAGGTGAAGAGTCCGAGGAAGGGTTGGCGCCCGTCCTGCTGGTCCAGCCATGCCAGGGCGTGCTCATGGATGAGGTCGGCGGAGTATTGCGTGCGCTTGAAATAATCGTCGCCCGTCATGGGGTAACCGATGTTCTGGGACAGCACCTCGCGACTGACGGCCGTGTCGCCGGCCGCCCGGCTGTAGTGGTTGAGGAAATTGGGATAGTAGAGGTGGGCCTGGAACTGGCAGATGTAACCATAGAACTCGTCGATGCCACGCTTGTCGGGCGTCGACTCGCTGCCCTCGTAGCCCCCTGCCCACTTGCCAAAAAGGCCCGTCGTGTAGCCCATCTTCTTCATAATCTCCGGCAGGATGGCATGACCGGGATCATAGGGCTGCTGACCCACGACCGCGTAGTCGTCGTTGACGCCATAGCGCACCTTGGCCGCTTGGGGCCAATACTCCTTGTTGCCGCGCACCCGTGTGTGTCCCGTGTGCTGGCCTGTCATCAGCGAGGCGCGCGAGGGGGCCGAAACGGGGGCGCCGGCGTAGGCTTGGGTGAAGCGCATGCCCTCCTGGGCCATGTGGTCGATGTTGGGCGTGAGGATGAAGGGCTGGCCATAACAGCCGAGGTCACCATAGCCGAGGTCATCGGCCATGATGAAGATGATGTTGGGCTTTCGGGCCTTAGCACCCATCATGGCGGGCACCAAGGCCAACGAAAGGATAAGGGATGAACGAGGGATGGTCATCACTTGACGCTCATCTCGTTCAACAATCGTTCGAACCCGTTGACCAGACGGGCCGACGTGCTGTGGTAGTTGAGCTCGCCCGACTGGAACGAGCGGAGGGCGTCGTCGAGACGCTTGATGCCGTCCTGGTCGCCCTTGGCCTGGCGCTCCGTGCGGAGCAGCAGATACTTCTCCACCTGCTGCACGCCCTCAATGAAGCGTTCCCAGCGCACCGAACTGCGCGGACCGGGATAGATGAGATAGGTGTCGCCAGCCGGGAAGAGCTTGAAGCGACTGTCCTGCAGGGGCTTGTCGGTCCAGTTCATCCATGACCAGTGGAGGTATCCGTCAAAGCCGTTGGCCTTGCAATAGAGCGGCAAGTAAACGGCATCGGCGGGATCATTGTAGGTCTCGAGGTTGGGCGTGAGTTCGGTGCAACAGGTGTAGGTTGTGCTGACCATGCCCTGGTTGCTACGTGCGGCCCGCTGGGTCTCGCTAAACTTGGAAGGGAATCCCAGGCTGTAGTCGGCCAACTTGTCCGCCAATTCCTCGTGCAGGTTGCCGGCCAGGGCCATGCGGAAATCGGGCACGGCCTCATGCAACAGCGCATAGGCGCGTTTCATGTCGGCCAAGCCGCGCTCGTCCATGGCGATGCGGGTCTTGTCAAACCACCCTTTCTTCTTCAGGTGCTGGGCAAAACTCTTCAGGAACGGCACCCAGAGGGCGCGATAGGCTGAGTCGGCAGTCGACGTGTGGAGGCTCACCTCTTTCTTGAGTGCCTCGTCGTAGTAGTTGAACGTCATGTCCCAGGGGATCATTGAGTAGCAGTTGATCTGCTTGTTGATGCCACAACTGTCGCAGAGCTGCACATAATGGTCGAAGACGGAGTAGTCGTAACGCCACTTGCCATTCTTGCGGCGGGTGGTCTTGATCATCGCGTCGAACTTGTCGTTGCTCTGCTCACCCCAAGGCTCATAGAACAAGACGGTGGTGACGACCTTCTGCCCGCCACGCGCCAGGAGGCGGAGGTAGGGCTTCAACAGGTCGAAATGGCGCTGGCTCCAACGGCGGACGCCCGCATAGCGGGCCACGCTGTAGGGCTGCTGCCAGAAGTCGACATGGAACTGATAGTCGGCGGGGCGCGGCAGGGCGCGGTCCACGACGTCGAGCGTCAGGCGCAAGCGGCCCTGCTCTTGCTTCGTTTGGGCGTCGACGACCGTCAACCAGAGCGTCTGCTTGCCGGCCTTGGCGTCGCGCGGCACCGTGACCGACACCCACACAGGGCGTGTGGTCTGCGGAGCCACGGCCCAAGCGGTGTCGATGTCGATGATGTCTGGCACGAGATAGGTAGGGGTGTTCATGGCGTTGGCGCCGCAACCGCGCTTCTCGTCACACAACACATAGCGCACAAAGCGCGCCGTGGCCACGCTGTCGGCACACGGGGTGGTCGCCTCGCCCTGCTTCATCTCCAACCGAAGGGGACGGGTGCCCTGCCGGGAGGCAAGGAGCGCCAGGGCCGACACGGTCTCGCCGCGCCATGCCGTGAGGCTCATCTCTTCACGCTGGTTGATGCGGGGCACTGCCGACTGGGCATAGTGCACGTCGCGTGAGCCCCAACTCAATACCAAAGGCTTGTCGGCGGAAAGCACTGACCAGGAGGCGGGATCGGTAGGCTCCACTCCCGTGGCGACTTGTGCCATCGCGGGGATGGACAGCAACAGCGTCGCCGCAAGCAACAGTTTTCTCATCATGTCTTATGATTATTTACGTATGAACTTCTTGTTTTTCTGCACCAGTACACCATGGTTGACGGTCGTGCGCTGACCAGCCATGTTGTAGGTGGGCTCCTGTCGGCCGTCTTGCTGGCGGATGGCGCCGATGCCGTCGGCCGTGCCCTGCAGCGGCATCGACAATGTGCCGCCCTCGACGACGGGCAACTGGTCGAACGATGCGATGTAAGCACTGTAATGGGACAAGGTCACGTCGGCCACATTGTCCACCTTGCGCCACTCGCCTTGCTCGAGGACATAAGCGCCCTCGCGCACGTTGCCACTCTTGAAGATGCCTTTCAAAAGACCGCCCTCGACAGGGCGCGACACAGTGGAGGTCTCACCGAGGAAGACGATGCGCGAGCCCTGGTAGCGACAGACATAAGGCTTGCCGGCCTCCAGGCGGCTCACCTCGGCGAGATAGAGCGCCGTGCCATCGGCCGAACGGCCCAGGACGGTGTAGACCTTCACGCTGTCGGAAGGTATGGCTGCGAAGGGCAGGCAGACGGTGGTCCACTCCTCTGTGGCGTCGACAGCACGCTGGTAAGCGGGCGTGTACCACAGGCGGAAACGGGAGGCAAGCCACCAGCCGGCGCGGTTGTCATCGTCGTAGGCGCCCTCGATGGCTCCTTGCTTGGACGACTGGAAGCCGATCGTGGCCTGTCCGTCGTCGCCCACATAGAGGGGCATGGTGGAGAGGGTCTGCCAACAGTCGTCGGCGCTGATGCCGGGGATCTGCATGCGGTCGTAGGTCAGCGCGGGCGAGGCGACGCTGTCGGTCTCGGTGCGCAACCAACTGTGTTGGTCGGAGAGGCAGTAGTGTTGCGTGGTGGCGTCGGCCGTGAGGCGGTAGTAGCCCATGGGCAGGCCAGAGAGGTCCTGCGTCAGGGCGAGGGCGCGACCGTCTGCCGTGGCTGTGGAGACGTTCCACCAGGCATTCCAACACTTGCGGCCACTGAAGGTGCCGAGGCGCTGGTCGCCGCCCTTGTAGGTGCCGGCGGCCTCAACCCATCCCGTCGAGGCGCTGAGGTCGGCGTTGGTGATGGCGCTGGTCTTGTCGTGGGCGGGCAAGGCGGCATCGACAGCCTGTTGCAAGTTGGCGCGGGCCTCAGCAAACGACTCCAACGACGTGGGTGTCTCGGCTTGAGCCACGGCCTCTGCAAGGGCGGCAGCGCCTGGCAGAGCGAAGCCTGCAATGGTGCGGGCCACGGTGACGAGCGAGTCGAGCGACGTGGCGTCGACGACGGCTCGACGGGCCTGTCGGAGCAACGCGGCCAACGAGGCATAGGCCTCGGCGTCGGTGCCCGTCACAGCAGCGCTGGCCTCAGCCAACAGCCTGTTGACCACGGGCTGCGACTGGTTCCAGGCCATGAAGTCGGTCATGTCCTTGCGGATGCGGTCCACACCATCGGCGTAAGCCTCAGCGGGCGTGTCGAAGAGCTGGGCAACCATGAACTTGTCGAACTGTGCCGACTTGCCCAACCAGCGGTAGCTGAAGAGGAGTCGTGTGTTGTCGCCACTCTCAAAGGTGGCGTGGGCCTTGCTCCACACGGTGGCGGCAGGCAGCGAGAGCACATCCGTTGTGGCGGTGGCGCCATCGGCAGAGAGCGAGGCGACCTGGTAGCCTCCACCATTGTTGTTGTGGAAGACACCTATATAATAAGGTGTGGCTGCAGTGAGGTTCACCACCTGTTTCAAACTGGCGCTTGAGGCGGCTCCCTCGTTCTTGAAGGCTTGCAGGTAAGCGCCGCCATCGACGCCACCCACGGGATAGACCTCGAAGGCGGGCCATGTCAGGGCCTTGCCGTCACCGGCGGTCCAACCGCGCAGTCCCTCGTCGAAGTCGGCATTGGCGAGGATGTTGCCACCCAGATAGAGCGTGCGGCCATTGACCGTCACCTCACTACCCACACCGTCGACGGGACCGACGGACGCCGTGGCCGAATAATGACTGCGACCCAGGTAGTCGACCGTGCGGATGCGATAGGTGGCGTTGCCTGCCTCCTGAAGACTAATGCTGAAGAGCGGATTGTCCTCCTGGGGCGCACAGGCCGTGGCCACCTGCCACTGTCCCTGGGCGTCGAGACGCTCCACGATGACGCTGTCGGAGAACTCCTCATTGGGGTCGCGCCATGCCAGGCGCACCGTGCCATCGGTGAGCGTGGCCTCGGTGATGGCCGGGTCCTTCATCGGCAGGGCCTTCGGCGTGAAGCCATAGTTGGCGTTGTAGGCGATGTTCGACTGCTTGGCGGCATAATACTCGCCCATCGGGGTCAAGTAGTTCTTCGACGCCAGCGAGGCGTCGCCACTGTTGTAGACCTTGCGGCAGTTCTGCACCTCGTTGTAGACGGCATAGCGCTCCACCCAACCTGTGGCTTCCAGTCCGTCGATGACGGGGGCGAAGTGTTGCTTCTCGATGGCATAGTTGGCCGCATTGCCATTGTTGTTGCTGCCTGGCCATCCGGTCCAGTTGGCACCATAGTTCATCTCGGTGATCCAGATGGGACGGCCTGTGCGCTCGTGTATCTCCTTGAGCGTGCTCTGCCAGGCGGCCCAGTCTTGATAATAATAGGCATGGACGGCGATGAAGTCGCAACGCCAGCCACGCGCGTCGATGGAGTCGATGAAGGGATAGAGCCATCCGGTGAGGTTGCTGGCCATGGCCGGCGACCCCAGTCGCTTGCCCGTGGCCATCATGTCCTGCCAGTGGGCAAGCACTTCCGACACCGAGCTCACGGTCTCGCGCTTGTCGGCGGTGTTGTCGGGCTCGTTGTTGCCGAGGATGTTGGCGGTGGGTCCGTTGTTGCCCACATCGCTGATGCTGGGCCACCCCTCGTGGTGATGCTGGGTGACATATTCGCGGTCGTCCCACTCGTGCCAGCCCGCATCCCAGTTGTAACACCAGGTGGTGTTGAGCAGACTGTTCACGGTGGCGTTGCTGCCCGCATAGCCTTTCTTCGTCACGGCATTCCACTTCGACAGGCGGAGCGACGACACGTGGCGGTCGAGGATCTTCGAGGTGGTGGGCAGGTTGACACGGCGGTTGCTCTTGTCGGCGATGAACACACGACTGTAGCCCTTGCCGTCGGCACCGGTGGCCAGCGTCAGCATGTAACCGCGCTTGAGTTTGAAACTCCTGATCTTGTTGTTGAAGATGTTATTCTTGAGCGATTGGTGGTCGCCCACCGTGAAGTCGCTCTTCTGCGTGCCTGTCAGGTTGGGTGCATCATAGACCGTGAGGGGCTGCACAAAATCTCCGTAAGGCACGATCATCGCGCCGTTGCCCTGGATGCGGATGGAGCAGTTGGAACCTTCCACGGCTGCCGCTCCCCTGATCTTGACAAACGGCAACCACGCGTCGGCCTTGCTGGGCTTCACGCCACTGAGGATGATCGTGGCGTCCTCATGGACGATGTTGACTGAGCCTGAGGCGGCAAAGGGGGCCGACGAGGAAGTGATGACATAGTCGACGGGCTCGGAGAGGGTGACCGACGACGTCACCTGACTGGTGGTCTTGCGGGCGTTTACATCGAAGTTGCCCTGTGAGGGGCCCTCGCGCAACAGGTCGATGTCGCAGATGCTCATCCATTGTTTCATCTCCTTCGCCTCGCCGCTGACGGCCACGCTGACGGCTGTCTCTTGCTGGAGCTCGAAGGGCAGGTAGCGCCACTGCCAGCCATAGCCCTTGCCCTGGTTGGCAAACCCCGCGGCATCGATGGGCAGCACGCTGGCCTGGCCGTCAAGGTTGATGCCCAGTCCGGCATCGCCCGAAGGGAAGTCAGCAACGGCGGCGAGCGTGTCGGCGCCCGCGGTGACGGCGAGCGTCATCGCCATGTCGCCCGCACTGTGGCGACCGGCGGCACGCAACACATAGCGACCGGCGGGCAAGGTGACGGTCTGGCGCATCGACATCGCCCAGGCGTTGTCGCTCCATCCGTCTTTCTGCTCATAATATGTAGTGGTGGACGAACCGTCCCAGTGTTGTCCTTGGTTGGTGGTGACATTGCTGTTGGTCCACGCGCCGAGTTCCATCTCGGCGGCATAATGGCGGTTCACCTGCTCATACTCGGCACGGGCGAGGGCCTGGGCGACCTGGCGCAGGTCCTCAGCGGCCTGCTGATAGCCCACAAGGGTGGCCTCGGGCTGTTGGGCGATGGCGGTATGCAGGGCGGTCTGCTCGGTGGCGGTGAGATCGCCCAGGGCGGCAGCACGGGCCAGGACGGATTGGGCTAAGGCCAGGGCCGTTTCATATTCGGCACGCGCCTGCGAGGCGTCCTTGCCGAGATAGGTCAGGCGGAAGTTGTCTACCTTATAGAATACGGTGGAACGAAGGCCCACGGTGATGGGCTCATCGGTCGACTTGGAGAAGTCGAGGGCCTCGGTCTGCACGGTGTTTCCGTCGGCCACGGTCACTTGGCGCACGCTGTCACCAGCGAAAAATGAGAATGCGCCTCCTGTGGAGCCCGTGACGGTGGCCTGCAGGCGATAGCGACCGGCGGGCAGGCCATTGACCTGTTGCGACAGGGTCTTGTCGGTGGTCGACGAGTTGTCCCAGGCATTGAAGACGCGGTTGCCGTCTATCTGGTCGCCAAACACCTGCGCATAGGTGCCGCCGTCGGCCTTGATCTCGCTGCCCGTGCGGGCCACGGTCCAGCCGTTGTAGCTATAGGCGGTCCACGACGTGCCACCGGCTCCGGCCTCAAAACTGGGGTTAGCCAGCGTGCCTGTCACGTCGAGTGGCAGGGGCGTCAGGCCATCGGCCGTGTCATCGTCGATGCGGTAGACGCGCACGTTGTCGAGACAGATGTCAGAACGGCCGTTGTTGGTCAGGGCGGCCTTGATGGCGAGGGTCACCGCCCCGGCCTCCTTCACGGTGAAGAAGGTGCCCAGGCGGATCCAGGGGGCACTGACGAGATAGGTGTCTGTACCGGGATTGCTGCTGCCATTGGCAAATGAATAGGCGCGGCGGGCATCAGTAGACTGGCCGAGCGACTGGCCGTCGGCATCGGTCACGGCGATGCTCAGCCGTGTGCCATTGGTGGCGTGGTTGTTGTTGTTCGAATAGTCGGCTGCCTTGTAGTCGACCTCCACATAGTATTTGCCGGCTGCAAGGGGACGTGTGGTGGTGGAGACGGCAGTGGTGAGATTGCCCCACCCCTTGCGATACCACAAGAAGAAGGAGCCGTCGGACGGGCGGACGCCTCCCTTGTTGTTGGTGAAACCGATGGCGGTGGTGGTGACGTCGGCCACGGCCATGTTGGAGGTGCCGCTGGGCAGGGTCCAGCCATAGGCTTCGGTGATGTTGGTGGCTGTGGCAGCAGACAGGGCCGTCGAGGCGTCGCTCAACTCAAACGAGGGGTTGACAAGTGCCTCGGATGTGACGTCCTGATAGCTTTGTGCCACGCTGGCTGTCCAGCATCCACAGGCAAGTAAGGTCATGGCGAACAAGCGCCGACCGTGCTTGGATATGATTTTCATGCGATTTGTTGGGTAATGATTGATTGCTTCTAACGAGGTCGTTTTAACCTTTCTGCAAAGGTAAGAAAATCAAGAGACTTACCCAAAGACTATCCCACAAAAAAGTTTTAGGGGTTGAGGATTGCGTAGGCGGTTTAAATCGGTTTATCGCCTGTTGGTTTTCTGAGTGGCGCTGGGGCGCCACCGTCTTCTTGCCTGTGCGTGGCCGTCGTGAGCTCGCTCACGTAAGGGCACGCACAGGCAAGAAGACCAAGCCGGAGGCTCGGAAAATCAACAGGGGTTTAACCTGGTTTTTGTCCCCCACTCCGCTTTGTCTTGAAAATTCTGAGAAAAACAGGCAAGCGCCCTCTCGCTTAGTTTTTGAGAAAGGCCTGCACCTTGTTGAGTGGGATGCCGAAGTTGAAGTTGTCGCTGACGGCCAGCTTGGCGAAGTTGACGGCCACCAGGCGGCCCTTGCTGTCGATGACCGGACTGCTACTCGACCCCTGCACGGTGGGGATGCTGTAGAGCAGACGGTCGCCGTCGGGCTGCTGGGTCACCGTGCCACTCGTCATCTGCACCTGTATGCCCTGTTTCGTGTTGGCCAGGATGGGACCGGCATTGTAACCAATCATATACAACTGCTGGTCGATCTGCAAGAGGTCCTCGTTGTGGGAGGAGAAGAGGTTGGCGATCTTGTCGATGAGGCCGTCGGCCGCCTTGCCGTCGGGATCGAAGACATAGGCGTCGTCGGGGGTCTTGCGGTCTTTCAACTGGATGAGGGCCAGGTCAACATCGTCCTTGCCCGACACCTTGGTCACCTCACACGCGTTCTTGCCGAGCACGTCGCCCTCCGTGCTGATGCGCGTGCCATTGTAGGCGATGCCAACCTCGCAGACAACGGAGATCTTCAACTCGTCGAGCGACACTTGGTCGTTGAGCGACTCGCGCTGGTCTCGCAGGCTGTTGAACTGCTCCTCAAGCTCGTCTTGCTGGTTGGTGATGTCGTCCAGCTTCTCCGTGTCCTCATAGGGAGTGCCGTCCTCGTCGTAGCTGTAACAGTCAGACTTCTCCATCGCCAGGCCCTGATAGGCTTGGGCCAACTGGTCCATCTGCTGGGTGTAATAGGCCTTGATCGAGGCCACGAGGTTGTTGTAGCTCTCCTTCACAGCGTCCTTGTCGATGACGGGCTGGGCCACATGGCGATTGGTCATGATGGTGCCCTGGTGGTCGATGAAGAAACCCGTGCCGCTCAACATCTGACGGTTGGCACGTATCTCGCTCACGTCGGTCGTGAGGTTCTCCAGACTGCCGTCGCTGTCGATGCCCGTGAAATAGAGGGCGTTGCCATTGGGCAGCACCATCTTGTAGTAATACTTGTTGAGGATGAGCACAACGCCCGACTTCGTGTGGTCGAACAGCTCTTTGGGGGTGCGCTTGCAACTGCTCACCAGGGCGAGGAGCGCAAGGAGAAAGAGTATGACTTTTTTCATGATCTAAATGGGGAATGGCTGAATAAATGATGGATGGCGAGGGCGGAATCAGACAAAGGGCTCGCACAGACGGGCCACCTGTTCCAGCGCCTGCTGGTCGGTGGCGTCGAAGGCGTCGAGGCGCTCACTGTCCACATCAATGACGGCGGCCACCTGTCCGTCCTTGAAGACGGGCACGACGATCTCCGAGCGAGAGCGCGAGGAACAGGCGATATGGCCGGGAAACTGCTCCACGTCGGGCACAATGAGCGTGCGCGCCTGCTCCCAGGCCGCACCGCAGACGCCCCGTCCCTTCGCTATGGCGTAACAGGCCACTGGCCCCTGGAACGGCCCGAGGTGCAGCGCATCGCCCTCAACCAAATAAAAGCCCACCCAAAAATAGTGGGGAAAGGCCTCCTTCAACAGGGCGCAGAGGTTGGCCAACGCGCCCACCGGATTGCTGACGCCCGCCACCAAGCTCTCAGCCTGGGACAACAAGGCTGTGTATGTCTTCTTTTTCTCCGTCATTAATTGTTAGAGGTTAAGCTCCTCACTTTTTTGATTTCCTCGTTAATTTCATTCAGACTAAGTTCTGGAGTATCTTGTCTTTCTGCTGCCGCTCGAATATAATCAAATGCCTTACGTGACATCTCAACTTCATCCTGTTCTATTATTTTTGCCATAGTCATCAATATTATCATGGCAATATGCCATATTTCTGCTTGCAAATATAATGCATTTTAGCATGAATAACAATGAAATCATGAGATATTTTTTGTTTTCTCACAAAAAAGCCACCCTCCCGCTCGGGGAAGATGGCTCTCTTATTGGTGTAGCGCAATCCCCGCTCATGATGGAGGATTGGCTCTAAAAAGCTCTGGTTACTTCACGACAATCTTCTTGCCGCCCTGGATGTAGATGCCCTTAGGCAGGCCCATCAGGGTCTTGGCGTCCTTGCGGACCAACTGGCCATTGACGGTGTAGACGTCGGCAGAAGCCTTGGCGTCAGCCTTCACGCCGCCGATGCCGGCAATCACGCCGTCCATCTCCTCCTTGGTGGCGAACACCTTGATGGTCTTGTCGGTGTAGAACGTCTCTTCGGCAGCTGTCTCATAGTAGAGATAGTAGGTGCCCTCGGCGGTCGGTGTCCATGTCACGGTCACGACATTGCTGTCGTTGGGTGCCAAGGTGCCTGAGTAAGCATAGTAAGGATCAAGATCGCCATACTGGCTCTCGTCGTCAGCATTCTCATAACCGAGATAGACATAGAACGACTGGATGGTGCCGCTCGTGCCGGTGTGAGCGAAGGTCACGTCGATGCTCTTCTCCTGGCCCACATAAGCATACCAGATGCTGTCGGTGGGTGCAAGGGTGATGGCGGTGTCGCGATCGGCCTCGATCTCAACCACGTTGAACGTGTTGGAACGGATGGTGTCGCCCGTCAGCTGGTCGGCGAGGAACATATAATAGGTACCGGTCTTCGTGAACTTCATGGTGAAGCGGTAAGCGTCACCTGTCAGGGTGTCGCCAGCGGCGATGGCCGGGCAGGTCCAGTCGAAGTAGTTCTCATTGGAAGCGCTCTCGTCGGTGGTGTTGATGTAACCCACGGTGATGTGGTGACTCTCGATGTCGCGCTTGCCCTTATTGATGAGGGTGATGTAGAACGGACGGCCCACATTGGGCTCAAGGTCGCTGTTGTCGTCGGCCTCAAACGAACCGGTCAGGTGAGGAGCGGCGGTGAACTGCACGAGACGGAAGTCGGAGAACGACATCCAGTTGTGCACGGTGCTGGTAGCGCCCTCGACACCGAGGGTGACGGTGGTGTCGGCAGGCACCTCGAAGACGATGTAGCTACGATCCCAACCGCGGTTGAACAGTCCGTTGGAAGCGCCTGCGTGAGGCATCTCCAGGCTGCCCAGCTCGGTGTCGCCAGCCTTGGCGAAGAGCTTGAACTCGGTCAGGTCGGCGCTACCGCGCGAGATGACGGAGAGGATGTACTTGCCTTCCTCAAGCTTCACATTCTGTGTAAGCGAGGTGGTCCAAGCGGTGGTGCTCCAGTTCTCACTGTCGAAGTAGCGGTGCTCGGCGTTGCCGTCGGCATCGGTCCAGGGCTCGTTCGACTTGATGTTCATCTTGCCACCAGTGGTCTTCCACACGTTGGCGTCGAGGTCATCGGCGGCCGTCGGGTTGATGATCGAGTCGGTCATGTTGGTGGCGGTGGTGTCAGCCTCGGCCATCACATTGCTCTCCGACACGAGGCGTTCCTGCTGTTGCAGGGCCGTGGTGAGCGAGTCGGCCTCTGCAGCCGATGCGGGAACGATGGCGAGGGTGGCATTCAGGTCGGCCACCTTCTTCTCGGCGGCATAAGGATACTCCTTCACGGCAGCCTTGGCGTTGGCCAGTGCGCTGTAAGAAGGACGGGCGCCCACGAGGGCCTCGGTGGCCTGGGTCAGAGCCTCTGTGGCCTCCACATAAGCCTCCTGGCTCGGCTCAGCGATGGTCTCGTATTGTGCAACCGTGGCGTTGAGGGCTGTCAGCTCCTCACCGGTGACGACGGTGTCCTTCTGAGCCTCCTTGGCGGCGGCGAGAGCGGCATCGTAAGCCTCCTTGTAGATGGTGAGGTCAATCTGGTTGCTGGTGCACAGCACACGGAAGTTGTCGAAGATGGTCCAGTTGGCGTCGGTGCCGGCGGTCTCCTGCTTGATGCCAATCTTCAGTGAACCCGTAGTGACAGACACGTCAGCGAGGGTGTCGCTGTAGAGGCCAGCGGTGAAGTACTGCGAGGCATCGCTCATCGTCTGCGGCACGTAGCCCAGTGCGGTGTTGTTGCCCACAGAACCGTTCTTGTCGGCGCCGTTGAAGATCGACTGCACGGGCTTGCTCACGTTGCCCGCATAAGCGGTGGCGTTGAGCTTCTCAGTGCCAGCGGCATGAGCGGTGGCGGCATTGGCGGAGTTGCCATCGCGATAGAAGCCCTGGTAGATGACGGTGTACATGCCGTTGGGCACCTCGGCTGTCTGGTAGACGTCGAACGTGGTGTTGTACTTCTCAGCGCAGTTGTTGGTGTTGTTGCCGTTGATGGAGGGTGAGCCCTGCCATGCGCTGTTGCGCTGGTCGTTGCGGCCGAAGTTCATGCCCTGGAAGAACAGGGTCACGTCGACGGGGTTCTCCTTGGAGGCTGTGGCGAGAGCGGCCTTGATGTCGCTGAGGCGCTGAGCCTTCGACACGGCGATCCACTTGGCATTGTCGGCGGTGCCGTCGGTGGTGGTGCTGACCACGGTGCCATTGCCTGAGAAGGCGAGGTACTTGCCGTCGGCGGTGGACAGGGTGATCACCTTCTCGGCGTCGTCGGCTGTCGACACGTTGGTGGCGGTCCAACCGTAAGCCTTGGCGTCAACAAAGGCGTTGCTGCCCAGGAAGTGGTCGGTGGCGTTGTTGGCCACACGTGAGTCGAGCGTGTAGGTGCCGTCCTCGAGGGCGGCCACGGTGAAGTCGAGACCATAGTCGTCGAGAGAGGCCTGTGTGCCCCAGCTGTTGCCGGCGCAGAGCCACTTCTTGGTGCCTACATTATAGAGGTAGTAGTCGCCTGCCTCCAGTGCGGGAGCGGGTTTCTCCTCGATGGCGTCGGCCGACACGGGGAGCAACTGCACCTTGCCCTTGTAGCTGCCCACGATGGCTGTGATCGACTGGGCGACCTCAGGCCAAGCGTAGTCGGTGCCCAACACCTTGAACTGGTCGTAGACCTGGATGGTGTCGGTGCCCTGCACGGCATAGTGTGCGCCAGCACTGTCGATGAGCTGGGCCTCGCCGAGCTTCACGAGCTGTGACAGCACGTCGGTGGTGACGTCGGCCACGGTGACGTCCTTCGGTGTCAGCGTGCCCTCGGTGATGGTCACCTTGTCGAGGTTGGTGCTGTCGTTGGCCACAAACTCGGGTGTGCCATTGTAGGGCGAAGCCTTACCGATGATGGTGCCGTTGAGCACCTGGCCCTCCTCAAGGTTGAGGCCGGTGTTGTAGAAGAGCACAGCGGCGGTGCCATCCTGCACGTAGATGTTGGTTGCGGTCACCTTGGTCACGTAGGCATCGGTCAGCGTGAGGCGGACGGCGCTGTCCTTGGGCAGGGTGTTGAAGGTGGCGATGTCGTCCACATTGTTGAACGTGATGACCTTCACGCCCGGTGTGGCTGTCTCGCTGTTGGCATCGTCGTAAGTCACGGTGATGCTGTTAATCTGGCACTGAGTAGACACCGTCATGGTAACGGATGTCGCATTGCCAGTCCACTCGCCAGCCTTCGTAGTCTCAGAAGCAGGCTCATAGGTTACTGTGCCCCACTTCTTTTGCACGAATGTAATCTTGGTAATGGCACGTCCGGCAGGAGCCTCAAACTTCAAGCTACCGCCATAAACGCGGAGTTGGGGCTTACCACTTGCAGCCCAAAAACGGTTGGCTGTGCCACCATTATTGGGGTTGACTGTCAAGGTTCCTTCTCCAATTTGGAAGACGCTGGGCTCAGTAATGTCACCGTCTGTGCTGGTACCTGTCGACACTGCATACGCTGAGTCTTGGAAGTTGATCGTGGCCTCAGCGGTGGTCGTTGCTTCGTCGGCCACGGCATTGATCGAGGGCAGGCCAGCCACAGCCACCAGGCTGACGGGCAGCGCCAAGACCATCGCACCGACGAGGTAAGAGTAAATTTTCTTCATGTGTGATTGTTAGTTGTCGGCACGTCTGTCGGCCCGTTGGCGCGCCTGGGTTGTTGGGTGATTGCTTCTTTTCGCCACTCCATCGGGTCGATTGATCCTTCCCGTCTTAGGGGTAAGGCCTGGGGGCTGATGGGAATGAGGACTGTTGTGGGTGTTGTTCTCTTGTAGATATTTTAGGGTTTTTAATGTTTTATTTAGATTTGTTTCTACAAAGATAAAGCAAAAATATCAGATTGCCACCATATTTTATAAAAAATAACGCCCAAAAAACAAAAATAGTGGAATGATGCTTTTATTTTGAGTTTCAAGCGGTTGTGATTGTCATTGGCTTATGTGTAATAAAACAAATTCTCCAAAGTCGATGTAACTGCTGTAAGTAAAAGACAAAAAACAATAAAAGATTTCTATTTTTTCTTGTAAATAAGTTTATTTGCCTATCTTTGCGTTAAATTTGAAACAATGACAGAGTTATTAAGCACATTATACAAGCTACGGATATTTTCCTTAGAAGAACTTTCTGAGGTTTTGAATGGCAAGCTGAAGTCCGTCCAAAGCTTGCTTGCCAGATACAAGCAACAAGGATGGATTATGTCTATTAGGCGCAACACCTATTGTATGGTGGACATCGCATCCAAACAACCTGTTTGTGACAAATATGAAATCGGAAGTCATCTATCGCCTACAGCGTGCATCAGCTATCATACTGCCTTGGAATTTCTGGGACTGGCACACCAACCTTTTAATGAGGTGTTTGTGAAAAGCCTGTCACGTTTCAATTCCTTTTCCTTTGAAGATGTCGATTACACTTACTGTCGTCAAACAAAGGAAATCATTGGCGCAATGAATCCAACAGGAAACCCATACGTGCGAGTCACAGACGTAGAAGGCACTTTGCTGGATTGCTTCGACCACATAGATCGGGCAGGTGGCATCGAGGAATTGTTGCATTGCATGGAATCTATAGTAATGATAAATGAAGAAAAAATCATCCGTTATCTAGAACTATGCAACAAGGCTTTTCTGTACCAGAAGGCAGGATTCTTGCTGGAGAGAATCAAGGAACAGGCCAACCTATCAGATTCACTTATAGAATTATGCCGAGCAAAAGGCACAAAAAGCGTAAAGTGGTTGACCAACGACGAAGCGTCTGATACATTTGTAAGTAAATGGCGCTTGTATGTGCCACAAGAACTAACATCAAAAGAAGCATATGAACTCATATAACAAACAAGCCCTTGACATCAAAGCCAAGGAGCAAGGCTTTATTCGTGACAACCTCGAAAAGGTAATGCGACTTGTGGAAATCCTCATCTATTTCCATCATAGTCCATTGTTGTCAAAATCGTTGGTGCTGAAAGGTGGCACAGCTATCAATCTCACGGTCTTTCAGTTACCGAGACTTTCTGTGGATATAGACTTGGACTTTACTGTGGATTGCGACCGTGAGTCGATGCTATCCATCCGTAGGGAAGTAAATGGCGAGATACTACGCTATATGGAGTCGGAAGGCTATCGTCTTGCGCCTAACTCCAAGAATCCACACACGCTCGACTCATGGGTTTTTCACTACACCAATGCAGCAGGCAACAATGACAGCATCAAGATAGAAATCAATTATTCAGACCGTTGCCATATCTTGGAAGCCGTAGACACTCATGTTTCCATCCCATTTCTAAGTGATGTGAAAGTGCGTTCGCTATCACCTGTAGAATTATTTGCCACCAAAATAAACGCCCTAATTGGCAGAAGTGCAGCACGTGATATTTATGATGTTTATAATATGGTGAGACATCAAGTATTCTCAAGTATTGAAGAACAAACACTATTAAGAAAAGCAACTGTCTTTTATTTAACTGTTGGATCAAGCAGAAAGAACAACGACACGCTTACCGAATATGTCGATTTCCCACAAATAGATAAGATACACTTTTCGCAAATTCGCTCACAACTCTTACCTGTACTAAGAAGAAGTGACCATTTCGACTTTGAGAAAGCTAAGGTGGAAGTGAAAGATTTCCTCAAGAGTTTATTGGTTCTTACAGATTCCGAAAAAGAATACATTCAAAATTTCAACAACAGAAAGTATTTGCCAGAACTGTTGTTTGAGGACAAGGACATTGTTGATAGGATCAAGAATCATCCTATGGCTTTGTGGAAAACGAGAAGCCGATAATTATTTGTGCCCCAAACTTGAGTTTTTGGAAACCAACTTTTTGGGGCGCCCCGTGAAAAAATCTTGTCTTGCATGGTGCGGGTATGAGCAATTCTTCGTATATTTGCAACATGATGTTTCCGCCTATCCCAACAGAGGGAGACGCCTCAAGCGCCGGCAGGCAGACCGCCGCGCCCAAGGAATGACGGACATCAACTGGACTAACGACATAGAAGGACATAACGCATCACAACGCATGAACCGATGGCTTCAATCATTGCTTCTCACCCTGTGTCTGCTCACAAGCGTGCAAACACAGGCATGGGCTGGCAGCCGGACTTGCTCCGACGGCCTCGGCAGTCATGACGACGGGCAGCAGACGGCCTGGACGGCCACCAAGGAGCGCAGCCAAGCCGTGCTCTCCAACGCCAACGAACTGGTGCGCCTGTGCAGCCAGAGGCCTGAGCGCCTGCTGTCTTCTCCCGACTATGTGCCGACACACCCCAGCGTGTCGCGGCCCCAACATCTGTTCACTCACCAAAAAATTCGCTTCGCCCACTATCGCGGATGCGCCACCCTTCTGTCGCGTCCGTGGGTGGACATGCCACAGTGCGACTACTACGTGTATCGCCTGCGGCATCTGCTTTGTTGACGGGATTGTCGCCGGGACGCACGACCACTGCGTCCCAACGGACAATGGCCTGCGCAACCGCCTCAAGCGGCCATGGCCATCGCTCCCAACAACCATTCCTTTTCCGGCCGGTTCTAAAAAGGAGGACAGCAAGCTTGCTGATCGCCTCGTTTTTAGAACAGGCCTTTCAATCATTCATTCAACAACAAAGCAACAACAAAAAGAATTTATCTTTATGGCAAACATCAATAGCATGGCAATGTCGGCAGACCTTGCCAATGACCTTCGTGTGAACAAGCAGAAGTCGTTCTTCGGTCTCTCCACAACGTGGACCTACGCCCCGACGGGCAGCAAACTCAAGCCGTTCAAGTACGAATACAGCCCGGAGGGCGGCAAGGCCGTGGAGAGCGCGATGAACGCCGCACCCGAGAAGCGCGCCGACCTGCTGACCCTCCTGAAGGTGGACCACGTGTCGATGGGCAACTACCTGCTCGAGGCGGTATGCTCGGGCGACGGCCAGTTTGTGGCACTGCGCCTCTACCAGTATCAGCAGTTGCGCTTCCAGCCGGTGTCGCCGCTCTGTCTCCTGGAGGGCGATGACGCCGCCAAGGTGGCCACACGTTTCTAAACAGCAGAGCCGCAAGCCGCATCCCTTCAGCAAGAAGGAGACGCCGCTTGCGGCTCTTTTCCGTCTTGTTATCACCAATCACCAACAGGGCCCAGCTGTTCCTTGGGTCTCATTCTCTTTTCCTTGGGTCTCATCCAGTGTGCAACGAGTGAAAAGTTGTATAACTTGCGTTAAAAACCTATTGATTTCTTAGTGTTTTATGCACAATTTTCCTATCTTTGCCATCGGGTAAACGCAAGAAGTTTGCCCCACACATGACAAACCTAAATATACAAAAGCATAATAACTATGACAAGCAAGAACATTCCTGAAGTGAAGCTCGGCATCATTGCCGTGAGCCGCGACTGTTTCCCCATCGCACTGTCTACACAGCGCCGTGAGAACATTGTGAAGAGTTACAAGGGCGACCTGTACAACTGTAAGACCACCGTGGAGAACGACCACGACATGGAGAAGGCCCTGACGGAGGTGAAGGCCGCCGGCTGCAACGCCCTGGTGGTGTTCCTCGGCAACTTCGGTCCTGAGACACCCGAGACGCTCATCGCCGAGAAGTTTGACGGTCCCTGCATGTTTGTGGCTGCCGCCGAGGGCGATGGCGACATGATCAACGGCCGTGGCGATGCCTATTGCGGCATGCTCAACTGCTCCTACAACCTCGGCATGCGCCACCTGAAGGGCTACATTCCCTCTTATCCCGTGGGCACAGCCGACGACATTGCCAAGATGATGGCCGACTTCGTGCCTGTGGCTCGCGTGGTGCTGGGTCTCAAGGGACTGAAGATCATCACCTTCGGTCCGCGCCCGCAGGACTTCTTCGCCTGCAACGCTCCCATCAAGGGACTCTATGAGTTGGGCGTGGAGATCGAGGAGAACTCTGAGCTCGACCTGCTGGTGAGCTATCGCGCCCACGAGGGCGACGCACGCATCGCTGAGGTCTGCGAGGACATGCGCAAGGAGATGGGCGAGGGCCGCTACTATGAGCAGCTGCTGCCCCGCATGGCTCAGTTTGAACTGACGCTCCTCGACTGGGCCGAGGCTCACAAGGGCTCACGCCAATATATGGCCTTTGCCGACAAGTGCTGGCCCGCCTTCCCGAAGGAGTTTGGCTTCGAGCCGTGCTACGTCAACAGTCGTCTGGCCAGCCGTGGCATCCCCGTGGCCTGCGAGGTGGACATCTATGGCGCCCTGTCAGAGTATGTGGGCATGTGCGCCAGCGGCGACACTGTGACGCTGCTCGACATCAACAACTCCACACCGAAGTATATCTACGATGAGGACATCGTGCCGAAGTACGGCCAGAAGTATACGCTCACCGACACGTTCATGGGCTTCCACTGTGGCAACACGCCGTCGTGCAAGATGTGCGCCAACCGCGCCATCAAGTTCCAGCTCATCCAGAACCGCCTGTTGGAGAACGGCGGCACACCCGACTTCACACGCGGCACGCTCGAGGGCGACATCGCCGCGTCGCCCATCACGTTCTTCCGCTTGCAGTGTGACAGCGAGGGACAGCTCCGCAGCTACATCGCACAGGGTGAGGTGCTCGACGTGCCCACACGCTCGTTTGGCGGCATCGGCATCTTCGGCATTCCGGAGATGGGCCGCTTCTATCGCCACGTGCTCGTCGAGAAGCACTATCCGCACCATGGCGCCGTGGCCTTCGCCCATGTGGGCCGCGTGCTGTTCGACGCCTTCCGCTATCTCGGCATCCAGGACATCGCCTACAACCAGCCGAAGAGCCTGCCCTACGCCACGGAGAATCCCTTCGAATAAACAAGTGTCCATGAGGAGCAGGCATATCACCAGACCTACCGCTCCTCATTGGGACGCAACAGCGTAATAATCAAAAAGTCCCCTGCATGCCAATCATGGTCATGCAGGGGACTTTATGATTTTAGTCTCATCATCACGTGGTTATTTCATAACATCAAGCCATACGGCTAAGAATAGTTATTTGAAGACAACGCTCAATTTTAATCAGCGTTTCAAGAGATAGATTTTCCTGACCCTTGAGGACAGAGGATACATATTGCTGACTGCAACCCATGTGTTCAGACAACTGCTTGGGTGTCATGCCAAGTTCTTCCATCTTGTCAAGCATTATCATTGCGATATGCTGAGAGTATTGAAGCCAGGACTTGTTTGCCATGCGCCATTCAGAATGTTCACGCCACTTAGAGGGCGACAAAGACTGATGCTCTTTCAACTTTGAAACTATTTCATTAGAAGATCTCATAATTACCTCCTTTCTATTCTAAATGATTTCATTTAAGAAATCTATGAATGAATCTTTGTCTGCAATATCATTATCAAGCAAAAAACGCCTTACTTTCTCCATTCTAGCAAGTTCTACCAAAGTGTGTTCACGCTCTTGCATGGTTCTCGTTAATTTTATAGCACCGCCAGTAATAATGTAAATACCTGGTTCGAGCTTGATGGCATATATTCGAAGCCAAGAAGCATGCCGTGGCGTATTCCGCAACCGCGCTTTCTCTTTACCTAGCAACATTTCTGACGTACGACTATTCTCTAAAGGACGAAAAATCTTATCAAGATTAGCATCTGGTGAGATATCCATGATAAGACACTGCAGTCGCTCACTGTCCTCAATCGTGTCATAAATAGCTTGATTGACATCTGTAATCTTGAAATAAGAAGCCAAATCATCTATGTTTTGTTTGAAAAAACTGCGTAGCCATGCCACATCATTCCACTGTCCAAGTATAGAGTCTAAGACATTATCAAGGCAGTCATCATATCGGACAGCCCAAAGATGCTCATTTTCTGTGATAAGGTCAAATGTCATAACTATTTAGTTTTTGCGAAAATACAACAAAAAGATGAAACTAGCAATTCTGAGACTGATTATTTAAGAATAATTAGTCTTTATCCATTGAGTATCATCCATTGAGCTTCACCACCTCAACCACCGTGAGCACATCACCATCGACACGGAAACGCACGTCGCGGCGCTCATAGGGCATGCCATAGATTTTGCTGGCGTCGTGGTGGTAATGGGGCCTGGGGTCGAGGGCGAGCACCTGGCGCAACGTGGACGCCGTCTCGATGCCCACGGCCCGCACGATCTCATCGGGTATGACGACCGTGAGACGGCGCATGGGGTGGCTGTCGACAAAGCCGGAACGCACGCCGGCATGGCTGTCGGCATAGGCCACATAGGGCTTGATGTCGAAGATGGGCGTGCCGTCCATGAGGTCGGCACCCTTGACATGGATGACAGGGCCCTGGGGCGTGGACCACTCCACATGGTCGAGCCGGACCGACGACAGGCCCAACGGATTGGGACGGAAGGGCGAGCGGGTGGCGAAGACGCCCATACGCACATTGCCGCCCAGTACAGGAGGCCGCACCACGGGACTGGCGGCGGCATGGCGGTTGGCCGAGAACGACCAGATGAGCCACAGGTAATCGAACGCCTCCAGGCCACGGAGGGCGTCGGCATTGCGCCACTCGGGCTCAAAGACGATGGTGCCCTCCAGGTCGGGCGCCAGCCCGCTCTGCTTGGGCACGCCAAACTTGGAGGCGAAGGGGGAATGGAAATGGGCGATGGGTGTGATGGTCATGGGATGGCACGTGGGGGAATAAGGAATCAAAGACTGTCGGTGCTGGCATTGAAATGGAAAGCCAGGATGAGCATCAGGGCCATCTCTGACCAGAAGACGATGACGGGCACATACATCTGCGGCGCATCGAACTGATAGGGCTTGAAGGTCTCGGTCACGCGGTGCAGGCTGCGCTGGAACACGTAATAGACAAGCGAGGCTGAGGCGAGGCCCAGGAGCATGCCGACCAGGATGTCGCCAAAATAATGCACGCCAAGGTACATGCGCGACCAACAGGTGATGACCGCCCACACCATCAACGTGAACGTGAGCAGGTGGCGGCGGAAGACATAGTACATGAAGAACGCCAGGCCCCAACAGTTGGCGGCGTGGGCCGAGGGGAAACCATAGCGCCCGCCCCGATAGCCGTCGACGATGTGGACCATGGGCGAGATGGGATTGTCGAGATTGGCGGGACGCAACCGGCCCACCGTGGAGCGGAGCAGCGACCCGCTCGTCTGGTCGTTGATGGCGATGAGCAGGGCCACGACAAGCAGACAGGCCACGTTGACCTTCCAGTGGAAACTGCGAAACATCACATAGACGATGCTCAGATAGAGTGGCAGCCAGATGTAACGACCGCTGAACATCTCCATGAAATTGTCCCAGTAGTCGCTATGACACCCGTTGACAGCGAGGAAGACACTGGTGTCCAACGCCTTGAGGGTCTGCAGAAAGGTGGAAAGCAATAGGTCGGTCATGGTCATCTCTTCTTGGCGCGGTTGGCTATATCATCAAACAACACTTGCAGCAGGGCTTGTCCGCGCCGCACGTTCTTGCCCGGCTGCGGTCCCTCGTCGACCACCGTGCGACCCAACTTGTTGTCGTAGATCATCGTGTTGTCGCGGTCGATCATGCCGATGCCGTCGTTCATGAGGAAGAAGGCATAATGGGGAACGCACTGGTCGAAGAGGTCCTTGCTGAACGTCATATCGCGGCTGTCGATGCCGAGCTGGCCGAGCAGCGTGGCCGCCATGTCTTGCTGCGAGCCGAGCGTGTCGACGACGCAGGGCTTCTCGATGAAGCCGCCTGTCCAGATCATCGGTATGTGGAAGCGCCAGGGCTTGAAGTTGTCGGCGTTCTTGGGCCACGCCCCGAGGTGGTCGGGCACGATGATGACCAGCGACTGCCGCCACCGCGGCGACCGGCGCAACCACGACACGAAGTTGCCCACGCAACTGTCGGCATAGGCAAAGGCGTTGAGAGTCTTGTCGCGCAGGCGGTGATAGGGCACATCGAAGGGCTCATGGGAACTGGAGGTCTGTATGACGCGCAAGAAAGGATAGTTGGTGGGCGGATTCTTGTAGTAGGCTTGCAGGTCGGCTTTCACACGGGCAAAGAGCAGATGGTCGGGCACGCCCCACTTGCTCAGCCGGTCGGTCACGGGGAAGTTGACGTCTGACGTGATGTTCTCAAAACCCTGGTTGATCAGGAACGACCGCATGTTGGTGAAATCGGCGTCGCCTCCATAATAATATTGCATCTTGTAGCTCCACTTGGCCAGGTGAGCTGCCAGCGACGGGATGGCGGCCGTCTTCTTCGGATACTTCATGAGGCTCACCATGGACGGGGCAGGATAGCCCAAGAGGATGGACACGAGGCCTCGGTCGGTGCGGAAGCTGTTGGCATAGAACTGCGAGAAATAGACACTCTGACGCTTGAGCGCATTGAGCTGTGGCGTCACGGCGGCCATGTGGCCTGCGATATCGGGCGTGCGCGCCTGCATCACGGTGTCGGAGAAGCTCTCTAATATAATAAGGTAGATGTCGGGATAATCCTGGAGCGAGCCGCGCAAGACACCCGCATGCCCCAACTGCCCCGTGGCCTTGTTGGTGTCGTAGGCGAGGAAGTGGGCCTGCACGTCATCCATGAAACGGTATTGCGAGGCGAAGTCCTCCTGATGGGTCATGCTCTCCATGAAAGAGAACAGGGGGTTGACGGCGGCATGGTTGAGCACCGAGCGCTGGGAGAAATAGGCCCGTCCGGTGTTCATCGACGACACGGTGACACCACCGCGGATGGGCAGGAAGAGGGCGGCCAGGAGCAGCGCCTCGACGGCCAGGGGCCACCGCTTGCGCTGGGTGCACGACTGGAAGGCGTGGCGATAGAGCAAATGGAACGCCACACTGATGACGGCCACGATGATCGCCATGAACACAAGAGCCAACAGGCCATCGCCCCACCCCACACTGCTCATGGCGTCGGCGGGCGACGTGGTGAGGAAAAACCAAGCGGTGCTGTCGAGTGGGAAGCGCCAATAGCCATAGAGGCCCACATTGGCCACGAAACTCAAAGCCACGGCCAGCGACGCCACTCCGAAATAGGCGGCCAGCACCCAGCGCCACACGCGCAGGGCCGAGGGACGGTGGATGGCGGCAATGGGCAGGTCGCTCACGAGGAGCAACAGGGCCGGCAGGGCCGTCAGGTAACCGGCCATCGAAAGGTCGAGGGGCAGGCCATGGGCCACGACGGGCAACAGGTCGGCCAGGCCACCGGCATAGGTGAGCAGGAACACGGGCTTCTGAAGCATGAACACCAATGTCCATGCCACGAAGGTGGCCACGATCAGGTATATCTTCTGTTTCAAGGCGCTATGATCTCAGTTCGGTCTGATCGCCCTTGGTGGAGTTGAAAGGGGTGTGGAAATCAACCAGTTATGACAAGGGTATCAATTTGGTATCTTTCATGCACCATTCCAGTATTTCAATCTTCACGCTACGTTCTTAACCATGATGTTAATAATAGTAGGATAGACTCACTTGCTATTCATGCTGCAAAGGTAGTGCTTTTATTTGAAATATCGGCACTACCTTTGCAAAATTTAAGTTTTATGACGTTTCTTTCTTAGCTTTTCGATGGCTCTGCGCTCTTGTCGGTTCTTGCGAATACCATGAGTGTCATAGTAATTGTCCCGATAAATCTGGAGCGTGTTGCGATACCATCGCTTGAATTTACTCAACATATTTGCCATACTATTTCTTTGAAGCTATATCTATAATGGATTGGAGTTGTTCACTTGTCAAAGACTGAAAAGAAATGGCCTTAGCTTCCAGAACAAGTCTTTCATGCTTTTGGCGATTCTTGATGCGCTCCAAATCTTCAGGAGCAACTATACGTATGTGTTCTGTACTCCATCTATCAGCAGTTACCTTAAAACCGCCATTCTTTCTGTATTTCTCATTACCTATAATAATATAGCATTTAGTCAAACGGCTAACAGTTACTACACGCTCCCAGTACATTGAAATAAGCAACACTTCATCACCTTCTTGAATATCGTATAGCGTTTTTGATTTATCCATAGCGTAGAAATTAAAGCCCCATCCAGAACGATAAGTTGAAGATGGGGCTTGGTATTACTTTGCCAACATGATTTGCAGTACGTTCATATAAACAGGAAATTATAAAGTAATTTTGTTATTTAACTCAGAAGACAAAGGAAATATATTCTTCCTTTCCCTTTTTGCTACTACTAACGCTTCCTCTAAAGTATTGTACCTACCAAAAGAGTGTCTACCTATTCTTACTCTATATTTACCTCCATCTATAGTGACGTTTCGATATGTTGTTGTACTATTTAGAATAGTCGAAATATTTTGAGCATTTTGTTTTCTACTAACTTCTCTAAGATTTGCCCTAACATTGTTTAGAGTATTGTGGTCAATATGATCTATAATATTATTAGAATCAGTTTTCTGAAATATAAAATTATGCAACCATATTTGTTTTCTGACTTTATTGACTTGAACTTTAGTCTTTACCCCATCAACATGGCCACTTTTATTTCTATTGATATGCCAAGTGCCTTTTATAGAAGCTGCTGTAGACAAATCATCTCTACTAATATAACATAATAGCATAGTGTTTTTATATCGAATTTCTATAGCTACTACTTCATCACTTATCTCAACCACTCTATTTTTCATATATCATTTTTGGATTTTACTTAAATCTAAAAATGTCGATGTGTTTCCACCAGTAATAACTGTTGGAACAGACCCATTCCATTTCTCAATCCACATCTTTTTGAGAATAGCTGGGGTAAGTGAAGCAGACTTCAGCTCATTGGCTTCTCGCTCTGCACGAGCCTGTACAAGCATCTTCTCAGCCTCAGCCTTCTTGACCGCTACCTCGTTCAATGCTCGCTGTGCTTCCTGAATAGCCTTGTTCTTTTGGTTGACAGCATCTACAATAGACTTGGGGTATTTCAATCCAGAAGTAAGTTGTTCGAGCTGGAAATGCTCCTTGGCAAGGGCCTTACTCAGCTGCGCCTCGATAGCACGTTCAACCATGTCACGGTTACTGACAATCTGATCGGTGGTGTATTTGTTAAGCTGAATACGGAAGGCATCCTTGACATAGTTGAAGAGTGTTCCGTTGATAATATCGCTCAAATCCTTTCGATATTTCTTAAACACCTTCGGTGCATTTCCATCAATCATCTTCAGAGATACCGTGGGGTCAACGGTGAACTCTGAGCCATCCTTGGCATTGATAGTAAACGCTGGGTAGTCGATAGTCTGCACGAACGTGGGGTACTCATAAACCTCCTCAGTAAAGGGATTGTACCATACACGACCAGTAACAAGACTCACATCGTCAACGCCCTTGTCAGAACCATAAAGATTGACGAGAATACCCTCAGAGCCAGCGTCAATACGCTCGCTGCAAGAAGTTAGACACAGTGCTGCGAAGAGCAGCGAGAATACACACAGAAATTTAAGTTTTCTCATTTTTGTTATTTTTGAATGTTAGACAATTTGTTGACATAGATAGAAGCACCCAGAATAACAAGAGTGCCACGCTCATTAGATTTGTCGCTGTATCAGCCTTGCTTATGCCTCTTAATGCAGCACTGACAATCATAAGCGTTGTAACAAGCCACCCTATAAAGGTGGCTACTTTCCATTTAGATATTTTCATTTCTCATTTATTTTATTCTGTTACTAATTCCCAATCGTTAGCGAACACATCACTCGAAGAAGGAACCCAAGAATCAGCTCGACCATCAGGGTTGACGATAAGCATCTGGCTGGTGTAGTTGATTTGCGAATCCTTGCGAGCCATCAGAATGTCCTTGGCAATCTGAGGAAGCGACTGCATATTCGGAATCGTTTCTCCTGTAATATGTGCTGGAACTTGCTTGATAACAAACAGCCCCTTGCCATTCCATCCAGCTCTTCGTACCGCACCGCCAGCCTTCAAGAACTTCACCGCCGTGCCAAAATCAAAATCTCCGAGATTTGTCGCTATGTTTGACATTGATGAAATTCTGTCTTGCAGGAGATAAAGATATTCACGCTGTGTTTCATTCTGGGCGGAAAGCAGTGTTCTTGCAAGGTAGTTGAGCTTGGAGAATGTCTGACTCTTTATAAAGTTAGCACCTTTCTGATAACGCTCAGACTCCTCGGTATGCTCAATGTACATACGATCAATCGGTGTTTCCGCAACCTTGTATGCTTTCTCAAACACGTCAGCTGGAGACCAAGACTGGTAGCCGCCCTCGTATTCCACGCAATAGCCCTTGGTATTCTTCTCAAACTCTGAAGGCACTCTTCCAGCCTTCAATAAATTTTTCTCATAGGCTTTACCCATTGTCATGGGTTCTGCCATAATCGTCTTTGTTCCGATGTACTTTCTCATAATTAATATGTATTTGCATCCAAATCTACCATAGCGCATTTTTCTACGCCATTAATAATGACAACTTTGTGTGGACGCTTCTTTGAGTCATAAAATACATGCTCATATTTGATATTGTCACTTGAACTCTTTATAACACCATTGTTAGTACAACTTGACAACAATGATACTAATAAAGTAAAAATAATAAATTGTTTCATTATTTTACTGTCTGTTTAAATTAATAAGAGATGCGCCATCTTAAACGTAACTATTCAGCGGTAGGTGCATGACGAGTCGTCAAACCTCGAACAAGGCTTGAATGGCATTGAAAGGAGTTTGGTTGTGCTTTTTTGCTGTCTCAACAACAGAGTGTAATTCCAG
>JBNMMB010000012.1:0-52234 GCA_050875105.1 Prevotella sp. | reverse complement strand
TCCTCAGAGTTTTCGCTGAAGTGATAGCCATCGTATTTCTTCTTCAGTTCCGAGAACGTCTCGTCGACGCTGAGGTGCAGGCGCTCGGCCAGCCGCTCCACGTCGGGGCGCATCTGCGTCTGGAGCTCGTCGCTGCTGATGCCGCAGATGGCGGAGTACTGGTCGTACATGGAGATGTTGAAGAGGTTGTTGAGTTCGCTGAAGATGCTGAGTTGCGCAAACTCCGTGATGCCCGTGAGGAAGACAAACTCAAGGTAGGGGTCGAGCGACTTGATGGGCGAGTAGAAGTTCTGCATCGTGCGGCGCAGTGTGGCGAGGTTCTGTTCCTCGTGCACCACGTCGAGCAACGGCGCGTCGTACTCGTCGATGATGAGCACCACCTTCTGGTGGGTCTGCTCGTAGGCACGCATGACAACGCCTTTGAAACGTTCGTTCGGATGCATCTCGCGTTCATCCCTTCCATATTTGTCTTCGTAAGGGATGAGCTGCATGTTGAGATAATGCTCCAACCGCTCCTCGTTGAAGTGCTTGGCTCCGCTCATATCGAAGTGAAGCACAGGATGGCACGTCCAGTCGCGTTCCTTCTCGCTGATGGCAAGACCCTCGAAAAGATCCTTGCGCCCCTCATAGTAAGCATGGATCATCGAGGCAAACAGCGACTTGCCGAACCGCCTCGGGCGGCTCAGAAAAACATACTGATAACCTTTATCTATGAAGTCGGCAAGATATTGTGTCTTGTCGATATACAGATAATTGCCTTCTCTGATCTTTTCGAAGGTCTGTATTCCTACCGGATATTTTCTTGTCACTGCCATATCGCATCGTGTTTTTGTCCTTTTTGCAAAGTTAATGTTTTTATTTCATCCCTATCCGTATGTTTTCCTTAATTTTTCTCAACATCCTAATATTTAGGGACTGCCAATCCTTTTTTGCGTTCACTTTCATGGTTTCCCTGCTTTTGCCGTCAAGTCCGTGCTCATTTGAATTCCATGACTTTGGCCTGCATGAAAATTACAACCAGTCTGC
Organism: Prevotella sp.; assembly: GCA_050875105.1. Classification (GTDB taxonomy): domain Bacteria; phylum Bacteroidota; class Bacteroidia; order Bacteroidales; family Bacteroidaceae; genus Prevotella. The sequence continues at coordinate 51,208 of JBNMMB010000012.1, read as the reverse complement.
TCCATTGTTCAGCCAGGTGTGAAGCCACAAAAAAGTCCCAGGAGCATTCAGGGAATACCCTGATGCTGCCTGGGACTCACTATCAAGTGTGCCTAAACAAGACGACCGCGACGGTCAGCCTATTTCTTTTCCTCCTTGGTTTCAGCCTTCGCCTCCTTGGGCGCAGCCTTCTTGCGCGGCGCACGCTTGGCAGGAGCCTTCTTGCTTTCGGGCTCCTTGCCCTCATACTTCTCGCGCAGGGCTTCGAGGGCCTTCTCGCTCTTCTCGAGCTTGGCCTCAAGGCGCTGTATCTCCTGGTCTTTCATCGTGATCTCGTCGCCCTCGTTCTTGATGGTGGTGAGGAGCGAGTTGAGCTGGTCGTTGTCGATCTCTGGCGGATAGAGGTCGTTGACACGCGTGATGAAATCGCCGAGGATGTTCATGTAGTTGGTGAAAGCATCGAAGGGACTGCTGTAGATGCCACGGTCCAGGCCGACATTGGACGGCTTGGTGGTCATGAAGCGGAAGTTGTTGCTCGCCTGGAGATAATCCCAGTCGACATTGATGCGCGGATCATTGGCGATGCGCACACGCTCAGCCACACTGTAGAGCTTCTCGAAAGCCTCGCGCTGCATGGGGTTGCCGAGCCAGCAACTGACGTCGCGCTCCTCGTCGACCCATGAGAGCGTGTCGGGCACGCACACCTCGCCCACGCTGGGCGTGGAGTCGAAGATCTCCGACGGTGTGGCAAAGGCGACACCCTTCTGCTTGGCACAAGCCGGCAGGGCATGGATGAAGTCGAGGATGTTGGAGCTGAGCGGTTGGGCGATGCCGAGGGCCGACAGTTCCATGAAGATGTTGATGACGTTGTCGCCCTCGGGGAGCGAGGCGATGCGCCCGATATAGTTGTCGGCGAAGAGCGGATAGCCCTCCCAGTTGGTGTTGTTGAAGCGCAGGCTGATGTCGTCGCTGAGCGTGATGTCGCGCAACAGGAGCTTCAGGTTGGGTGCGATGGCGCAATGGTAGACATAGTGGGGGCTCTTCCAGCCCAGCACATGCTTGGCGCCCTCGGTGAGCATGCCCTTGAAGCCCATCTGGGCAGCCTGCAGACCGATGTCGTCGCTATAGATGAGCGATGAGTTGCGGAGCACCGTCGGCTCCTTACCGAAATAGTCCTTGATCTTCTGGCATTGCTTCTTGACGTCGGCGGCAAAGCACTCCTCGTCCTTGAGCGAGCTCAGGCCGTGGCTGTAAGGCTCGGCCAGAAACTCGACGCAACCGGTCTTGTTGAGTTCCTGCAACTTCTCGAGCACCTGTGGGGCATGCATCTCAAGCTGTTCGATGCCCACGCCCGAGAGCGAGAAGGCCACCTTGAAGTAGTCGCCATTCTCCTCGATCATCTTACCGATGGTGTTGAGCGCCGGCATGTAGGAGCGCTCGGCGATGTCGTTGATGGTGCGCTCGTTCTCGTAGTCGTCGTAATAATAGTGGTCGGTACCGATGTCGAAGAAACGGTAACGTTTCAGATGGACGATCTGGTGTATCTCAAAATATAAGCAGATTGTTTTCATTTTTCTATTTGAGATTTGATCTCCGCCGCGGCGTCCGTTCGTCGTGTCGGGCGAGGCGGAGGAGGTGGTATGTTATAATGATGAAGGTTATTGTTTTATTGTCTCGTGGTGAAGGCTGTCCGGGGAGCGTCAGTTCCAATGGAGCGTGCGCAGGTAGAGCTCACGTATCCAGCGGCCCACCTTCTCCCAGGTGATCTGGTCGACCTCGCGCTTGCCCTCGTCCTGTAGATAATGGAACAGGCTGTCGTTGTGGCAGATGCTGTGGATGGAGTCGGCCAGCGCATGGATGTCCCAGTAGTCCACCTTGATGCAGTTGTTGAGGATCTCGGCGCAACCACTCTGCTTGGAGATGATGGTGGGCGTGCCACACTGCATGGCCTCAAGGGGCGAGATGCCAAACGGCTCAGAGACAGAGGGCATGACGTAGACGTCGGAGTCTTTGAGGCACTCATAGACCTGCTTGCCGCGCATGAAGCCAGGGAAATGGAAGCGGTCGGCGATGCCGCGCTCGGCGGCGAGATAGATCATCTGGTCCATCATGTCGCCCGATCCTGCCATGCAGAACCGGATGTTGCGCGTGCGGTGGAGCACCATGTTGGCGGCCTCGACGAAGTATTCGGGGCCCTTCTGCATGGTCAGTCGGCCGAGGAAGGTGACTATCTTGTCCTTGCCTGTGTGGTCGGGGCGTGGGATGGCAGCGTTCTCAGGGCTGAGCGGATAGACCGCGTTGTGGACAGTGAAGACCTTGCGCGGATCCTGGTGATACTGGTTGATGACGGTGTTGCGCGTCAGGTCCGACACACACATGATGCAGTCGGCATGGTCCATGCCGTCCTTCTCGATGGAGTAGACGGTGGGGTTGACGTGTCCGCGGCTGCGGTCGTAGTCGGTGGCGTGGACGTGGATGCAGAGCGGCTTGCCACTGACCTGCTTGGCGTGGATGCCGGCAGGATAGGTGAGCCAGTCGTGGGCGTGGATGATGTCAAACTGCTCAGTGCGCGCCACGACGCCTGCGATGATCGAGTAGTTGTTGATCTCCTCGTGCAGGTTGCCGGGATAGCCACCCGCAAACTCCATGCAGCCCAAGTCGTTGACATGCATGAAATTGAAGTCGGCATAGATATGGTCGCGATAGCGATAGTAGTCGTGGGGATCCATGAGGTTGCCGATGCGACTGCTCACATAGTCGAAGTTGACGTCGCGATAGGCGATGGGCACACAGTTCATGGCAACGATGTGTGCAAACGTGTGGTCCTCGTCGCCCCAAGGCTTGGGGAGGCAGAGGGTGATGTCCACATCTCCCTGGGCGTGCAGGCCCTCGGAGATGCCGAAATTGGCAGTGGCCAAACCTCCATACACATGAGGAGGATATTCCCATCCAAACATTAAGACTTTCATAGACGTGTCCTCCTAATGATTAAAATTTATATTTTTCGAGTTGTTCCAGGGCGCGCAGGATCTCGGCCACATTCATGGCAAACGACATGGCGCCACGGCCGTGGAACGGCGGGTTGCCGTCGAAGAGCTCGGGCAGGGTGCCGAGGCAGTGGTACATCATCTCCTCATCATAGCCGACCATCTGTCGCTCGATGAAACTCAGGCGCGTGCGCTTGTAGAGCTTGAGGCTGGCCTCCATGTAGAAGCCGAAGAGCCACGGCCAGGCCGTGCCCTGGTGATAGGCATAGTCGCGCTGGGCCTGCGGGCCGACGTACATCGGGTTGTAGCCGCTGCTCTTCGGTGAGAGCGAGCGGAGGCCCTTGGGCGTCAGCAACTCGCGCGTGCAGAAATCGATGATGCTCTTCTTCTGCGGGTTCTCGAGGGGCGAATAGTCGAAGGCCACGGGGAAGATCATGTTGGGTCGCACGCTCTGTTCGCGCACATCGCCGTCGACATAATCATAAAGGTAGCCATAGGGATTGACAAAGGTGGCCTGGAAAGCGGTCTTGGCCTTGTCGGCAGCCATCTCCATGCGGGCAGCGTCGTCGCCACGGCCAGCGGCCTTGGCCAGTTCGGCACCAAACATCAAGGCGTTGTACCAAAGGGCGTTGAACTCGACGATGAAACCCGTGCGGGGCACGATGGGGCGACCGTTGGCCGAGGAGTTCATCCAGGTGACGGCCTTCTGCTTGCCCTCGGTGCGCACCAGTCCGTTGTCCTCAAGGGTGAGGTTGGGATGCTGCTCCTCGCGGATGAAGTGGAGGATGTCCCACACCAGTTGGCCGTATTTCTTCAGGCAGTTGTCGATGCCTGTTTCCTTGGCATACTGCTGGATGCACCAGATGGCCCAGAGGGGCACGTCGGGCTGGTCGATCTCATAGAGCTTCACGGTGACGGGCTTCTTCTCCATGAACTGGCGGAGGCCCTTCTCGGCGGTCTTCATGGCAGCCTCGAAGAACTGGCTCTCCTCAATCGAGAGCGTCAGGCCGGGCAGGGATATAAAGGTATCGCGCGCACGAGCCTTGAACCAGGGATAGCCGGCGAGGATATAGGTCTCACCGTTCTTGTCCTCGACATGGAACTGGTGGGCGGCGTTGACAAGACAATGGAAGAAGTTGTCGCGGGGCGAACGCTCGTCAACCTCCTTCTGGAAGAGGGTCTTCAGGCCACGTGTCTTGGTCTCTGAGGTGGAAGCGGCAAAGACGATGCTCTCGCCCTTGCGGATCGGCATCTCGAAATAGCCAGGCACATAGAGGTCCTCGTTGGAGGCGTAGCCTCGCTCCTGCTCCTTCGGATACTCGATGCCCCGATACCAGTCGGGCTGGAAGACAAAGTCGTTCTTCTTGGAGAACTGCATGAAGAGATCGGGATAGCCCGCATACATGCAGGTCTTGATGCCATTGTCGACCTCGCTGTAGGCACGGCTGGCCACGGCATTCTCGTGGGTGAACTGGCGGACACTGCGGAAGGCCAGGAACGGACGGAAGCGAAGGGTGGTGGCCGAGTGGGCGTCGTCGAGGGTGTAACGTATCAGGATGCGGTCTTCAAAATGCTGGAAGACCACCTCTTTGCGCAAGATGACGCCTCCCACGCGATAGATGGTGGTGGGCACGGTGTCACAATCAAACTCGCGGATGTACTTGTGACCATTGGGGCTGAAGTTGTTGCCTTGATACTTGTGCAGGCCGAGGTTGAACTCCGCACCATGCTGGACGACTGTGCAGTCGAGCGACGAGAGCAGCACATGGTTCTCATCGTCGAGGCTGGGCACCGGGACGACAAGCAACCCGTGGTACTTGCGCGTGTTGCAGTCTACAATCGTGGAGCATGAGTAGGCACCCGACCGGTTCGTCCGGAGAATTTCCTTCCCCAGCGAATCCTGTAAGTTGGTCATCAGCGCTCTTTCGAATCTAAGATAACTCATAGTTCTCAATTCAGGCTTTTATGTGGTTTAGATTATTTTCCATTAGGTAAGGGGCAGGCTCCAGCGAGCGAGCTCCTGGCCTCCTTTTGTGTTCAAAGTTAATAAAAATCAAACAGAGCGCAAAGCAAAAACCAACTTATTTTTGCTAAATCGCATAAAAAGCATGTGAAAATAGTTGTCACACCGCAAAGGACACTTTGCGCAAGAAAACTGTAATCGCACACAGGCATTACAGAACATAAAGGCATGGTAATGCAGAAAATAGAAATACGGCCAGTTCTATAAATTAGAACTGACCGTATTTGAATAAATTCGAATTGCACAATACAATATTTCCAGCCCTACTCGGGAATGAGGAAATTGATGACCTCTTGCTCCACGGTGATGCGGAAGGGGCCCACCGGGGTGTGCATCAAGCGGCCGTCAATGCCGACCAGGGCGTGCTCGGCCCGTTCCACCACAACCTCACGCGTGCGATAAGGGTGCACCGAGTGATGGTTGAGAATCTTGCCCTTGAGGAAGAGATAGATGCCCTCGAAGAGCTGGGTGACGCCAGGATGATAGACCACAGACACATCGAGCAACCCATTGTAAGGCACGGCGTTGGGCGTCTGGCCATAGCCCGTGGCGTTGCCCACACACATCGTCATGATGCGTCGGTCGAGACGGTCGGTGTTGATCTTGATCTTCATGCGGTAATCGAGACGCTGGAAAATCAGCAGAATGAAGGAGAACAGAAACGACAGCGAACGCGAACCAAAGAAGTGGCGCGTCTGTCGGCGCAGGTTCATGATGGCGGCGATGAGACCCACGTTGACACAGTTGAGGAAGTAGCGGCGGCAGGCCTCTCCCTTGCGGTTGGTGTAACGGATGCAACCGAGGTCGATCTTGCGCACTCGGCGGTCCTTGAGCCAGTGGATGGTCTGCTCATAGTTGTCCTCGTCGAACTCCCAGAAGTGGGCAAAGTCGTTCATCACGCCATTGGGGATGATGCCCAGCGCCACCGTGTCGCGCACGCTCTTCTCCACCTGCATGAGGCAGTTGACGGCATCGTTGAGCGCACTGTCGCCGCCCACGATGACGATGGTGTGGTAACCATTGTTGACAAACATCTTCACCAGGCGGTCCACGCTGCCTGCGTTTTCGCTCGTCACATGGTCATAACTGATGCCGTTCTCCTTCAGGCACGCCTCTATCTTGGCCCACCGCTTGGCAGACCCGCCGAATATTCCCGACTTGGGACAATAAATAATCCCCCAACGATGATCTTCCATAATGTTATCTCTTTCGGTCCGCCCTACGGGGGCAGACCGTGTCGTTATGTTTGTGTGTGTGTTTATGCCTCAGAGGATGAAGTTTCTGATGTCGGCCTGGATGCGGTCCATCGGTTGTTGGCCGTCGACCCAATGGATGGTGAGGCCCCGCCGCTCCATGCCACGAAACCAGGTCATCTGCCGCTTGGCAAACTGGTGGATGGCTATTTCCAACTGGCGGTGCATCTCATCGTAAGACAGATGACCGACGACATACTCCGTGACATATTTGTATTCCAATCCATAATAGGTCAGGTCCTCGGGCTTGACGCCTTGACGGAGCAAGCCTCGTATCTCGTCGACCATGCCCCCCTTGAGCCTGCGGTCCAGGCGGTCACTGATTTTGCGCCGACGGACGTCGCGATCCACGCTCACGCCGATGATGGTGGAGTCGATGGCGGGCATCTGTCGCAGTTCGGTGGCATGCTCGAGGTTGTAGGTCTCGATCTCGATGGCGCGAATGGCCCGCTGACAGGAGTCGACGTCGGTGGTGTTGTGCATGACCGACCCTGTCCGTCTTTTCAGTTCCTGGAGCATGGCGGTCAGCTCTGCGAGCGAGCGCCCCTCCAGCCGCTGGCGCAGACCAGGGTTCTGCGGGACGGGCGACAGGGCATAGCCCTTGACCACCGCCTCGATGTAGAGTCCCGTGCCTCCGCAGAGGATGGGCGTCACGCCACGGGCGACGATGTCGTCATAGGCCGTGCGGAAGTCCTGCTGATACTGGAAGAGGTTGTACTTCGTGCCAGCGTCGGCAATGTCGATGAGGTGATAAGGCACCGGCTGGCCGTCGACGGTGTAGTCGTCGAGGTCCTTTCCTGTGCCGATGTCCATGCCGCGATACACCTGCCTGGAGTCGGCCGAGAGAATTTCCGCTCCGATGTCGTGAGCCAGTCGCGCGGCGATGGCCGTCTTGCCTGAGGCCGTGGGGCCAAGGATCGTAATCATCTTCATGGCGCAAATGTAGCTAAATTCTTGCAAACGAGCAAGAATAAAAACAAAAAACCGCTCTTCCCACGTGAGGAAGAGCGGTTTGTGTATGTTTGAATCCTTACAGGAATTACTTCTGCTCAGCGAAGTACTTGATGGTGCGAACCATCTGTGAAGTGTAAGAGTTCTCGTTGTCGTACCAAGAAACGACCTGCACCTCGTAGGTGTCCTCGTCGATCTTCACGACCATGGTCTGAGTAGCGTCGAACAGTGAGCCGTAGCGCATGCCCAGGATATCAGAAGAGACGATCTCCTCCTCGTTGTAGCCGAAGCTCTCGTTGGCGTGAGCCTTCATAGCCTCGTTGACCTTCTCGACAGTGACGTCCTTGCCCTTGACAACAGCGTAGAGCAGAGTGGTAGAACCGTCAGCCACGGGAACGCGCTGAGCAGCACCGATCAGCTTGCCGTTGAGCTCAGGAAGCACGAGGCCGATAGCCTTGGCAGCACCTGAAGAGGCAGGAGTGATGTTGCAAGCACCTGCACGGCTACGACGGAGGTTACCCTTGCGCTGAGGACCGTCGAGGATCATCTGGTCGCCTGTGTAAGCGTGGATGGTCTGCATGATACCAGTCTGGATGGGATAAACGTCGTTCAGAGCCTGGGCCATAGGAGCCAAGCAGTTGGTGGTGCAAGAAGCAGCGCTGATAATCTGGTCGTCAGCAGTCAGAGTCTTGTGGTTCACGTTGAAGACGATGGTCTTCAGGTCGTTGCCAGCAGGAGCAGAGATAACGACCTTCTTGGCGCCAGCCTGGATGTGAGCCATGCTCTTAGCCTTAGATGTGTAGAAGCCAGTGCACTCGAGGACAACGTCCACGTCGAGCTCACCCCAAGGAAGCTCAGCAGCGTTAGGCTTAGCGTAGATGGTGATCTCCTTGCCGTCGACGGTGATAGATCCGGGCACCTTAACAGTGCGGCCATCCTCCTCATACACAGCGTCCTTGTACTCAACGGTGTGCTTCTTCTCGCCGCCCAGGATGCCCTGGTAACCGCCGTGAGTGCTGTCATACTTCAGGAGCTGAGCCAGCATCTTCGGGCTGGTCAGGTCATTGATAGCAACCACCTCATAACCAGGAGCTGCAAACATCTGACGGAATGCGAGACGGCCGATACGACCGAAACCATTGATAGCTACTTTAATATTTGCCATTTTACTTGTGTTTTATAGTTGTTAAAAATATAACTTGCTTTGCCTTGAGCCCCACGCCACGCTTGCCGCGCGTTTTGAGGGAGACTGCAAGAAAGGTGCTTTCAGCGGCCCGCTTCACGCAAAGACCCACTAAATTTTCCCTTTTTCGACCGCAAAGATACAAATATTTTTTTAATTTTGCAGACGAAAAGAGTATTAAATATATTAAAAAAGAAAAGGTGGAAAGGACGGAGACGTTCCCACTGGGTGCGAATGGGCGCGAGTGCAACACAGACATGACAAACTGCACGTCCGCCCGGCGGCGTCACTGCCCACTGAAAACAAAGCGAATCAATCATCTAATTACAAATCAACAAATATCATGGGAAAGTTTTTTAGCGAGTTCAAGGAGTTTGCCGTCAAGGGCAGCGCCGTTGACATGGCTGTCGGTGTGATCATCGGCGGCGCCTTTGGCAAGATCGTCTCCAGCATTGTCGACGACCTCATCATGCCGCCTATCGGCTGGCTCATCGGCGGAGTGAACTTCTCCGACCTGAAGGTGAAACTGCCGACGGAGAAGATTGCCGACGGCATCGAGATGCAATCGGCCACGATCAACTATGGCAACTTCATCCAGAACCTCATCGACTTTGTGATCATCGCCTTCTGCGTGTTTCTCCTGGTCAAGGTCATCAACAAACTGACGCACAGCAAGAAGGAGGAGGAGAAGCCGGCCGCGCCGCCCGTGCCCTCAGCTGAGGAGAAGTTGCTGACCGAGATACGCGACTTGATGAAGGAAAAGAAGTAACGATAACGTCCTGTCTGAGAAGACCACAGGACGCTCGCTTTTCGAAACGCAAGAAGGGCCACCCTCGCTCATGGGAGCAAGGATGGCCCTTTTCGTTTCAGCAAGTGGCAAGACCTGCAAATCACTGGCAGGCGGGGTGACCGTCACAGGCGGATGGGATAGCCCACCGTCACCTCGGTGTAGTCGGCCTTGAGATAATGGGCCTTCACATCGGCCCCCACCTGCAAGCCGCCCAGCCGCTTGAAGGCGTAGCGCAGCCCGACGCGCTCATAATAGGGTTTCTCCAAACCGCTGGCCGCATGGCCCATGTGGCGGAACACGTACACGCCGAGCGCCATGTTGAGCGACAACTGGTGCCAGAACACCGCGTGCTTGCCGGCTATGCCCAGGCTCCAGGGCGAGTGTTTTTCCTGGTAGCCATTGGCCTCGTCCATCCGTCGGATGTGGGAGGCATAAGTGCCATAAAAGGCATCGACGCCCACGCCCGACGCCCAGCGCCGCTGATAACGACACATCACGTCGGCCGACAGGGCATAGGTTGCATAGAGCTTGAAGTGTTCCGTCCGATAGTCGGGATCGCCGGGCGGTGTCTTAAACTGCGTCTTCTTCCAGTCTTCCTCCAGCGTCTTGGCGCCAACGGCGGCCGTCAGGTCCACATACCAATAGGACTTGAAGCGCTGGCGCATCGCGGGGCGGGTGGCCTTGACCGCCTCCTTGTAGTACGGCAGGTAGACCACGCCAAGCGAGGGCGCCACGAAGTTGGCGCCTTTGTTGGGCCGGTTGAGCGCGCCATTGCTGTGATGGTAATAGTCGACGCCTGCCCGCAAGCCCCAGTCGTCGGCCAAGCGCCACGTCAGATGAAGGCCCGCGCCAAAATAGATGAGCCAGCGCGAACCGATCAACTCATTGTCGACATTGTTGGTCTTGTTGTACTTATGCTGCGAATAGGTGGTTCCGAAACTCAGGGAATAGTCGGCCATCCAGCGGCGAGCGCGAAAGAAGGGACGTGAAAAGGTGCCATAGAGCGACACCGCATTGCCCAAGCGCGAGTCGTAGTCCACTTCCTGGGCCATGCCCCACGTCTCGCAACCGGTCTTGTGCATCGTCACGCCGTGGTTCCAATGGTATCGGACGCCAGCGCTGAGGGTGGGATAACCATAGTCGGCGGCAAAGGCATCGCTGTCCGACGGCAGGGGCGTGTAGCTGGCTTCGAGGGCCAGGGCCACATTGCTCTTGCCTTTCTGCCATGAGCGCTGGTAAGAGTCCATCACAATGGCCCGGCCTGGCAACACCGACAGCGCCCCACCCCAGTGGCGCCACTGAAGCGAGTCGCCGGCCATGCAGCGCACGCTTGGCCACATCGCCAAGCACGCCAAGGCCAACCAAAGTCTGGATGTCTTCGTTCTCTTCACGTCTATTTAGCAGACAAAATCATGTCATTCATCAAGCAGCGCCTGTCTGTCGAAGTGACAATTCCCCTCCCCTTGCGACAGACAGACAAAAGCCCCTCCATGATGAAGGGGCTCAGGTCGTTTGTTGTCATTTGCGTGTTTTGTCGCGCAAACTTGTGCGTTCGTCTTATCTCATTTACGGATGTAGTCCTTCGCCACCAAGTCATAGTAGAGCGCCTCGAGTTCCTCGAGCTTCAGCCGCTCCACACTATGCTCAATGGTCCGTATCAGTTCATCGCGCCGGCTCTCCTCGTCGGCGCCAAAGTGGGTGTAGACTTTCATCGTTCCTTGACCATGATGACAGGCCGACGGGCTTACTCCCACTCGATTGTCGAAGGCGGTTTTGACGAGATGTCATAGCAGACGCGGTTGACGCCCTTCACCTTGCGTATGATCTCATTCGACACATCGGCCATGAAGTCGTAGGGCAGGCGAGCCCAGTCGGCGGTCATGGCGTCCATCGACGTCACGGCGCGCAGGGCCACGGGATGCTCATAGGTGCGCTCGTCGCCCATCACTCCCACCGAGCGGATGGTGGACAGCAGCACCGTGCCGGCCTGCCACACATGATCGTAGAGCGATGTGCCGTCGGGCATCTGGTAATCGTGCATCTTCTCGATGTAGATGTCGTCGGCATCCTGGAGGATGCGCACCTTCTCACGGGTGATGTCGCCGAGGATGCGCACAGCCAGGCCCGGTCCGGGGAAGGGATGGCGCTTGATGAGACGCTCGGGCATCTGGAGCTCATAGCCCACACGGCGCACCTCATCCTTGAAGAGCCACTTCAGCGGCTCGCAGAGTTGCAGTTTCATCTCCTTGGGCAGTCCGCCCACATTGTGGTGGCTCTTGATGGTCATGCCCGTGATGCTCAGGCTCTCGATGCGGTCGGGATAGATGGTGCCTTGGGCGAGCCACTTGGCGTCGGTGATCTTCCTGGCCTCAGCGTTGAAGACCTCCACAAAGTCGCGACCGATGATCTTGCGCTTCTGCTCGGGATCGGTGACGCCCTCGAGGTCCTTGAAGAACTTCTCGCTGGCGTCCACGCCGATGACATTGAGGCCGAGTCCGTTGTAGGCTTCCATGACCTTCTCAAACTCGTTCTTGCGCAGCATGCCGTGGTCCACGAAGATACAGGTGAGGTTCTTGCCGATGGCCTTGTGCAACAGGGTGGCGCAGACGCTCGAGTCGACACCTCCCGAGAGGCCGAGGATGACGCGGTCGTCGCCCACCTGCTCCTTGAGCTCCTTGACGGTCGACTCCACAAAACTGGCGGGGCTCCATTCCTGGCGGCTGCCACAGATGTCAACCACAAAGTTCTTGAGGAGCAACTTGCCTTGCAACGAATGGTACACCTCGGGGTGGAACTGCACGCACCAAACGCGCTTCTCGTCGTTGGCGAAAGCGGCATACTTCACGTCGGCTGTCGAGCCCGTGACGTGGAACCCGTCGGGGATGGCGGTGATGGTGTCGCCGTGGCTCATCCACACCTGTGAGCCCTTGTCGAAGCCCTTGAAGATGGGCGACGTGGTGTCGATGGTCTCCAGGTTGGCGCGGCCATACTCGCGCGTGCCGGTCTGCTCGACGCTTCCGCCCAGCGTGTTGCTGATGAACTGCGCACCGTAGCAGATGCCGAGCACAGGATACTTGCCGATGACCTCATTGAGATCGATGCGGAAAGCCTCCTTGTCGTGGACGCTGTAGGGCGATCCACTGAGGATGACGCCGATGACTGACGGGTCGTCCTTGGGAAACTTGTTGTAGGGCAGGATCTCGCAGAAGGTGTCGAGCTCACGCACACGCCGGCCAATGAGCTGCGTGGTCTGTGAACCAAAGTCGAGGATGATAATCTTCTGTTGCATATTGAGTGTAAAAAAGTGTGAGTGTCTTGTGTCTGTTGCCCTCGCTTGCGCCATGGTCAGACGGTCAGCGTTTGGGCGAAGGCGTCGGCGTCGGCGAGCGTGTCGATCTTGCCGACATCCATGAGGCGCAGGCCTGGCTTGACATAGCCCATGATGGGTGTGGTGGCGCAGGCCTTGAGGTAGAAGTCCATGATGGGGAACTTGGCTGGCCAACCCACCATCTGCGGGAACAGCGAGGGTGAGAAGGCGTGGATGCCACTGAAGGCATACAGGTGGAGATGGCCTGCCACGACCATCGGCTCGTCGGCAATGGTGAGCGGATAGGCGAGTTGCTGCAGGGCGGCTCGCACCTCAGCGAAGGGCGACTTCACCTCGCCCGTGGCGGTGTTGACCCAGCCCACGAGCAACATCTGGTCGTTGAAGACCAGGTAGCGCTTCGTCTTGCGCCAACTCACGAGCAGCCGGGCGCCAGCCATGAGATGGGGCACGCCGCAGTCGGGGCAGTTCACGCGCCAGTCGGCGCGGTAGAACTTGTCGAGGTCCACATTGCTGAGGATGTCGACATTGTGTATCAGGATGGGGCAATGCGGGGTGAAGAGGGATTGCGCCTTGCGCAGGCCCCCGCCCGTGTCGAGCAACTGCTCGGTCTCGTCGCTGACGCGGATGTCGAGCCCGAAGTTGCCGTTGGCCTGAAGATAATCGGTGATTTGTGAGGCGAAATGATGCACGTTGACGACAATGTGCGTAAAGCCGGCATCACGCAAGCGGAAGATGACGCGCCGCAGCAAGGGCTCACCGCCCACAGGTACCAAGGCCTTGGGCATGGTGTCGGTGAGGGGCTTGAGGCGCGTTCCCAGACCGGCTGCGAAAATCATAGCTTGCTTCATACGTGCAAAGGTAACCATTCTTTTCTTAATCAGCAAGTGTTTGGGGCTCCTTTTTCTCGGCGGGCAACGTCTGGCTGATGCCTTGCTCGCGGTGGCAGATGCGCACCTCCACGCCAAACTTCTCGTGGATGTGCTCGGCCAGGTGCTGTGCGCTGTAGACTGAGCGGTGCTGTCCGCCCGTGCAACCGAAGCAGAACATCAGGCTGGTGAAGCCGCGCTGCACATAGCGGGCCACGTGCTTGTCGGCCAAGGCATAGACATGCTCCAGAAACTCGAGTATCTCGCCATCGTCCTCCAGGAAGCGGATCACGGGCTCGTCGAGTCCGGTGAGCTTCTTGTAGGGCTCATAGCGACCGGGGTTGTGGGTCGAACGGCAGTCGAAGACATAGCCGCCGCCATTGCCTGTGGGGTCTTCGGGGATGCCCTTGCGATAAGAGAAGCTGTAGACGCGCACCACCAGCGGGCCCTTGCCGTCGTACTTCGAGAAGGTGGCGGGGCCGTCCTGCGGATGGGTGGGATAGATGTTGCGGTCAGTGGTCTTGTATCCGTCGGCACGCTGATGGACGGGTTCCTCGCGATGGGCAAAGCGGGGCATCGCGGCCAGCCGCGTGAGCACCTCGCGCAGGTAGGGATAGGGCAGCACCTCCTCGCGCAGGCTCAACAGGTCGCGCAGGTTGTCCATGGCCATGGGGATGCTGTCGATGAAGTGTTGCTTGCGCTCGTAGAGGCCGCGGAAACCGTAGGCGCCGAGCACCTGCAACGTGCGGAAGAGCACGAAGAGACTCAGCCGACCGGCGAAATGGCGCACGGAGGGCACCTCGGTGTATTGCTTCAGCGAGTCGTAATACTCGGCCACCAGCTCGCGCCGCAACTTATAGGGATAGCGTGCCGAGGCTTGCCAGAGGAACGAGGCGAGGTCATAATAATAAGGTCCCTTGCGACCGCCCTGGAAGTCGATGAAGAAGGGGTTGCCCTCGGCGTCGAGCATGACGTTGCGAGCTTGGAAGTCGCGATACATGAAACTCTCCGACGGCTCTGACGTGAGGTCCTTGGCGAAACGGCGAAAACTGGCCTCGAGCTTCAGCTCATGGAAGTCGAGCCCCGTGAGCTTGAGGAAATCATATTTGAAATAGTTGAGGTCGAAGAGCACGTTGTCCTCGTCAAACTCGGGTTGGGGATAGCAGACGTTCCAGTCGAGGCCTCTCGCACCGCGTATCTGCAGGTCGGGCAAGGCACGGATGGTGCGTTTCAGCAGGGTCTGCTCGGCCAAGTCATAGCGGCCGCCGGCCTCGCGTCCGCCACGGATGGCATCGAAGAGCGACGTGCGCCCAAGGTCGGTTTGCAGGTAGCGCATCTCATCATCGCTCACGGCCAGCAAGGTGGGCACGGGCAACTTGCGGAGCGTGAAGTGGCGGTCGATGGTCACAAAGGCGTGGTTCTCCTCACGGCTGGTGCCCACGACGCCGATGACCGTCGATCCGTCGGCGGCTGTCAGGCGATAATACTGCCGGTTGCTGCCTGCCCCTGCCAGTTTTTCCACTTGTGCGGGCGTCGTTCCGGCCCACTGCTGATATAGTTTGACGAGTTGTTGCATGATGGGAAATTAATATTTGATACGGTTCATCGAGGTGGCCCGGCGTGGCTTGATGCTCCAGGCCAGCACGCCCCACACCTTGAAGTTGTCGGTGGGATAGACACGGATGCGGCTGTATTTCTTGTTGGCCGGCACGAGTTCGATGTAGCCGTCGTCCTTGTGGGTGAAATCAATGAACTTCAGCGTGAACTCGCCATCGATGAAAGCCACAATGATGTCGCCCTGCTCGGGTTCGAGGGCCTTGTCGATCACCACGATGTCGCCCTCGCTGATGCCGGCGTCGATCATCGAGTCGCCGACGACACGCGCATAGAACGTAGCGGCAGGATGCTCGATGAGATCCTTGTCGAAGTCGAGGCTTTCGGCCATGTAGTCTTGTGCCGGACTGGGAAAGCCCGCCTTCACGCCACCCGAAGCGAAAGGCAAGGGGTGACTGCCTCCGAACTCGCTGGAGAGGATGAGCAACTCGTTCATGACCGTTCCTCTTCCTTCGGTTTCGACGCGTCGGCCTGCTGGCCTGCTTGTTTCTGACGCAGCTCATCCTCAAACTCGCGCCACTCTCGTTTGCGCTTGCGCGTGTCATCCCAGTCGGCCAACAGGAAGTCGGCCACGATGAGCAGCAACAGGATGCCAAGCGTCATGGTGAACGAGTGGGTCAGGCAATAGAGTCCTGCCGATACGAAGAGGAAGATCAGTGCTTTCTTCCAGTCTATGCGAAATTTTGCTTTCATGCTGCAAAGTTAACGCTTTTTCTCCTAAAAGTGGAAGATAACCAATAATGAATTCAAGCGGATTTGTCCAAACGGCCCGCGCTCGGTTCTATCTGCCCGCGCAGGGCAAGCCAGGCGCAATCCCGCCAAGGCAAATCCGTATGCGGGCACGCCTGTCCACGACTCATGCCAACAGGTGGATGGACCCGTCGCTTTTAGTTGATCGCAACTGTACTTGATAGAGAAGCCGGCAGTACTTGATAGAGAAGCCAGCTGTACTCGATAGAGAAGCCGGCTGTACTTGATAGAGAAGCCGGCTGTACGCGATAGCGAGTCCCCTTTGGTTAGCCGTAACTGTTGTTTCGCTCCTTTTCTTGTCATTGCGTTTCCCATCCCGACAGAAATGATGGCGCCCGGCCCATCAGACAAGGAGTCTGACGAGTCGGGCACCGAAAAACCATTGCATTATGAAAAGTTACATCACGATTTTCTTTCCGTCCACGATGACGATGCCATGCGCTGGCAGTCGGTCGAGTTTCTGTCCGCCAAGGGTGTAGATGCCCTTGGGGGCACGCTGGGTGTCTTGGTCCACGGTCTCGATGCCGGTCTGCACCTTGCCGCCCAAGCCTCTGACATAGCCGGCATAGGCGTGCTTGCGGTAGTAGTCGCGCGTCCAGACGCCCACGGGGGTGTTGGCACGCCAGCCGCTGCCCTCGGGCGAGTCGCAGATGCACCACTGGCAGATGCTCCACTGCTGTGCGGGCGGCACGATCCTGAGATAGGTGCTGACGATCCATTCGTAGTAGTTGGCCATGCGCTGGTGCATCTCCTCGGTCATGTCGGCTGTGGCCACGGCCTTTCCGTTGGCGTCGTCCATGCCCATGTCGAGCTCGCTCACACGCACCAGGCGACCCGTCGCGGCCATCAGGCGGAACATCTTCTCCACATGGCTCTTGCGGTTCTGCAGGTCATTGTCGTTCATCGAGCAGGAGAGGTGCATCTGCGTTCCGATGCCGTCGATCTTGGTCACGCCATCGGCTTCCCACTTGTCGATCCAGTGGATGAGTGACTTCAGTTTCTTGTTGTCGTCCCAGAACGACTCGAGGTTGTAGTCGTTGATGAAGAGCTTCACATCGTCGGGACCATACTTGCGGGCCAGGCGCACAGCCTGTCGCACATACTCGAGGTCGCCCATGAAGTCTTGCCAGAAGAAGGCGTCGCCGCCCACATCCCATGCGCCCGACTTGTATCCGTCGGCATGTTGCAGGTCATAGTAGCCATCGCCGTCGCTGTCGCCACCGCTGATGGCCTCATTGACCACGTCCCAGGCCTTGACCTTGCCGTGGCAGGCTTCCATCATGCCCTTGATCCACTTGTCCATGGCATAGACCAGGGTGTCGTGGCGTTCCTCTGCGGACAGGGGAATGGTGGTGGGGAGTTTCACATAGGTGATCTGGTCGGTGATGGTGGCACTGCCAAACTTGGTCTGCGAGTCGTTGACGGTGAACGAGGAGACGTCGTCGCCCTCCAGGTCGCCGTTGACGAGGAGCTCCTGGCCGTCGACCTTGAAGCTGAGATTGTCGAAATAATAATTATTGGCGTCGGCCAGTTCGCTGAGGTTGAAGGCAATCGACTTGCCGTCGCTCGAGAGCGTTCCCTTGCTGCTGACGGTCTTCCAGTCGTTGGTGAAGTATACGTTGCCGATGGCGTCGTAGTTGGCATAAGCTCCTGGTGCGTTGTGGATCTGCGTGGAGGCCTTGGCGGCCTTGTCGGCACGCACGTCGGCCGAGAACTCATACTTGGCGCCCTTCTTGAAGCCCGGCGTGACAATCCAGAACTGGTTGTCCCACACGTTGCTCGTGCGCTGGCCGGCCTTCACCACGATGCAGCGGCGGTCTTCGGTCACCTGGCGCGCCTTGACTGCCTTGGAGAGGGTCATGTTGCGCACATAGAAGTCGCCCATGAAGTCGCCACACTGTATCAGGAGGAAATCGCCTCCCTTGGAGTTGTTGTAGTTCACCTCGACGGTTTTCCACTCGGTGGTGAGGGGAATGTCTTTCGACACGCCGCCACCCCACGAGCCAAGCATTGAGTGGATGGTGCCAGCCTTCGAGGCGCGCACCTCGAGGGTCACCTTGTAGTTGGCGCCCTCCTCCAGGGGAAGGCCCGACATGGGCACGAACTGCACCTCCCACCAGCCGAGTTGCTTGGTGGTGTGCACGCGCAGGCCGTTGGCGTCAGAGAAGGTCAGCGAGAAACCGGCTTGCTCGGTGTCGGAGTGCCAGCCCACGGTCTTGTCGGTACGGAAGTCCTTGCTGGTCACCGCCTGATACACGGTGATGTTGGCCTCTGGATCCTCGGGGGCCGGACGATCCTTGATGAGACTGCGCAACCAACCGATGGGTTGCTGGGCCGACCAGGCCAGGGTGTGGCCATAGATCTGGAGGCCGTCGGCGGTGGCGTTGTCAACAAACTCGCTGACGCTGCTGAAGTTCATGTTGCCGTTCTGGTCCACGCAGCTGCCCATCTTCATGGCGTTGCCGCAGACCACCTCATCATAATAGTTGTCGGCTATCTCCTTGACGCGCGAGTCGTGCTTGTAGTCATACACGCCGATGCCGGCAGCCAACTTGAAGTTGGGATACTTCGTGTGGTTGACATACTGCTTCAGGGGGGCATAGTTCTTCAGATAGTTGTAGTTGGCATTGCCGGGGATGCCTATCTCATAGTTCTTTTGTGCCGAAGCCGCCGAGAAGCACATCGCGGCAGCCAAGGTGAAGAAAATCGATCTCGTTGTCATGGGCTTTGGGTTGGTGATTGGTGTTTTGTTTGTCGCAAAGTTAAGGAATACCATGCGAATAGCCATGGCCTTTCCGCCTTATTTTCAGTCACTTTCGCCGAATGAGACATTTCGAGCGCCATCATGAGACGATGAGGCCCCAGCCAACTGGCAATACAGTTGACTGGGGCCTTTATAATAGCTGGTGCTACCAGCGTATGACGCGATCTTCATTCCACTCTTTTCCACCCGAGCAGTCCCTTGCCGTTCTCGTCGAGTTCTATGCCGAGGCCGATGACCTGGCGCTTGTCGGCCTTGAACGGCTCAAGGTATTGGCGGTCGAGGATCTGCTCTGTGGCGGCGTCCTGGCCACCATTGTTGCGCAACTTCAGTTCAACGACATAGATGTAGTGCGAGGTCTGCACAGTCATGTCGATGCGGCCGGTGGCGAGCATGTGCTCCACCTCCACCTTCAAGCCGATGGCGTTGAGGATGGTGCTGATGATCAGGCGGTAGCGCTCCTCCATGTCCATCGACGCGAGCTTCTTGTTGCTGTAGGGCACGTCGGCCACGAGGGACTTGAGCGACTTCATGGCGTCGTCCACCTGTCCCATGCCCAATTGGGCATACAGGTTCGCTTGTATCGACTGGATGTCGCTCACAGAACGCATGGCGAGGGCGGGAAGCACCGTCTCGTAGAGGGCCCGCTTCACTTCCTCATTGGGGAAGCCCAACACATAGCCAAACTCATCGCTACTCTTGATGGTCAGATAGCCCGACTGGTAAAGAAACAGCTCAGCGCCACCACCCGCCACGTCGGATGTCTCCAAGGTGTCGCGCAAGATGCGGCACCCCTCAAAGTTCTTCAGCCGCAACTCCATGTTGTCCACAAACTTAGGGATCATCGCCGTGGCTCCCGAGGCTGCCCAGAAATTACGTATCCTTGATTGGTCCAAGGCATTGATGAGGCTGAAGGGATTGTAGATGTCCACCATGTTGTCCTCGCTGAAATGATAGCCGTCGTAATAGCTCTTCAGCCGGTCGTGGGTCTCCTGGAATGTCCACCTGTTGCGTGTCGCCATCCGCTCCAGTTCCGGTGTGAAGTTGTCGACAATCTCTTGCTCCGTGATGCCGCAGACAGCGGCATATTCGGGCAAGAAGCTGATGTTGGTCAGGTTGTTCAACACGGAGAACAGGGAAATCTGCGTGAACTTGGTGATGCCCGTGAGGAAGACAAACCGCTCGTATTCGTCGTCGGCTTTCAGGATGGCAAACACCTCGCGATACACGCCCGTGCACGCCTCGTGTTCGGGCGTGTGCCATGAGTGTTGCAAGGGAGCATCATACTCGTCGATGAGGATGGCCACCTGAAGACTTGTCTGCTTGTAGGCCGCCGCGATGATGCCATGGAAGCGGTCGGCAAGATTGGCGGTTGCCTTTGGCGTGACGCCATAAGTCTCTTCATACTCGCCGAAGCGGATGTCAAGATAGGAACGCAATGTCGCAGCGCTGGCCCCGCCACGGCTCATGTCGAGGCGGATGACGGGATACCGCTTCCAGTCCTTCTCGAGCTGCATGATCTTCAGGCCATCGAAGAGGTCCTTCCGACCTTCAAGATACTGCTGCAACGTATCAACAAGCAACGACTTGCCGAAACGGCGAGGGCGGCTCAGGTAGTTATACTTCTTGCCACTGTTTGCCAGTTTCCACACGATGTCTGTCTTGTCGACATAGAGGTAGCCCTCATTTCTAATGACCTTGAACGACTGGAGGCCAGCCGGCAGCTTGCGGGTGATGATGTCTGTCATATCTTATTCTCCTATCCTTTGCAAAGATAAGCAAAGGTTGTGAATATTACAAATATCAGACAAACATTTTGGTGGCAGTTATTCACGCAAA
The DNA here is from genome assembly GCA_050875105.1 of Prevotella sp. GTDB lineage: Bacteria > Bacteroidota > Bacteroidia > Bacteroidales > Bacteroidaceae > Prevotella. Next base: position 30,884 of record JBNMMB010000012.1, on the reverse strand, counting down.
CAGTGGGGCGAATGAGAATAAATGCCTAACTTTGCGTCATCAACCATTCATCAATACGACAAAACCATGAAAAGATCTTTTTTGCTTGCGCTTGCGCTACTGGCCTGCTCTGCCATGGCCCCTGCACAACCGACCAACACCACAGGCGGTAACACCCCCACCCCACGCAACCAACTGACGCCCACACCGCCCATGGGCTGGATGACGTGGAACCTCTTCCAGGGCAACATCTCCGACCAACTCATCCGCGAGACCGCCGACGCCATGGTCGAGGGCGGCTATGCCGATGCGGGCTACAAATACATCTTCATCGATGACCTGTGGCAGGGCGGACGCGACCGGCGCAACAACATCATCCCCGACCCGAAGAAGTTTCCCAATGGCATCAAGGCCGTGGCTGACTATGTGCACTCGAAAGGCCTGAAACTCGGCATCTACTCCGACGCCGCCCAACTGACCTGTGGCGGTTGGACCGCCAGCCTGGGCTTCGAGGAGCAAGACGCGCGCACCTTTGCCTCATGGGGCATCGACTACCTGAAATATGACTATTGCAACGCTCCCGACGACAGCGCCACGGCACGCCAGCGCTATCGCACCATGGCCAACGCCCTGCAACACTCTGGACGCGACATCGCACTCGGCATCTGCGAGTGGGGCCAGCGCCACGGCGAGGAGTGGTGCGAAGCGGTGGGCGGACAACTGTGGCGCACCACCTACGACGTGCGCGACATGTGGCGCGACACCACCCATCAGGGCGGCATGGGCATTCTCGACATCGTGAACATCACCGCTCCGCTTGCGCCCTATGTGCGACAGGGCCAATGGCCCGACATGGACATGCTCGTGGTGGGCCTCGACGGCAAGGGTGGCCCTTCGAGCGACTTGGGCGGCAAGGGCTGCTCGCTGACCGAATACCAGTCGCAGATGAGCCTCTGGTGCATGCTGTCGTCGCCCCTGGCCATGACCAACGACCTCAGGAAGGTGCCCGACGAGGTGCGCCGCATCTTGCTCAACAGCGAGGTGATCGCCATCGACCAGGACCCATTGGGGCGCGCCGCTGAGCGCAAGGTGTGCACCGACCGCTGTCAGGTCTTCGTCCGCCCGCTGGCCGACGGCTCACACGCCGTGGCCATCCTCAACAGCAGCGACCAGCCCGCAACGCTCTCGGCCGACTTTGCCAAACTTGGCATCGAGGGCCGGCAGACCGTGCGCGACGTGTGGCAACACCGCGACATCGCACGCAACGCCACACGATGGAAAGGACGCGTGGCGGCTCACGAGACCAAGGTGTTCGTGCTGAAGAAAAAGTGAGACCGACAGCCATAGCCGCCATGACTAATGGAAACAAAAAAAATCGGATGTCATCACGACAACCGATTTTCAAAAACAAACTACTTAAAAACTAATCTACTAAAACAAATCAAAATTTTCTAGCTCTAATCTAAATAACCTAGTTACTAAAATGATTTAGCTACCTTTAAACTTGCCTATATGAAACTATTATGTTGCAAAGATAGCTTGTTATTCGCTAACTTGCAAATTAATCGGCCATAAAAATCGAAGAAAGGCAAAAAAAGAAGAAAGGGCATGGAGCACATAGGCTTCATACCCTCTCTTCTTATGTTTTTTGGACATGGCCGAAGCCATGCCCCATTCAATTCATGGATTACATCATGCCGGGCTGTGCGGCGGGCATAGCGGGCTTCTCCTCAGGCTTGTCGACGATGAGACACTCCGTGGTGAGGAACATGCCTGCGATGGAAGCGGCGTTCTCCAGAGCCACACGCTCCACCTTGGCCGGATCGATCACGCCCTTGGCGCGCAGGTCCTCATAGGTGTCGGTGCGGGCGTTGTAACCGAAGTCGCCCTCGCCCTGGCGCACCTTGTCGACCACCACGGCACCCTCGCCGCCAGCGTTGCTGACGATCTGGCGCAGAGGCTCCTCGATGGCACGGCGCACGATGTTGATACCTGTCTGCTCATCGGCATTGTCGCCCTTGAGACCCTCGAGTTCCTTCTGGGCACGGATGTAGGTGGTGCCGCCACCGACGACCACGCCTTCCTCCATGGCTGCGCGAGTGGCGCAGAGGGCGTCGTCCACACGGTCCTTCTTCTCCTTCATCTCGACCTCGCTGTTGGCACCCACATAGAGCACGGCAACACCACCAGCGAGCTTGGCCAGACGCTCCTGGAGCTTCTCCTTGTCGTAGCTGCTCTTGGTGTTGGCAATCTCGTTCTTGATCTGCTGCACACGCTCGTGGATGTTTTCCTTGTCGCCAGCGCCACCAACGATGGTGGTGTTCTCCTTGTCGACAGTCACCTTCTTGGCTGTGCCGAGCATCTCGAGAGTGGCCTGCTCAAGCTTCAAGCCCTTCTCCTCGCTGATCACCACACCACCTGTGAGCACGGCGATGTCCTCGAGCATGGCCTTGCGGCGATCGCCGAAGCCAGGAGCCTTGACGGCGCAGATCTTCAGGCCACCACGCAGACGGTTGACCACCAGTGTGGTGAGGGCCTCTGAGTCGACATCCTCTGCAATGACGAGCAGGGGGCGACCGCTCTCAGCAGCGGGCTGCAGGATGGGCAAGAACTCCTTGAGGTTGGAGATCTTCTTATCGTAAAGCAGGATGTAAGGATCGTCCATGACGCATTCCATCTTGTCGGTATCGGTCACGAAGTAGCCGCTCAGGTAGCCGCGGTCAAACTGCATGCCCTCGGTGACACCGATGCTGGTCTCACGGGTCTTGCTGTCCTCGACGGTGATCACGCCGTCCTTGGAGACCTTGCGCATGGCGTCGGCCAGCAGCTTACCGATCTCGGGATCGTTGTTGGCGCTGACTGTGGCCACCTGCTCGATCTTGTCGTAGTTGTCGCCCACCACCTCGGCGTTGGCCTTGATGTAGTCGACCACCTTGCTGACGGCCTTGTCCATGCCACGCTTCAGGTCCAGGGGATTGGCACCAGCAGTGACGTTCTTCAAGCCCTCGTTGACCATGGCCTGAGTGAGGATGGTGGCTGTGGTGGTGCCGTCGCCGGCATCGTCGCCAGTCTTCGAGGCCACGCTCTTCACGAGCTGAGCGCCTGTGTTCTCAAACTTGTCCTCGAGCTCCACTTCCTTGGCCACTGACACACCGTCCTTGGTGATGACGGGAGCGCCAAACTTCTTCTCGATGACCACGTTGCGACCCTTCGGGCCGAGTGTCACCTTCACAGCGTTAGCGAGCTGGTCAACGCCCTGCTTCAGCAGGTCGCGAGCCTCTGTATTGTATTTGATAATCTTTGCCATAATTTGATTCAGATGTTTAATGTGTTATATTATAATAGGTGTTTCCTCCTCTCATGCTTTCCGTCTGTCGGATTACTCCTCGACGACGGCGAGCACATCGCTCTGGCGCATCATGAGGTACTTCTCGCCCTCATTCTCGAGCTCCGTGCCGGCATACTTGCCATAGAGCACGGTGTCGCCCTCTTTCAGCACCATGGGATCGTCCTTGGTGCCCTGGCCAACGGCAATCACCTTGCCACGCTGTGGTTTCTCCTTGGCAGTGTCAGGGATGATGATTCCACCTACTTTTTCTTCAGCTGGTGCGGCCTGTACCAGCACTCTGTCTGCTAATGGTTTGATTTTCATGATTGCAATATTTTTTGTTTGTTCTTATTTTCTATCTATTGAGCCTTCGCTCGCCCATCATCTTACGAAAAGTGTGCCACAATGGGCACGACAGCCTGGCATGACACTTCTGTCAGTCAGCAGTCTGCCAATTGTGGCACACATAACGGGCCGCTGTCACACATCAAGGACTGCTTCGCCCCATACAAAGTGGTGGCTTTTACGTCATAAACTTGCTTTGAATAAGGAAACCTGGAAAAAAGTTGCAAAACAAGGGGGAAAAACTGGAAATAAGTTGCAAAGGAATGCTTAAAAGAAAGATTATCAGCAAGGAAGATGCACCGTAAGCCGAGACCACAAACAAGGCACCCTGTATCTGCCGCTCTACATGAGCATGTTCATCAAATAGAAGGCCAGAATGCCCCCACTTCCCAGGCGGACGGGTGGATGAGGGGAAAGAAAAATCCCCGCAAGCGATCCTTCTGTAAAGGATGCTTGCGGGGATATCGTGTTTAGGGTCTCCTCTGTGCGAGGAGACTCATTGAGATGCGATGATTAGATGATCTCGCTCCAGTCCTCCTGGCTCTTGCGCACGTAAGACTGGTAACGGCGCTTGGCGCTCTTCTCGGTCTCGTTGAAGAGTTCCTGGGCGTGGTCAGGATCGGCCTTCTTCAGAGAAGAGAAGCGGACCTCACCCATGAGATACTCCTGGAACTTCTCCCACTCAGGAGCCTTGGAGTCGAGCTGGAACGGGTTCTTGCCCTCCTTGGCCAGCTCGGGGTTGAAGCGCCAGAGGTGCCAGTAGCCACACTGGACGGCGAGAGCCTCCTCGTGCTGTGAGCGTCCCATGTTACGCTTCTCCTCCTTCGTGCCCTTGATACCGTGGTTGATACAGGGAGCGTAGGCGATGACGAGCGAAGGTCCGTGGTAAGCCTCAGCCTCGCGGATGGCCTTCAGCGTCTGGGCGTTGTCGGCACCCATGGCCACCTGAGCCACATAGATGTAGCCGTAGGTGGTCTCCATCAGGCCGAGGTCCTTCTTGCTGACGCGCTTGCCGCTGGCAGCAAACTGGGCGATGGCGCCGATAGGAGTAGACTTGGATGACTGGCCACCGGTGTTGGAGTAGACCTCGGTGTCGAGCACCAGGATGTTGACGTCCTCACCAGTAGAGAGCACGTGGTCGAGACCTCCGTAGCCGATGTCGTAAGAGGCACCGTCACCACCGATGATCCACTGTGAGCGCTTCACGAGGTAGTGCTCCAGGGTCTTCAGCTCGGTGCAGATGGGGCAGCCCTTCTCAGCGCCAGCGGCGATGAGCGGCTTCAGCTCCTCGGCAGCCTTCTTCGAGCCGTCGGCGTCGTCCTTGTTGGCAATCCAGTTGTCAGCGGCGGCGATGAGCTCGGCGGGAGCGTCCTTGCAGTCCTTGGCCTCGCCCAGGAGCTTCACGATGCGCTCCTTCATCTTCTTGTTGGCCAGGCTCATGCCCAAGCCAAACTCGCAGAAGTCCTCAAACAGAGAGTTGTTGAAGGCAGGACCCTGACCCTTCTCGTTCTTGCAGTAAGGAGTTGAAGGAACAGAGGCTGAGTAGATGCTCGAGCAGCCCGTGGCGTTGGCGATCATCTCGCGGTCACCGAAGAGCTGGCTGATGAGCTTCACATACGGTGTCTCACCGCAACCGGCGCAGGCGCCAGAGAACTCGAACAGGGTCTGTGCGAACTGAGAGTTCTTCGGGCTCTGCTTGATGTCAACGAGGTCTTGCTTTGACTTCACGTTCTTCACGAGGTAAGTCCAGTTGTCGGCTTCCTTCTTCATGGCAGGATCGTCCACGTTGAACGGAACCATCTTCAGGGCCTTCTCGACCTTGCCTGTCTCCTTGTTCTTCTTGCCCGGGCAGACGTCGACACAGTTGCCGCAACCCAGACAGTCGAGCACTGAGGTCTCCATGCGGAACTTCATGCCCTTGAGCGCCTTCGGAGCGATGATGTCTTGTGTCTCGCCGTCGAAGCCGGCAGCCTCCTGCTCGTCGAGGACGAACGGACGGATACAGCCGTGAGGACAGCAGAACGAACACTTGTTACACTGGATACAGTTCTCCACGTTCCAGACGGGAACGAAGGCCTCCACGCCACGCTTGTCGTAGGCGGCGGTGCCAGTCTGCCAGGTGCCGTCGGTGGTGTTGAACTTCACGAAGTCGGAGACCTTCAGCAGGTCGCCAGCCTGAGCGTTCATCGGACGGACAATCTCCTTGACGAATGCGGGAGCGTCGTCCTCCACCTTAGCCTCGTCGGCCAGGTTAGCCCATGCGGGATCGACGGTCAGCTCCTTGTACTCGCCACCGCGGTCCACAGCGGCGTAGTTCTTGTTGACCACGTCCTCACCCTTCTTGCCATACGACTTCACGATGAACTTCTTCATCTGCTCCACGGCCAGGTCGGTCGGGATGACCTGTGTGATGCGGAAGAAAGCCGACTGCAGGATGGTGTTGGTGCGGTTGCCGAGACCGATCTCCTGACCAATCTTGGTGGCGTTGATATAGTAGACCTTGATGTTGTGCTTAGCGAAGTAGCGCTTCACCTTGTTGGGGATGAAGTTGACCAGCTCCTCACCGTCGAAGATGGTGTTGAGCAGGAAGGTGCCACCGTCGCGCAGGCCACGTGTCACATCATACATGTGGAGGTAAGCCTGCACGTGGCAAGCCACGAAGTTAGGTGTGTTCACCTGGTAGGCGCTGTGGATGGGCTCGTCGCCGAAGCGCAGGTGTGAGCAGGTGAAGCCGCCCGACTTCTTGGAGTCGTAAGAGAAGTAAGCCTGGCAGTACTTGTTGGTGTTGTTACCGATGATCTGCACAGAGTTCTTGTTGGCACCGACGGTACCGTCTGAACCCAAGCCATAGAACTTGGCCTCGAAGAGCGTGTCGCCACCCATGGGGATCTCCTCCACCTCAGGCAGGCTGGTGAATGTCACGTCGTCGACGATGCCCACCGTGAAGTGGTCCTTCGGTGTGTTGAGGTCGAGGTTGTTGAAGACCGAGATGATCTTGGCGGGTGTGGTGTCGGAAGAACCGAGACCATAACGTCCACCGACGATCAGCGGCTTGCGCGGATCGTCATAGAGAGCGGCCTTGACGTCGAGATACAGAGGCTCGCCGTCGGCTCCGGGCTCCTTGGTGCGGTCGAGCACAGCGATGCGCTTCACCGTGTCGGGGATAGCCTTGCGGATGGCCTCCACACTGAACGGACGGTAGAGGTGGACAGCCACCATGCCGACCTTCTTGCCCTGCTTGGTGAGGTAGTCGATGGCCTCGCGGGCAGCCTCAGTGGCAGAGCCCATGAGCACGATGATGTGCTCGGCGTCGGGTGCGCCGTAGTAGTTGAACAGGTGATACTCGCGGCCTGTGATCTTGGAGACCTCTGCGAGGTGCTTCTCCACGATGGCGGGGATGGCGTCGTAGTACTTGTTGCAAGCCTCGCGGTGTGTGAAGAATGTCTCCGGGTTCTCAGCTGTGCCGCGTGTGTCGGGGCGCTCAGGCGACATGGCACGGTCGCGGAAGCGCTTGATCCACTCGGGGTTGACGAGCGGGCGGATGTCCTCCATGTCCATCTCCTCGATCTTGTGATACTCGTGAGAGGTGCGGAAGCCATCAAAGAAGTTGATGAAAGGCACTGAGCTCTCGAGGGTGGAGAGATAAGGCACGGCAGAGAGGTCCATCACCTCCTGCACCGAACCAGAGCAGAACATGGCGAAACCGGTCTGACGGCAAGCCATGACGTCCTGATGGTCACCGAAGATACAGAGTGAGTGGCTGGCCAGCGTACGTGCGGACACGTTGAACACGCAAGGCAGCAGCTCACCGGCGATCTTATACATGTTGGGGATCATCAGCAGCAATCCCTGTGATGCGGTGTAAGTGGAGGTCAAGGCACCGGCCTGCAGCGAGCCGTGGACGGCACCGGCGGCGCCACCCTCAGACTCCATTTCCTGTACGCTGACAGTCTGACCAAAAAGATTCTTACGCCCCTTGGCAGCCCATTCGTCGACGTGCTCGGCCATAGGAGAAGACGGGGTGATGGGGTAGATAGCGGCTACCTCTGTGAACATGTAGCTCACATGGGCGGCAGCGGTATTGCCATCACATGTCATGAATTTCTTTTCTTTTGCCATTTTACTTAAAAATAGATGATTAATGTTTATGTATGTTTATTTTTTGTTGTGTGGTGTCGTGGGGTGTGACGTGCGTGTGGCCTGGGCCCTCCGTCAGTAGAGGAAGCCGAAGAGCCAGAGCGGCACGAGGTTGTCGCGGCCCACCTCGGTGTTGTAGCGGGCGTAGATGGTGTCACCCGTGTAGCGCACCTTGCCCGCGGCGGTGGCGTCGCAGACGCGGTATTTCTGTTTGCCGTCGATGAGGTAATAGGGGTTCTTGGTGCCTTGGTTGACGAGGTGGTCCTTCCACATGGCGTTGACGAAGAAGGTCTCCATGAGGTCTTGCTCGTCGGCCTTGATGGGATAGATGGCATACATGAGGTTGGGGTTGTGCATCATCACCTTCGCCGGCTTCTTGGGGAAGCGCTGTCCTGGCGTGTAGATCATGTTGATGAGGCGTGCGTCGGCCAGGTACTTGATGTAGTTCATCACCGTGGCGCGGCTGGTGTCGATCTGCTGCGCCAGTTGTGAGACGTTGGGCGCGTGCGGTCCGTCGACGGCAAGGAGATAGAAGAGCTTCTTGATCTTGGTGAGATACTTCAGTTCGATCTGCTTGATGAGCAGGATGTCGACCTCGGTCATCATGTTCATCGTCTTGAGCAGGTTCTCCGAGAAGTTGCTGTGCTCCAGGAAGAAAGGATAGAAGCCATGGTGGAGATAGTCGCGGAAATAGCGCGACGGACGGCAGAGGGGCAAGATCTTCTTGATGATGTGCTCGTGGTTGTTGACGATCTCGTCGAGCGTGTAGGGCTGGAAGTTTTGCCCGGTCATGAGGTTGATGTACTCGCGGAATGAGAAGCCGCGCAGGTTGTAGCTCTTCACGATGCCGCCGATCTCGGGGTTTTCCTCCTTCAGCCGCATGACACTCGATCCCGTGAAGATGATCTTCAGTTGGGGGAAGCGGTCGTAACACATCCGGAGCTCCCGGCTCCAATTGGGCTGCTTGAACACCTGGTCGATGAGCAACACGCGTCCCCCCTGCTCCACGAAGTCGTTGGCGAAGTCGGCCAGTCCCCGACCCTGGAAGTAGAAGTTGTTCATGTTGACATAGAGGCACTTACGGTCGTCCTTACCATAGTGCTCCTTGGCATATTGCAGGAGAAAAGAGGTCTTTCCCACGCCTCGCGTTCCCTTGATGCCAATGAGCCTATCGCTCCAGTCAATCTCGTCCATGAGGACGCGTCTGACCGTCGCTTGGTTGTGCTCCACGAGGTAAGCGTGTGTGCGAAAGAAGACTTCCATAGCGCTCTTTTTGTCTTGCTCTGTATTTCTTTGCAAAGATAATACTTTATTTTTTTATTGCAAAGTGTAGTTTGCAAAACTTTCTTTTTTTATTTTTTTTAATTCTAACGGCAAGCCTTGATTCTTTTTCGTACCTTTGCGGACACGATAAAACCAACCACACGGACGATGGATTTGTATGTCTTCAACCCCGAGCACGACATTGTGCTGGCTTCCAACCACGACCGCATGACGCCGCCGCGCGCCGCGCGCCAGTTGCGCCACGACCTCGGATTTCTGCCCGCCCTGTGGGCTGGGGCCACCGACGTGGTGCTTGTCGACGATGCCGCCTATGCCCACCGGGCTTTCAGCGCGCTGGGGCGCACGCTCCGCTGCACGCTCGCCGAGCGACAGTCGGTGCGCCAGTTGCTGGCGGTCGCCGACCCGTCGGCACTCCGCCTGCACCCCTGGGGATGGGACCGGCAGATCACCCGCGAGCTGCGCGAGGCGGGCGTGCCGCCACAGCTGTTGCCCTCGGAGGCACGGCTCGACGTCATCCGCACCATGAGCCACAGGCGCTGGGCTGCCGACCACCTGCTCACGCCCCTGCGCGAGGAGCCGGGCACCGTGGGCGAGAGCCACGCCGCCACGAGCGTCGACGACTGTCTCGCCCTCGTGCGCTCACATGGCGTCGCAATGCTGAAAGCGCCCTGGAGCAGCAGCGGACGGGGCGTCCGCCGTGTGTCGCTGGCCGAGATGACGCCACAGATGCAGGGATGGGTGGCCCATACGGTGGCCGACCAGGGATGCGTGATGGTGGAGCCCTATTATAATAAGGTGTTGGATTTCGGCGTGGAACTCACGAGCGACGGCCACGGTGAGGTCACGCTCAGCGGTCTTTCCCTCTTCTACACCGAGCACGGCGCCTATGTGGGCAACCTCGTGGCGAGCGAGGAGCGAAAGTGGCAGTGGCTCAGCGCCTACGTTGCCCCCGACCAGTTGCGCCGCGTCATCGACCGTCTGTGCGCCCTGCTTGGCGAGGCCCTGCGCGATGCGTATGCCGGTCCGCTGGGCATCGACATGATGGTGGTGAGCGACGAACAGGGACGACTGCACCTGCACCCCTGCGTCGAGATGAACCTCCGCGCCACCATGGGCCACGTGGCGCTGCACGTGTGACTCGCATCAAATCCAACAGCTTCACTGCGATGATGTGAACAGAGGCTTTAACACAAGGCCGCAAGGCCTTTCCATTTGCGACGTGGGACACGTCGCCCACTGCACGTCACTTGGCTGACTGTTACGCGAGACACGTCACCCACTATGGGATGGCATGCGATCACTGCATTTCGCATTTTTCTAATGAGTGAACATTATGCGTGAGCGATTTGATAAGTTAACCGGTTTCATAAGTTAACTATTTCGTGAGCGGTTTAATAAGGTTTATCGCCTGTTGGTTTTCTGAGTGGCGCTGGGGCGCCACGGTCTTCTTGCCCGTGCGTGGCCGTCGTGAGCTCGCTCACGTAAGGCCACACACGGGCAAGAAGACTAAGCCGAAGGCTCAGAAAACCAACAGGGGTTTAACCTGGTTTTTGTCTATTTCCTCTCCCCCAGTTTTTGTCAACCCCTACGCTTTATCTTGAGGTGTCTCACCGCACCCACCACAAAACTAACCGCTGACCATGTTCACTTAGCTTCTCTGTCGGCCTTCTCGGCAAACCTGCCGAAGTAGCCGAGGCAGGTGTCGCGCCACTCTCGCGCACTGGCCTCCTGCTCGCGCAACAACCGCTCGACGCGCTGCCAACGTGCGCCATCGGCGTCGCCGTGCGCCATCTCGGTGGCCTTCAGCGACTGCCACACGGGGCGATAGCCATCCACGGCGCGCACTCCCTGGTTGTAGTGGGCCTGGAGGTTGTGCCATAGGGTCTGGCCATTCTTCATCCGGTAGTTCCATCCGACATGGTGGAACCACAGCAGATACTCCTCAGGGCAGGTGCTGAGGTCGTCGTAACGCGTGCGGTAAGGCTCGCGATACTGCGCCGTGGCTCCCGATCCACTCGTCGACCGGTCGAAACCCACGCCGGTGCTGTCAGCCTTGTGATAATAGACGGGGCACCACTCCAAGGGGTAGTCAGCCTTGTAGCCGTCGGGCTCGGGACCGTAGTGGTGGTCGAAACGGAAGATATGGTGCAGGCCCAGCGGCATCATGTAGTCCACACAGTCGTCGCGGCTCCGCATCATGATCGGCCGCATCTTGGCCGTCAGCTCGGGTGCGTCGCCAAAGGTGAGGCGCAGCCACTCGTCGGCGATGCTGTCGGCGCTGAGCGTGGGGTCCCAGGCCAGTCGGCCGAAGGCATACCAGTTGGCCTGCGAGAAGTCGTGGCCACACCAGTTGCGGTCGTCGCCGACATTGCTCACGCCCGCCACGCCGCGCAACTTCGCAGGCGCGACAAAACCCAGAAATTCCTTCCACATCGTGGCGAGGTAGACCAGGTGGCGCACCTGCCCCGTGTATTCCTGCGTGATCTGCCACTCGGCCATCTGGTCGGTGCGCGTCATGCGGTCGAAGATGGGGGCGTAGGGCTCACGCGGCTGGAAGTCGAGCGGTCCGTTCTTGCTCTGCAAGATGACGTTGTCGGCAAACTGCCCATCGAGGTCCTGAAACTCCGAGACGGCCTGCTTCACGCGGTCCTCGCCCTTGTGCTTGGCGCCATAGACAAACGAGCGCCACATCACGATGCCGCCGTGGGGCTTCAGCGCCGCCGCGAGCATGTTGGCGCCGTCGGCGTGGGAGCGCCCGTAGTCGAAGGGACCGGGCTGGCCCTCGGAGTTGGCCTTGACGAGAAAGCCACCGAAGTCGGGTATCATCCGGTAAATCTCGTTGGCCTTGGCCACCCACCAGCGGCGCACGGCAGGGTCGAGCGGATCGGCGGTCGCCGTGGCGCCGAGGGCCTTTGGCGTGCCGAAGTTGACCGAGAGATACACCCTCAGGCCCCATGGGCGCAGGATGTTGGCTATCATCCGCACGGAGTCGAGGTAGGTGTGGGTGAGCATCTTGGGCGAGGCGTTCACGTTGTTGAGCACCGTCCCGTTGATGCCCACGGAGGCGTTGGCCCGGGCGTAGGCGTCGAGGCGCAGCGCTTGGGGCGACGGATTGGCGGTGAAGAACGTCTCGGGGTGGAGCGCGCAGTTCCAGAAGATGCTCTTGCCGGCGTAGCCCCGTTCGATGGTGCCGTCGAGATTGTCCCAGTGGTTGAGCAGGCGCAGGCCGAAGGCGGGCCTGAACAGACTGTCCATGGCGTGCATCTGGCCCAGCATCACCATGCGCCTGGCGGTCATCTCGCCGTGGCGCAGGGCTGCGTTGGAGGCTGCCTTGACCGTCAGGCGGCCCCGCTTGTCGCAGACGATGCGGAACGAACCGTCGGCGGGCATGCGCTTGTCGAGCCGTGAGTGGGTCGTGGCTTTACAACGAGAAAGGCGCTCCAACCACAGTCCGTGGCCGTCATTGGCCAGGGACAGGAGGGGTTGGAGCGCCAGGAGGAATGTAAAGATAATCTTGAGTTGTCTTGTCATGGGAGCTTAGAGATGAGTGACGGCGACAAAGTTACGACAAGTTTGTCATTTACTCATTGTCTGATGTCTCTCTCTCTTTGCTGTAAGTCTCATAATACTCGGTGGGGTTCATGCCGAAGTGTTTCTTGAAGGCCGTGGAGAAATGCGCCCTGTTGTTGAAGCCCACGGAGTAGGCCACCTGCGTGACGTTGATGGCTCCCTCCTTGAGGAGCTTGGCCGCCTGTTCCAGTCGGAGGTTGCGGATGAAGTCGGAGGTCGATATGCCGGTGATCTCCTTCATCTTGCGGTGCAGGTGGGCACGGCTGATGCCGACCTCGTCGGTGAGCATCTCCACGTTGAAGTCGGGGTTCTGGAGGTTGTCGTTCACACACTTCATGATGCGCTCCATGAGCGCGTCGTTGTTGCCTTTCACGCTGATGTCCTTCACCTTGTCTTGCTGTTCCTGCGCACCCGAGAACTTGCCGCGCAGGCGGCGCACGTTGTCCACGAGGTTGTCGATGAGCACATGCAACTCGTCCATGTTGAAGGGCTTGGCCAGATAGGCGTCGGCGCCTCGCCGGAGGCCCTCCAGGCGGTGGGCCACGTCGGCCTTGGAGGTAAGCAGGATGACGGGAATGTCGCTGATGTTGGGGTTGCCCTTGATCTCCTTGAGCAGGGTGATGCCGTCCATGACGGGCATCACCACATCGGAGACCACAAGATCGTAGTTGCCCGTGAGCAACTGTTCGAGGGCTTCCTTGCCGTTGCTGGCAATGGTGAACTTATACCAGGCGCCCAACTCACTGGCGATGTACTTGGGTATCTCGCAGTCGTCGTCAACCACGAGCACGCGCAGGTTGCGGTTGGCCGTGCCCTTGCGCTTCTCGCGAGTGGGCTCCGCGGTGGTGGCACTCTCCATGATCTCGTCGGGGCGCAGGTGGTCGGTGCCGGTGTGGAGAGTCACCTCGAAGCAGGCGCCATGAGGGGCGTCGGCGCGGTTGGAGGCATGTATCTTGCCATGGTGGAGCTCCACGATGGCCCGGCAGAGGTTGAGGCCGATGCCCGTGCCCACATAGTGCTCGCCCGAGGGGCTCTTGCCCTGATAGAACCTGTCGAAGAGGCGGCGGGCGTCGCCACTGCCCAGGCCGGGACCGTCGTCGACCACGGCGAGCTTGACCCAGCCGTCGCCACCACTGACGCGCACGTCGATCTGTCCGCCGTCGGGCGTGTACTTCATGGCGTTGGACAGGAGGTTGGACACCACCTTGTCGAAGTTGATGCGGTCGATCCACACCTTCACCGGCGCATGCTCGGCCGGATAGGGCGTGCCCTCGGCGTCGGTGAGGCGCAGGGTGATGTGCTTCTCCTCGGCGTGGAACATGTAAAGGCGGATGATGGGCGCCACGAAGTCGACGAGGTCGGTCTCCTGGCACTCGAGCTTGAGTTGTTTCTTGTCGATCTTGCGCTCGTCGAGGATCTGGTTGACGAGCATCATCAGCCGCTGCGCATTGCGGTCGATGACATCAATCTCCTCGGTGCAGTCGGTCTCGCCAAGTTTCTTGCGCAGTTTGGCGAGCGGCCCCATGATGAGCGACAGCGGCGAGCGGATGTCGTGTGTGGCATTGATGAGGAACCGCATCTTCTGTTCGTCGAGGTCGGCCTTGCGCTTGCGCTCATAGGTGAGCAGGATGAAGGCCAGCAACGAGGCGAAGAGGATGAAGTAGACCACGTAGGCCACCGTCGAGGCGTACCACGGCGACTGCACGGTGATCTTGAGCGTCGTGGTGCGCTCCGAGAGACTGCCGTTGTAGGAGGCGCGCACGTCGAGGGTGTAGGTGCCGGGCTCCAACTTGTTGAACGGGATGGCGTTGACGCCCTCGTCGGTGCTGACCCACTTGCCGCCATTGATGCGGTAGACAAAGGAGATGTCGGCCTGGTGCTTGAAGTTGAGCAGTGAGAACTCCAGGGTGAACGAGTTCTCGCTGTAGGGCAGTGTGAAGGCGTCGCCCAGGCAGGAGCGGCGGTGGCCGTCGACGATGAAGTTGGTGAGGTGCACCTCGCCCACCTTCTCATGCCGTCTGTTGACCACGCGCGGATAGAAGGTGGTGACGCCGCTGGCCGTGCCATAGAGGATGCGGTCGTCGGCCATGCGTGTCATAGCGCCCTGTACATACTCGTGGCCCACCAGTCCGCTGCCGCTGACATAGCCGCGGAACGTGTGGCGGGCGGCGTTCCACTGCCAGATGCCCATCGTGGTGCTGGCCCAGAGGTTGCCGTCGCGGTCGGTGACGAGCGAGCAGACCTGCTTGTCGTCGAGCGGCTCGCTGCCGGGGAAGCGTGAGGCCTTGCGGCTCTTGGCGTCATAGCGGTAGAGGCCATTGTCGGTGCCGATGATGATGTTGCCGTGGCGGTCGGCGGTGATGGCGTTGGCCTGTATGTCGGACAGGATGATGTTCCATCCGAGGTCGTCGAAGCGCAGTGTCTGCGTGTTGAGGTTGCACACGCCGTTCGACGTGGCGATCCACAGGCGGTGGCCGCCATCGAAGTAGAGGGCGCGCACCCAGTCGTTGCAGAGGCGGCCGCCAGGTGCCTTGCTGTTCATGCCGAGCACCGTGACGTGGTCGTCGCGGGTGTCGAGCACGTAGAGGCCCTTGCTGTAGACGGAGACGAAGAGGCGTCCCTGGCCGTCGTCGGCGATGCTGTAGACACCCGCACTCTCAAATGTCATGCGCTGGCGCGAAGCGCCCGTCTCGGGCTGGTAGCTGTAGAGGGCGTTGCCCGTTGCGAGCCAGTAGTTGCCACGGCGGTCGCGATAGATGACGCTGGTGCCGGTGGGCGCCTGCGGGTGGGCGGTGATGCGGCCCTGGCGGTCGAAGCGGAAGACACCGCTGTTCTGCACCACGCACCACGTGTCGCCGTGGTCGCCAGGAGCCAATGACGACACGGCGCCACCGGTGTTGAAGTTCTGCGACTCGAAGGTCCAGGTGTTGAAATCGTTTTGCTCTTGTCCGGAGAGGAGCAGCAGGCCTTTCTTGTAACAGCTGGCCCAGAGGTTGTGGTCCTTATCCATGAGCAGGTCGCTGACGTAGGCGGCCTGGGGCTCGAAGCCCCTGATGTTGACGCCGGGATAGGGCACGAAGCGCTTGCTGCCGCGCCAGGCCACGAGCACGCCACTCTCGGAGGTGCCGATGTAGCTGTTGCCTTGGCGGTCGGTCATGGCGGCGTTGATGGTGATGTGGCCGGCAAAGGGTCCGAAGTCGTAGCCCGCATCGCTGATCTGGCGGGTGCGGTAGTCGTATTGGGCGATGCCCGACATGCCGATGATGAGCAGTTGGTTGCCCCGCTGGGCGAAGGCGACGGGCGCTCCGCAGGGCGACTGGTAGCGCGTGGCCGTCACGCGGCCGCCTTCCTTGTGATAGCGGGTGAACGCAGAGAGGTGGCTGGCCTGCCAGAGGTCGCCCTGGCGGTCTTCATAGAGGTGGGTGAAGAACTCGTCGGACCCGCGCTGCCGGTAGGCGTCGAGGGCTTTCACGGCGTCGGTGCCGCGGGGGATGGCGAAGAGGCCATAGCCGGCCGAACCGACGAGGATGTCGCCCGTGTGGCTCTCGATGATCTCAGAGATGCGCGGCGTGAGGCCGTGGGGGAAGGAATAATGGTGGAAGGAGTCGCTCGCGTAATCGTAGCGCATGAGGCCCTTGGCATTGCCGATCCACAGGCGGCCCTGACTGTCGACGAGAAAAGCGGCAATGGTGTTGTGGGTGATCGACGTGGTGTCGGCGTCGTCGTGGAGATAGTTGACAAAATGGTAACCATCGAAACGGCTCAACCCATAGTCGGTGCCCACCCAGATGTAACCCTTGCGGTCTTGTGTGATGCAGTTGATGAGGCTGCTGGGCAACCTGTCGGCGGTGAACAGTTGACCACTGTCGGCCCTGACGATGAGGGTCAGAAAGAGCAACAGGGGGATGGCCAGTCGGTATGCAAAATGTCTCATATTGGTTGTTTTATCTGCAAAAATAGTAAAAATCATCACAACAAGGAAGGATATGAGACAAAAAGAAACATACGGGCTACATAAAAAACAGAATTTGTGGTCATTTCTTCCTAACTTTGCGTCATCAATCACCATCGAACATGAAAAGACTCACCTTCCTGTTCTGCCTGTTGTGCTTGGCGCTTGCGGTTTCGGCCCAGCGCCAAGGCCACGCGACGCCCGAGCTGCAAGCGCCCTGGGTGGGCACCTTCGCCACAGCCCCCGAATACACCGGGCCGGGCGACATGCCGCAACACGTCGGCCTGGCGGGCAACACCCTGCGCCAGGTGGTGCGCGTGTCGCTGGGCGGTCGCCACCTGAAGGTGGAACTGTCCAACGCCTTCAGCGACGAGCCGGTGGAGATACGGTCGGTGTATGTGGCCGACGCTGCCGACACGTCGGCCATCGTGACCCGCAGCGCCCGCTACCTGTCGTTTGGCGGCAAGCGGCGGGTGACCATCGCGGCGGGACAGACGGTCTGCTCCGACGAACTGGCCTTTGCGCTCCGCCCCTTGCAGCGCTTGGCGGTGACGATCTGCTATGGCGACGCCACACCCACACACATGACCTCTCACAGGGGGTCACGCACCTATTCTTATATAGCGAGGGGTGAGGTGAAGCCGGGCCGACGCTTCCAGACAGTGGAGCGGCTGGCCCACTGGTACAACCTGACGAAGGTGGCGGTGCGCTCCGACGCAAAGGCCGTGGCGGTACTGGGCAACTCGCTCACCGACGGCCGCGGCAGCACCACCGACGCGCAAAACCGCTGGCCCGACCGCATGGCGGAGGCCCTCGGCGGCACCATGGGCGTGCTCAACCTGGGCATCGGCGCCAACTGCGTCATCCGAGGCGGCATCAGCGAGCCGGCACTGAAACGCTTCGGGCGCGACATCCTGGGACAGGAGGGACTGCAGGCGGTCATCATCTTCCAGGGCACCAACGACATCGGCGTGTCGCATGGCAACAGCGAACAGGTGGCACAAGAGCTCATCGAGGCCTACCAGCACATGGCCCAGCAGGTGCACGAGCGGGGACTGAAGGCTTATGTGGGCACCATCACGCCCTTCAAGGGCAACGGCTGGTACTCGCTGTTCCACGAGGCGGCACGACAGACGGTCAACGAGTGGATACGCCACAACGACTGCTTCGACGGCGTCATCGACTTCGACCAACTGGTGCGCGACCCGCAACAGCCAGACCGCCTGCGACCCGACTTCTCCGACGACTGGCTCCACCTCAACCCGGCGGGCTATGAGGCCATGGGCCACTATGCCGCCCGCTGCCTGAAGGGACTTGGCGACTAACGGCAAGCGACACGAACGGAACAAGCCTCTTGGCATCGGCAACAAGTCCCCACCCTATCTGCGACAACAAGAAAAACAACCTATAACGAACTCTCGACCATGGAAAACCTTGGAACAAACAACGCATCACGCGGCTTCTACAAGCTCAACTGGCTGCAGCGCATCGGCTTCGGCTCTGGCGACTTGGCACAAAACCTCATCTACCAGACCATCTGCATGTACCTGCTCTTCTTCTATACCGACATCTACGGACTCCACCCGGGCGTGGCCGCCACCATGTTTCTGGTGGTGCGACTCGTCGACGTGCTGTGGGACCCACTGGTGGGAACCTATGTCGACAAGCACAACCCACGCTGGGGCAAGTATCGCTCTTACCTCATCCTGGCGGGCCTGCCGCTGACGGTGCTGGCCATCCTCTGCTTCTGGAACGGCATGGAGGGACAGACCGACACCGTGAAACTCATCTACGCCTACGTGACCTACGTCGGCCTGTCGATGTTCTACACGCTCATCAACGTGCCCTATGGTGCCCTCAACTCCTCGCTGACGCGCGACACCAACGAGATCACCATCCTGACCTCCGTGCGCATGTTCATGGCCAACGTGGGTGGACTGTGTGTGTCGGCGGGCGTGCCCATCCTCGTGGCGCTGCTGGCGGCGGCCAAGGACCTGCCGACCGAGATGGCGCTCTTCATGGGCTTGGGCTCGCTGCCCTCGTTCATCTTCATGCCGCTCGTGCCGGCCATCAAGCGGCGCGTGGGCAAGAAAAACATGTTCTACATCTTCCTCACCGTGGCCATCATCGGCATGGCCTTGCTCTATGTCATCAGTCGCATGGGACCGGTGCAAGACCACATCACACTGGTCTACATCGCACAGTTCATCAAGTCGACGGGTGTCATCGTGGCCACGGGCTACATGTGGGCGCTGATCCCCGAGGTCATCTCTTATGCCGAGTACACCAGCGGCAAGCGCATCGCCGGCATCGTCAACGCCCTGACGGGCATCTTCTACAAGGCGGGCATGGCGCTGGGCGGCGTGGTGCCGGGTGCGGTGCTGGCCTTCACGGGCTATCGCGCCGCCGCCCAACAGCAGGGCAGCTCACTGCCCACCGACAGCCACGCCTGGTTTGTGGCGATGCTCATCTACGCCCTCGTGGGACTGGCGCTGCTCGTGTTCTGCTTCTCGCAGACCAAGGAGCGTGTGGTGATGGACGAGAAGGACACGAAGAACGTCAAGGTGAGCGACCTCTGGACGGAGTTCTTCCACAACCGGCCGCTGCGCGTGGTGGCCCTGTTCTTCATCACGGCCTTTGCCATGATGTCGGTGGGCAACGCCGCGGGCGCTTACTTCATGAACGGACTCGAACAGCAAGCGCCGTTCGCCCAGGAGGGCATACGCTGGCTGGTCTGCGTCATACCGGCCTTGCTGCTCCTGCTGGCCATGTGGATCATCTCGAAGTATGAGTTGACCGACGAGGTGATCGACGACATCAACCGGAAGATTGAAGCCCGACACGCAGCCAACGAACAATGATTCCCCTATTCGGTGGTCGCGCCTCCGAGGCGGCCACCCCAACCCCATAACGAACCAATACATGAAAAAGAACCTGATTGTCCTGGCCCTCGCCGTGGCCAGCCTGATGCCCGCACAGGGCCAAACACTCAAGGAGGCCACCGCCGGAAAGTTTCTCATCGGCGCAGCCGTCAACACGGACGTGGTGTGGGAGCGCGACGCTCCGGCCGCCGACATCGTGAAAAACAACTTCAACTCCATCGTGGCGGAGAACTGCATGAAGGGTGAGAAAATTCACCCCGAGGAGCACCGCTACGACTGGAAAGACGCCGACCAAACGGTGAAATTCGGCGAAGAGAACGGACAGACCGTCATCGGCCACTGCCTCGTCTGGCACTCGCAGGCCCCTGCCTGGATGTTCAAGGACAGCCAGGGCAAGCGCGTGACGCGCGAGGTGCTCATCGACCGCATGTATCACCACATCACCGACGTGGTGTCGCGCTACAAGGGGCGCATCAAGGGATGGGACGTGATCAACGAGGCACTCAACGACGACGGCACCTACCGCCACACGCCTTACCTCGACATCATCGGCCCCGACTACTTCGTGCTGGCCTTCCAGTTTGCCCATGCCGCCGACCCCGACGCTGAGCTCTACTACAACGACTACTCGCTCGACAAGGCAGGGAAGCGCGAGGGCGTGGTGCGCCTGGTGAAGATGCTGAAGGAGAAGGGGTGCCGCATCGACGCCGTGGGCATGCAGAGCCACAACGGCCTCGACTACCCCAAGCTCGACGAGTATGAGAAGTCGATACAGGCCTTCATCGCTACGGGTGTGCGCGTGCAGTTCACCGAGCTCGACATGAACGTGCTGCCCAACCCCAAGGGCTTCGGCGGAGCGGCCATCGAACAGAACAGCGCCTACCGCGAACAGATCGACCCCTACCGCAAGGGACTGCCGAAGAAGGTGGAGAAGCAGTTCACCCAGCGCTACCTCGACTTCTTCAACCTCTACAAGAAATATGCAGACCACATCAACCGCGTCACCCTCTGGGGTGTCTACGACAAGACCTCATGGCTCAACGACTGGCCGGTGCACGGACGCACCAACTATCCGCTCTTCTTCGACCGCAACTACAAGGCCAAGCCGGTGGTGAAGGAGGTCATCAAATTGCTCACTGACAAACAAAAATAAACAAAGAAAGGACTGAACGATGAAAACAAGATACCTGTTTCCCAAGGACTACATGGCCGACCCGTCGGCCAATGTCTTCGACGGCAAGTTGTATGTCTACCCCTCTCACGACCGCGACAGCGGGGCGGCTTTCGACGACGACGGCGGCCACTTCCAGATGCGCGACTACCACGTGTTGCGCATCGAGGGCGACCCGATGACGGCCGAGGTGACCGACTGCGGCAAAGTGCTCGATGTCGACCAGGTGCCCTGGGCGGAGAAACAGATGTGGGACAACGATGTGGTGAAGGTGGGCGACCGCTACCACCTCATCTTCTCGGCCAAGGACTACAATGGCGTGTTCCACCTCGGCGTGGCCGTGGCCGACCGCCCTGAGGGGCCCTTCACCCCGCAGCCCGACCCCATCCGTGGTTCCTACAGCATCGATCCCTGCGTCTTCAAGGACAACGACGGAGCGATCTTTTGCTATTTCGGCGGCATCTGGGGCGGTCAGCTCCAGTGGTATCGCGACAACAAGGCGCTCAAGGACGAGTATCTGCCGGAGGGCAAGGAGTGTCCGCTGCCCTCGCGTGTGGCCCGCATGACCGCCGACGGCTTCCAGTTTGCCGAGGCGCCGCGCCCCGTGGTCATCGTCGACGACGAGGGCCATCCGCTGCCCGCCGATGACCCGCACCGCTTCTTCGAGGCCAGCTGGATGCACAAGTATCAGGGCCGCTACTACTTCAGCTACTCCACGGGCGACAGTCACCTGCTCTGCTATGGCGTGGCCGACAACCCCTACGGACCGTTCACCTACCGTGGCGAACTGCTGCAGCCGGTCGTCGGATGGACCACCCACCACAGCATCGTGGAGTTTGAGGGGCAGTGGTATCTCTTCCACCACGACTGCGTGCCCTCGGAGGGCACCACATGGCTGCGAAGCCTGAAGGTGGCACCGCTCACCTACGACGAGCAAGGCGACATGCACGTGTAGGCCTGCTGGTTGAGACAAATGGATACGGAAAGGGCCCGATGGATGTTGTTCCATCGGGCCCTTTCGGTTTCTTATGGGGTTCTACTCTATGTTGGGTCGGAGAAGCATGCTTGCTTCAGCCATCGGCCTTTCCTTATTCGGCGGTCAGCTCAAAGACGCGGCTGGCATAGTCGCGACCGAGGTTCATCTTGAGGCCAGCCTCCATGAGCACCTTGCCTGAGACCACCTGGCCCGAGAGATACTTCATGCCGTCGTCGGCCTTGTTCACCTCCTGTATCTTATAGTTCTTGTTGGGATCCAAGCCGTGGAGATAGAGGCGCGGCGTGTCTTGTCCGATCATGTTGCGCACCTTGTAGGCATAGAGCACGGCCTTGCCCTTGTCGGGCGCCACCATCATCCAGGAGGCGAGGTTCTTCTCGTGGTCGAAGGGCGACTCCAGGCGATAGAGGTCGCCCTGCTGGATGACCGGGCGCAAGCGCTTGTAGTCGGCCACGGCCTGCTTGGCGAAGGCGCGCTCTTGCTCGTTGAAGTCGGAGGGCTTCATCTCGATGCCGAGACGGCCCGACATGGCCACATCGAAGCGGAACTTCAGTGGGATGACACGTCCCGTCTGGTGGTTGGGCGAGGCGCTCACGTGGCACGCCATGGCACACGACGGATAGAAATAGGAGGTGCCCCACTGGATGAACACGCGCTGCAGGGCGTCGGTGTTGTCGCTCGTCCAGAACTCGTCGAAGTAGGGCATCACACCATAGTCGGTGCGGCCGCCACCAGCGCCACAGGCCTGCATGACGAGCTGCGGATACTTGGCCCTGACTCGTTCGAGCACCTTGCGGAGGCCCATGTGATAGTCGACATAGATCTGCGACTGTCTGTCGCTGGGCAGATAGGTCGAACCATAGTTGGCGATGTTGCAGTTGGCGTCCCACTTGATGTAGGCGATCTCTGGGTTCTCGGTCATCAACCGGTCGACGACGCCAAACACGAAGTCTTGCACCTTGGGGTTGCAGAGGTCGAGCGTGGCCTGCGTGCCGCCTCGGCCGAGGCGTGGCTCGCGCCCAGTGTTCTGGAGGAACCAGTCGGGGTGCTTGTCATAGAGCTCCGAGGCTTTCCAGTTGCTCATCTCGGGCTCGATCCAGATGCCAAACTTGATGCCGTCTTTCTTGGCCTCGTCGGTCAGCGGCTTCAGGCCGTTGGGCAGCTTGCGCTTGTCGACGGTCCAGTCGCCGAGAGCGGCGTTGTCGCGGTCGCGGTTGTATTTCTCGCTGGCAAACCAGCCGTCGTCCATCACGAAGAGCTCGCCGCCGATGTCGGCCACGCCCTTCATGAGGGTTTTCATCTTCTCCTCGTTGACGGCGAGGTAGACGCCCTCCCAACTGTTGAGCAACACGTCGCGCGGGGCGGTGCCGTTGTGGATCTTGTAGTGGCGCGCCCAATGGTGGATGTTGCGGCTCACGCCACCGCGGCCCTCGGCGCTGTAGGAGAAGGCCAGCTCGGGTGTGCGGAAGGTGACGCCGGGCTTGAGATAATATGGAAACTCATCGTCGATGCCGGCCATGAGCATGTGGTTGTCGGGGTTGGTCTTCTCTGAGGCCATCGACAGGCGGTAGTTGCCGCTCCAGCAGAGGGCGGCGCCGATAGTGCGCCCGTCGTTCTCGCGCGACTTGCCGTCGAGCGAGATCATCAGTTCGGCGTGGGCCTCATGGGCGTTGCGCACGCCGTCGTGGGCCGTCACCTCGAAGCCTGCCTTGCCGAGGTGGGTCTCGTCGAGCGAGGCCTCGCAGCCCCAACTGCCATAGAACGAGCTGACCCACACGTCGGGGCCAGTGACGGGCAGTTGCGCCGAGGCATACTTGGTGAGCATCACGTCTTTCTTCTCCTGGTGGCGTATCTCGGTCCAGGCCTCGATGACGTCCGACGCCTCATAGGTGCGGTAACAGAGGTTGACGTAGAAGGGCATCACCTTGTCCTTGGTCTCGATGGTCACCAGTTCGCCGCCGTCGGTCTTCGTGCGCTTCACGGCCTGCACCTGCAGGTCGAGGGCGATCTGTCCGTTGGCATGCTGCACGTTGAGCGCCGTGAAGCCTCCCGTGCTGCCGTTGAAGGTCTCGTAGGCCGCCTCGTTGCGCGAGCCTTGCGTCCACCACACCTCACTGCCCTGGCGCTCGGTGAGCCGGGCTCCATAGTAAGCCACGCGCGGGGCCTCACCCGGCTTGGCGAGCAACAGCAGCGTGGTGTTCTGGGTTGACACATACACATCCTGCCCGGGATAGTCCTTGGCCCACAACAGGAGCGGGCACATGAGGAGCAACAGGGCGAAACGTCTCAAAGGGTTGTTCATAATCGGTTATGTCTTTATAAACGGAATTCTTGTTGCCATATACCTACAAAAACAAAAACGACCCGCACATTTGGGCATCGTTGGGAGGCTTGGCGAGTTCTCGCGCTGTAAAGGTACGAACAATCATTGATAATACAAACTTTTTAGTAAGAATAATCACGCAAAAGTAGATTTCTTTGACATGCGTTTTATTGGGCTTTAAGGACAAAAACCGCCAATTGTTCCTACCGCTGAATAGTTACTTCACACGATTCCTGTGTTATTTCATGTTAAAGATTTACTGATGTGGATATAAGTAACAAAATTAAATCATTATCTTTGCCTTAAATTCATTATAAAGATAACATGGAAGATTTAAATCAACTTAAGTTGGTGTTGGTTAAAAATAAGAAAACCAATAAATGGTTGGCTGAACAGTTGAAGGTTAATCCTACAACTGTTTCCAAGTGGTGTACAAATACCAGCCAACCAGACTTGGCAACCCTGAAACGTATTTCTGAGTTGCTGAATGTCAACGTGAGTGAGATTATAAATTTTGATTAAATCTGACGTTATGGGAAATTCTAACTTCAATGAAAATACCAGAGTGCAGGTTCCTGCTGCCCTTCATCTGTGTAAGTTGGGCTATACTTATTTGGATACCATCAATGCCTATGACGTTAATACCAATATCTTGATTGACGTTTTCCTCAATGCTGTTAAACGCTTGAATCCGAATTTGTCAAGTCAAGAGGTATCGTTGCTGTTCTCGAAGATTGTAAACGTCGCAAACAATGATGATTTGGGGCGTGAGTTTTATCAGATGCTCTCTTCCAATAGCGGAATAAAACTTATCGACTTTGATAATCCCGACAACAACGACTGGCATGTCACTACGGAGTTTACTTGTGAGAATGAGGATACAGAGGATAATTTCCGGCCCGACATCACTTGTTTCGTAAATGGAATGCCACTGGCTTTCATTGAGGTAAAGAAACCCAACAATCACGATGGTATCTTGGCGGAACGCGAACGCATCAACACACGAATGAGCAAGGCGTGTTTCCGACGTTTCTTCAATATTACACAGTTGATGATTTTCTCCAACAATCAAGAATACGACAATGAAAGCCGTGTGCCTATTCAAGGTGCATTCTATTGTTGCTCTGCCAAGGGTAAGGCTTTCTTTAACGTGTTCCGTGAGGAAAACAAGACGTTTGTCTCCAGTTATCCATACAAGGAGATAACGGATGAAGACGAGTATAAGGTGCTGAAGCATCGCAACTGTGTGGTCATCAAAAATCTCAAAGAATATCAGACCAACAAGGATGTCAATACTCCTACCAACCGTATCATTACGTCCATGCTCTGCAAGGAGCGTTTTCTGTTCTTGCTTCGGTATGGCATAGCATACGTGGAGCGTAAGGTGGAATTGGAGGACGGCACGCAGGGCACTACGCTCCAGAAGCAGATTATGCGTTACCAACAGATGTTTGCTTCTTACGCCATTCGCCGCACTTTGAACAACGGCATAAAGAGTGGCATCATCTGGCATACGCAGGGCAGTGGAAAAACGGCTCTTGCTTATTATAGCGTCCGCAGTCTTACCGACTTCTTCGCCAAGAAGAATATCGTGGCTAAATTCTATTTTATCGTTGACCGTATCGACCTTATGGAACAGGCTACCGATGAATTTGCCACTCGCGGGCTTATCGTGCATAATGCCAAAAGTCGTGAGGAGCTGATGAAGGACATTGCAAGCCGATCAATCACGCAGAACAACGAGGGTAAGTTGGAGATCATGGTGGTCAACATTCAGAAGTTCAAGGAAGACAAGGCGAAGGTGTTGGTCGATGACAGTTATAGCACCAACTTGCAGCGTATATTCTTTATTGACGAGGCACACCGTGGATATAACCCCAAAGGCAGCTTCTTGGCCAACTTGCTCGAAGCCGACCATAACGCCGTGAAGATTGCACTTACGGGTACTCCGCTTCTCAAGGAGGAGCGTGAGTCGTGGCGTGTGTTCGGCGACTACATCCATACTTATTATTATGACAAGTCTATAGCAGACGGCTATACTTGCAAACTGATGCGCGAGCCTGTCGAGACTGTTTACAAGGAGAAGATTGAGGATATTCTTGACAAACTGGCTGGAAGTGTGAAGGTGAAGAAGTCGGATATTGACCGCAACAAGATTATTGAGGATGACAGCTATCTCAATGCGCTGCTTGACTATATCATATCTGACTTCCGCCGTTTCCGTAGGGAACAGAATGACGATTCTGTTGGAGCGATGATTGTCTGCAAGACTAATCCTCAGGCAAGAGAGATGTTCCGCTTGTGGCAGGAACGCTTCCAAAATGCGGAGAAAATATGGCATCATAAGGAGGAACAACTCGGAATGGCGGCTGAACCGATGGTTTTGCCTTCCGGCTACAAGCCTTTGACGGCTTCGCTTATCTTGCATGATGAGGGGGATAAGATGGAGCGCAAGGAATATATCGAGGGTTTCAAGAAACTGCAGGAGGTGGATGTACTCATCGTCAACAAGATGCTTCTCACTGGTTTTGACGCTCCTCGTCTGAAGAAACTATACCTTGGACGCTCGCTCGACGGGCATGACTTGTTGCAGGCTTTGACTCGTGTCAACCGTCCTTACCATGATTTCAAATATGGATATGTGGTTGATTTCGTGAATATCAAGGAGAATTTCGATGCCACCAATGACCGCTACCTGCGTGAATTGAACCGTACTTCTGATGGCACTACATCTGGTCAGAGCAATATCGCCAATGACGTGATGGTGAGCAAGGAGGAAGTGGAGGCCAAGATAAAGCAAGTGAAAGGTGTTCTCTTCAATTTCACCACTGACAATATGGAGGAGTTCCGCAAGCAGATTGACGAAGTTGACAACAAGGATAGCTTGTATG
This sequence comes from Prevotella sp., assembly GCA_050875105.1. Lineage (GTDB taxonomy): Bacteria > Bacteroidota > Bacteroidia > Bacteroidales > Bacteroidaceae > Prevotella. Next base: position 4,028 of record JBNMMB010000012.1, on the reverse strand, counting down.
AATTGCGCAACACGCTTTCGGAGGCTAAGGCTATTGTCAACCAGGTTCGTTCTTTCGGCGACGAGGAGACAAAACAGAAGCTCGCGTCGCTGCCTGTCGGCACCATTCCTACACTTATCACGGAGGTTACGCATCGCATCGAGCGCATCAATCTGCTTGAGAACACGGAGCACAAGGCTGACGTGTCGGGCATTATCAATGTGGCTCTCTCGGAACTGGAATTTGAGTTCAAGAAGGGCATGCCCGAAGAAATGCGCATCATCGTCAATGACATTCGTGAACGGTGTGAGCGTGTACAGGCGGAGTTTGAGGCTAACTTCGACACCAAGGAGGACAAGTATGTTATTCTTGCCGATGAGTTCCGGGAATATTTCCGCAAGAAGGGCTTTGTTCCTAAGGACACGGCGGACGCAAAGGAGAGCATTCAGTATATGGACGAGGTGATGAAGAAGATTAGGGAAATCAACCGTCGCAACCGACTTCTGAAAAGCAAGTATAAGGGTGATGAGCGGTTTGTTCGCATACACAAGCGTATTGAGGAACAGAACGAAAAGCGTGAAAAGCCCATCATTTCCAAACAGGAATATGAGATTGCGGAAAACCTGTCGAACATGAAACAGGATATTGACAGAATGATTTTCCTCGACATCAACAAGCTCGACAACGTTCCTGCTTTCCAGCAGGATGTGCTTGCTATCATTGGCAAGGAACTGCTGAAAATGCACATTCGGGCTGACATCAAGGATCGCAAGTTCATCAATAATCTTATCACAACTGAATATTTACAACAACGTAATTACGCATATTAATAATGAGCAATATCAATATATCGGAGGCTACCATCGCCCTTATTGACTCTCTGAAGAGTACTACCGGGGCGTTTGGCTTGGCTGGCACAGGAAGCGAGTATAAGATTGTAACGGAGATGTTCCTTTACAAGTTCTTCAACGATAAGTTTGGTTATGAGGCCAAGCGTGATGAGGTGTATGGCGAGCGGTTGAGAAACGCCGAGAAATGGGATGCTGAATACGACACTTTTACGGAGGATGAGGTGGAGGACTTGTTTAGTTATCTGCCGCACTCTGTGCCGCGCATGAAGCCGGAACATACGCTTTCGCATCTTTACAACTCGGCTACAAAGGGTGATTTCTCCACGTTGCTTGACGCCACGCTCGTTGACATTGCCTCGCTCAATGCCGACACGTTCTCTGTCTCCACTTCGGGAAAGAGCAAGGTTAACATTTTCTTTCCGCTCACTACTTATGTCACGGACACGCAGAAGCGCGATGAGTTTGCCAAGGCTCTCATGCGTAATGTGGCTTCGTTCAACTTTGAGGATGTGTTCAACGAGAAATATGATTTCTTCTCTCATATCTTCGAGTATCTCCTGAAGGGCTTCAACAATGCTGGTGGAGGCAAATACGCGGAGTATTACACGCCTCGTGCCATTGCGCAGGTGATGGCACGGCTGCTTGTCGGCGACAATGCCGACCTGCGCGGTATCACTTGTTATGACCCGTCGGCAGGTACTGGCACGTTGCTCATGGCTCTTGCGCATCAGATTGGAGAGGACCGCTGCTCTATCTATTCGCAGGATATATCAGAGAAGTCATCGGAGATGTTGCGCCTTAATCTTATACTCAACAACTTCGCGGCTTCGCTTCCTAACGTGGTGCAGGGCAACACGCTTACAGAACCTTCGCACAAGGAGAGTAACGGAGTGCTGAAGAAGTTTGACTTCATCGTCAGCAATCCACCGTTCAAGCTCGATTTCCCGGAATATCGCGATACGCTTGCTGCTGATACTATCCGTTTTTGGGCTGGGGTGCCCAACTCGGTGAAAAAGGTTGACCCCAACAAACCGAAGATGGCTATCTACACTTGCTTCATACAGCATCTGCTCAACTCTCTTAAGCCTACCGGTAAGGGCGCTATCGTCATTCCTACTGGTTTCATCACTTCCAAGAGTGGTGTGGAGAAGCGCATCCTGCAACGCATCGTTGACGAGAAATGGGTGTATGGCTGTGTGTCCATGCCGTCCAACGTGTTTGCCACTACGGGCACTAATGTGTCTGTGCTTTTCTTCGACAAGAGCGCGAAGAGTGACAAGGTGATTCTTATTGACGCGAGCAAACTTGGTGAGGAATACAAAGAGGGCAACAACCAAAAGCGCAGGCTTCGTGACTTTGAGATTGACAAGATTGTCACTACTTTCCAAAACAAGGAGGCTGTGGATGATTTCTCGGTCGCCGTTACCTATGACGAGATAAAGGAGAAAGGCTATAGCCTGTCTGCCGGGCAGTATTTCGACATCAAGATCGACTATGTGGACATCACGGAGGAGGAGTTCAACAAGCGGATGGATAATTTCAAGTCCACGCTTAGACAACAATTCAGCGAGAGTCACCGTTTGGAAGATGAGATACTGAAGCAGCTCGACAGTATCGGTTTCAATGCCAACGTAGGAAAGGACATAGACAATGAGTAATGAGATTCAATTCCTCCTGTATAACATGCCCGATTCTGAGGGCAAGGTGCAGGTCGTTATACGTGGCGAAACGCTTTGGTGTACACAAAAAGCTATGGCACAACTCTTTGGGGTTGGTGTTCCGGCAATTAGCAAGCATCTGAAGAATATTTTTGCTGAAGGGGAACTTAGGGCAGATTCAGTTATTTCCAAAATGGAAACAACTGCCACTGACGGCAAGAACTATACTACAACATATTACTCTCTTGATGCCATCATAGCCGTGGGCTATCGTGTATCGTCGCTGAAAGCTACGCGCTTCCGTCAGTGGGCCACAAAGATTCTCAATGAGTATATCAAGAAGGGGTTTGCTATGGACGATGAGCGGCTGAAGCAGGGCAACGCCGTTTTCAGTAAGGATTATTTCCGTGAGTTATTGGAGCGCGTTCGTTCCATCCGTGCGAGTGAGCGACGTATTTGGCAACAGATTACAGACATTTATGCGGAGTGTAGCACCGACTACGACAAGAACTCGCCTACGACACGCGATTTCTATGCGATGATCCAAAACCGCTTCCACTATGCCATCACCGGACAGACCGCAGCGGAGATTATCTATTCCAAGACTGACCATACGAAGGAGAATATGGGCCTTACTACTTGGAAGTATGCGCCCGACGGACGAATCCTTAAATCGGATGTCTGCATTGCTAAGAATTATTTGCAAGAAAAGGAAATCCGCCAATTGGAGCGTGCCGTCACTGGTTTCTTCGACTATATCGAAGACCTCATAGAGCGTGAAAACACGTTCAATATGGCACAGTTCTCGGCAAGTGTCAACGAGTTTCTTACATTCCGTCGCTACCAGATATTACCCGACAAAGGCAACGTATCGGCGGCACAAGCAAAGAAGAAAGCAGAAGAGGAATACGATATTTTTAATAAGACGCAACGCATAGACTCTGACTTCGACAATGAAGTGAGAGGGTTGTTGGATAAGGAATAATGCAATTTTGCAAGTTCGACTTGCAAAATTGATTTTAACAATAGTGCAAGTCCGACTTGCACTATTTAAAGATTGAAATAAAATAGAATGGAACTAAAGAAATACAAATTAAGCGAATGCCTTGAATTGCAAAGAGGTTACGACCTTACTTCTTCACAAATGCAAGGTAATGAAGTTGCTGTTGTTGGTTCAAATGGAATTATAGGCTACCATAATGCAGAACGTGGTAATTCTCCGTGTATAACTGTTGGACGAAGTGGTAGTGTTGGAAAAGTCCATTATTATGAGCAACCAACATGGGTACATAATACAGCCCTATTTGTAAAGGACTTCAAAGGAAATAATCCGAAGTATTTGTATTATCTCCTTAAAAACTTGCACTTAGACAACATTTTTGAGAAAGGAAGTAGTGTAATACCGTCACTGGATAGAAAATTGGTACATTCTTTGGTCGTTCCCTTCCATAAGGATATAAACGACCAAAGAAAAATTGTGGCTGTCCTTTTTGCGATAGACCGCAAGATAGAACTTAATCGTCAGATAAATGATAATTTA
>JBNMMB010000011.1:0-52670 GCA_050875105.1 Prevotella sp. | reverse complement strand
TTCTAGAGAAAAATAAATGGCTTTTGTCCGATTAAATTTCGTTAAAAGTCTTAATGTCGGTTAATTTGTATGAAATTGTTCGGCGAAAGAGGCCTAATCGAGTTGCGATAGATATCGAATCGAGACTCGATAGATATCTTGTCGAGACTCGATAGATATCGAATCGAGGGTCGATAAGGTATCTATCGCAAAACTATGAGCATGCGCAAAGTTTTCGGAAAGGCTTATTTTCACATAAAGTTCTGACCACTAGCCATTTATGCAAAACATGCTGAGAATTGCGTATTTGCGACCAACTAACTTTATTTTTAAACCGAGGCCCTTCCTGAGCGACTCTTTGTCAGATAAATTCGGAAAACGGAAAAGAATTGCGCCTTGCCACACGCTTGCAGCAAGGCGCAAGAACAAACCAATGAACCTATACGGCTCGCGCCGTGATGCGTTATTATGCGTTATTCATTACAGCTTAATGGTCATGCTCTTTCCAGCATACTCCACTGTTTTTGTCTTTCCTTCAGGAAGGACGATACGGAAGGTGCGCCGCGTCAGCATGCCTTTGAACGCACCCTTGCGCTTGCCAATGGTGAGGCTGCGGCTGCGATTGTTCCAGATGATGGGGATTTCTGTGTATTCACCCTTCTCATAGTTGTAGCCGTCGCCTTCATCCTCATATAAATCAAACGAGGCGTCGGCACCTGGATACACCCTCAGCGTGAGTTCGCTCCAGTCGCGCTCCGCTGTGTTTTGGCACTCCTTGGCCATCGGGACGATGCTGCCAGCCTTGACAAACAAGGGCGAATGGGCCAAGGGGGCATCAGCGCGAAGGTTTTGGCCACCCTCGTAACACTTGCTCGTCCAGTAGTCGTACCACTTGGCCCCCTTTGGCAGGTAGACATCATAGGTCTTGTTTTGTCCCCAGTCGCAAGCGGGCCAGCCATTGACCAGCCTTGTGGTGTCACCAGGCTCAACCGAGCTGTTGTCGGCCCGATCCCAACCAGTCACCTCATCAGTCTTGACAATCTTCTCCGTGGTGTACAACGGGTCAACCACGGGGCAAACGAGGAAGCTACGGCCAAACATAAACTCTTTATTGTCGTCCCACGTGCGCTTGTCGTCCTTGAAATCCATCAACAATGCCCTCATGAACGACTCATCGTTTTTCGAGACTTGCCATGCTGTGCTGTATATGTAGGGCAAGAGCTCATAGCGCATGCCTATCGCCGCACGGAGCGCGTCATATACAGGAGTGCCTGGTTCGCCATAATGGTAGATCTCGCGATACACCTCCGTGCCGTGGCTGCGCATCATAGGACAGAACAGGCCAAACTGCATCCATCTGACATAGAGTTCCTGGTACTGTGGGTTCTTGGTGGCAGTCTGGTCGAGATAAGTCTTGTTGTAGGCGTTGGCGAAGAAACCACCAATGTCGGTGTTTACGTTGGGGTTGCCTGTCAGCGTGAAGTTGAGACATCCAGGCACTTGTGCGCGAAGTGTCTGCCATGAAGAACTGACATCCCCACTCCACATGTTGGCGCCAAAACGCTGTTGTCCAGCAAAATTGCTTCGGGTGTAAATGAAGACTCGCTGCGAATCCTCCACGGCACGCTGGTGCTCATAGACACCCTTCACACACTCATATGGATAAAGATTGCGCACGCTCCGCCATGAGCCCATGGTCGTCTGGAAATCCATGTCGCTGTCGCTCTTGAGTGTGGCGTCAGGCTCCGTGGAATCCATCCACCAGCCATCCACGCCCAGGTCGCGCAGATGAGAGAGGTATTCCCAATAGATGTCGCGCGCCCCGCTGCTGTAGGCATCGTAGACACGCACGCCCGAAGGATAGTCCTTGCGCGGTGGCCATTGGTTGAGGCCCGACTCTGGCCATGTCTCGAAGTTGAACAGCCAACCTTTGGCAGCCAGTTTCTTGTATTGTTTGGTCATTGGTCCGAACGATGACCAAATGGTGGTCATGAGATGAGCCTTGTTGCGATGCACGTCAGCTATCATGTCCTTATAATCGAGAAACTTGTCATCGAGGAAATCCATGGCATTCCATGTGTAGTTGCTTCCCCAATACTTCCAATCTTGCACAATACCATCGAAGGGTACGCCCGACTGACGATAGCGATGCACGACCTCGAGCAGCTGCTGCGAACTCTCATAACGCTCGCGACTTTGGTGGAAGCCATACGTCCACAAGGGCACCATGGGCACATGACCTGTGAGTTGGCGCATGCATGAGATGACGCCATCGGCATCGCCACCATACAGGAAGTAGTAATCGGCCATGTCGCCCACCTGCGACTCAAGGCGCAGCCCCGCACTATCGTCATCAAGACTTGTGGGCGAATAGTTGTCCCAATAGATGCCATAGCCTTTGATGCTTTGGAAAAAGTGAGAGTAGTCTTCCATGTTCGACTGCACCATCAGCCGATGCTCACCGCGTTGGTTCATCTTGGCATTCTGCATGAAGCCAAAGCCATAGACGGGCTCGTCGGCTGCAATCTTATACGTAACGCCCACCTTGAAACGTCCTTTGTCGGGCCCTGAAGCGATTGGGGTGAACTGTGGCTCGCCAACGCTGACCAACACCTGGCCATCAGGACGAGCAAAGGTCACCAGACCATCATCCACCGTCACCGTCAGTTCCGACGAAACATACGACACGGCAGAGCCTGTCTTCTTTGTCTTCACCTTCACGCCATTGGGCTTGGCTATCACCACCTCACTGTTACGGGTGGCTGGCAAGCCATCAGCAGTGCTCGTGATGCGGACGATGGACGGTGTGTAGAATGTCACTTGTTGGGCATCCATGCCCAAAGCCCAGTTGAGCAACGCTGCCATCATAATAATTTTCTTCATAATAGTATTTTTTTACCTAACTAATATCATGACTTCTTTCTCATACTTGACATTGCGTCTCATCTCAATATTTTCTTGCCGCCCTTGATGTAGACGCCCTTCGAGGGAAGGGCCTGCAGGCGGATGCCGCCAAGCGTATAGACGGCTTCATGATCGGCATGGGACAGAGTCGGTGGCGACACCGAGGTGGCGGATTGCTGATGGTAGAGACGAAAATTGTCGATCTTGAACCAAGTCTCAGCTGGCGCACCGGATGTAGCCACGCCAATCGTCACAGGGGCGCCGTCTGCTCTTACCTCAAAACGGAGCCGTAAGGTCTGCATCGGCCATGCGTCATTGTTGCCTGGGTCGCTCACTTGATCTTTGAAATAAACCGCATCGTCGTTGGCATACAGTCGTTGCCCACCCACGCGCACCGTGGCACCACGGTTGGAGGCGTGCATGTCGACCGTCAAGAGATAGGATCCCCTCTCAAGGTTGGTGAGGGTCTGGTGGATACTCGACGACAGGGTGTTGCTGCCATCCCAAACGCCGAAGATATACTTTCCGTCTGTAGCAAGGGGATCAGCACCACTTGTGGGATTGTCCGACTGGTTGACACCCCACCATGCCGTCGGGCTGTCCACAGTCCATCCTTGCGGCGCCACTTTGGTCAGCGGTCGGGCATCAGCTTCAAAGCTGGGGTTTTCGATCTTGTCCGTCACATCGGTCATGCCATCTTCGGGATGATCGTAGGCCACATGGAGGATGAGCTCCTGCCGTGTGCCATCATACAAAACCGTCGTGTCGGCAACTGCCGACAGGCCATCGCCAGTGCCCTTGCCACCACCGACGACGATGATGCGGAAGGTGCGGTGCTTGAGCATACCAGAGTATCGCCCTGTACGAGCGCCTATGGTTAGCGTATTTGTGGCATTGTCCCACTCAAACGGTATTTCCGTGAAGGCTCCATTCTCATAGTTGTAATTGTCACCTTCGTCCTCATAGAGCGTAAACTGACCGTCGGCTCCTGGATAGACGCGCACCTCTAAGTTATCCCAAGGTTTCTCCGTGGCATATTGCACATCCGGTCCCCAGGGCAAGATGGTGCCCGCCTTCACATAAACGGGTATCGTGTCCATCGGCGTTTTCTTGTTGACTCTTTGACCGCCCCTAGTCATCTCTCCTGTCCAAAAATCGTACCACGGATGACCTTTGGGCAGATACACACTTCGCTCATTGGCATGGTCTTGCAACACTGGCGCCACGAGCAGGGACTGACCGAACATGTATTCATCCTTAACGTTGTCGCACAACGCATCATCCTCGAACATCAAGGGCAAGGCGTTCATGAAGCTTTCGCCATTGACCACAACTTGATGGGCGGTGCCATACAAATAAGGTAAGAGGTGATAGCGAAGGCGAATGTAGCGCGCCAGATTGTCGTAAACGCCCTTCGAGTCACCAGAGGCGCCAAATTGCCATATCTCACGCGGGGTCTGCGCTCCATGGAAACGAAGCATGGGCGTGAAGGTGGAAAACTGAGCCCAGCGCTGAAAGAGCCTGACATAGGCATCGTCGTTCACTCCCTTGAAGTCTCCCAGGAAGAAGCCTCCTGTATCGCTGTTCCAATAAGGAAGGCCACAAACAGACAGATTGCAGGCAGCCGCTATCTGGTCGGCAAGGATATTCCATCCCGCTGTGATGTCGGCGCTCCACACGTATGCTCCAGTGCGCTGCATGCCCATGTATCCCGAACGGGTCATGATCGAGCATCGCTTGTCGCCCAACTGTTCCTGTTCGCGGTGATGTTCATACACTCCTTCGATATGCGCAAGGGGATACACGTTGTGCAAGGCACGCCATGTGCGCCCCGTGCCTGTGACATAATCGAAATCGGACCCTCCATCGCCATAGTAATCAGGTTCGGTGGAGTCGAGCCAGTAAGCGTCGATGCCCTTGCTGACGAGGCCATCGTAGAACATCGACCAATAATAATCGCGGGCGCCTGCGTCATATGCGTCGTAAGCATGCACATCCTCGCCTGTGGGATAGCTCTCTGGAGGAAGCAGGCGGCCTATGCGCTTGAGATACAGGGCTTGCTCAGTGGCTGGACCGAAGTCGGGCCAAGAGGAAATCATGATTTTGCCATGCATGGCATGAACACTGTCGATCATCTGCTGATAGTTGGCATAGGAAGGAGCCAAAAAACGCTGAGCGTTCCAATGGCGGTTGTCACCCCAATACTGCCAATCTTGCACCACGCAGTCTATAGGGATGTGGAGATTGCGATAGCGCCTCATGACAGCCATGAGCTCGTTGGCACTTGTGTAATGCTCCTTGCTTTGGTAGAAACCAAAATTCCATAATGCTGGCAGCTTGGCCTCGCCTGTGAGATGGCGCACACTTCTCAAGACGCCTGCGCTGTTGTTGGCCACAAGCACATAGTAGTCGATGGCACGACCAGTGGAATGGAAGAGTGTGACCTCGTCATTGTCGGAAAACCGTGTCGGAGAATAGTTGTCCCAATAGAGCCCATAGCTTTTGGATGACTGGAAATAAGGTATGCAAATGCTCTTGTTGGTGTGAGACAACATCAACTGCTGGTTGCGCTCATTGAGCTTACCATCCTGGATCTGCCCCAAGCCATAGATGCGCTCATCCTTGTCGAGAGTGAACGCCTGCGACACAGAGTACGACGGCTGGTCACCATCAAGGATTGGTCTCATGCGGCATTGCCGCTCAACGAGAAGCTCTGCACCATCGTTCCGGTAAAAGGTAGCCTTTCCAGTGGCGGGATGGTAGGCGACCCTCACTTTTGTTGTTGACATGACAACGGTGCTGTCAGTAGTGTCATACTCAATGCCGACGCCCTGTTCCTTGGCTTCGGGCAACACGACCCAGCTCTTTACGTCACAGCTATCAGCATCATAGGTCTTCAGGACGCGCACCGTGCTGTCGTTGAAAAACTGTATCTTGATGTTGAGTGAGTCGAGCATGGCTGAAAGACCATCTTCGGTCTTGGCGTAAGAGAATGAAGCTGTGGTTGGCTTGTCATCGGGCGACATCGCCAAGAGGAGCTTGTCCACCGCTCTTCGCAGGTCATCAAAAGCAGTGTCGCTGGCTGTAGCCAACACATTTTTGGCACCAGAGACCATGGCTGCATCCACGCTTGACGCTTCTGCCTCACGGATGACGTTGGTGAGCCTTTGACGGTAGGCTGAGGTCAGCGAGACGCTGTCATATCCCATTTTGTCCATCAATAAGGGATAGGTGGCTGCCACCTCATAAGGTGCATAAAAGTTCACGTTGGTAATAACGCCAGACATGCTGCGGTTACTAGTCGTCGTTCCCATTGACAGCAAATACTCGGCTGTAGTGCCCCCTATGATGACGACGGGCTTGGTATAATCAAATGGAGAACGACGAGACGACGTGCTGTCTAGGTTCCAAAGCATGACAGTCTGTCCGTTGTTCGTTGCCACATAATTGGGATTCCAACCTCCGACATTCAATCCATTGAGCCACCACAACTGTGTCTTTGCAGGGTTGGCACTAAGGTTGATGCCACTCACCACAAGCCATCTCTGATCCTGGCGGATGGTATATTCACCATCCACAGCATCCGACAGCTTAAAGGCTACATTGCAGTCGCCTTGCGAGGTGATGGAGAAGCGGTTGGCATCCTGATCATAGCTAAAGGCTGACTGGGCTGCACGGTTGGCGTCCGTGCTGACATAATCGGTACAGGCAAAACGATAGGGTGTCTGTGCCTCCACCGACATTGTAAAGAGCATCTGCAAAAGCAATGCGGTGTAGAACCTGCGGAATTTCATATATTGAGAAATTAGATGGCTATTAGCATTTCTGCTATTTCTTTATCACTTTATAACTCTTGTTTCCTTTGCACACGATGTACATGCCTGCGTTGCAGGCGGCCAAGTCGGGCCGTGCATATTGGCCGCTGATGTTGTAAACTCCATCGGCGCATCGGGTGGCATGGGCCTGCTCAGCGTTTTTTTTTACTTTCACAGCACGGACACCATCCGGGGCACTGCTCGTGGGGGTGAGCTTGAGCATCACCGCTCCATGGCTGGCCACGGGCAATGTCACGCTTCCGGTGTGCTTGCCCAGGGATTGGTGCTTCCAGATGTCATAGACTTCACACTCGGCATTGGCGTCGAGGCCGAGGTCGGCAAAGCGGACGCTCACCGGCACGGTGTCGTTGACGGCTACGACCGGGACTCCGGTCTTGAGCGTGGGATCGTGGTCGAACACCATGAACTTGAGACTGGATGTGGAGTTGGGCTGAAGACGACCGGAGTCATCAAGACCACAAAAGCCACTGAAATGAACGGCGCCTTGGGGCAACCGATAGAGCACCATCACATTGGCGTTGCAACTGAAACCCTTGTCATAGGCCTTGCCGTTGACCTTCATCTTGCCGCCATGCTCTATATTCTTGTTATAGGCCACATGGTTCCAGTAACTGCCACTACAGTCCTCACGCACCACATCGGCCTGGGTCAGCTCACGCTTGGTGCCATCGGCCATGGTCACCGTGGGATGGATCCAGTCGCCATGGTCATAGCTGTAACCATCGCCCGCGTCATCGACGATGAGCGCCAACTCCTGTTTGCCTGCCGGGATGTCCACCTCCACTTGCTGTCCGTAGCCGGTGGTCAGTTTGGTGATGGTCTCCGTGGCATAGAGCGCCTCGTTGACACGTATCCAATTGTTGTTGTCGCCAATGTTGAACAAGGCTGCATATTTGGTGTCGGTCTGGGGATCGGCGGCGCCCCACACCACGGTATTGCCATTGTTGGCCAACACCTTGTTGTCGACAGAGTGTTGGTTGATGTAGATGACGTCATCATTGGTGAGCAGGCTGTCGGTCCAACCATCATTGTAGGTGAGGTCGCCAGAGAAGAAAAGCGGACTCTTGAAGATGCTCCATAGGCTCATCATCGTGACTTGCTCATCACGGGTGAGGTGCGTCCAATGAGGGTTGTCTGAAGCCAGTTGCAGCTGTCCAAGGGGCAACATGTCGCAGTCGGGGTAGTTGCCTGGCCTACGGTATTGGTTCCAACTGGCCGCCAGGTTGAACTCGAGGAGCACGTCGCTCCAGCGGTCCCAAAGGTCGTCCATCATGCGCCACATGTTGGCGTGGTCCTGCACGTGTTGCCATTGGCTGAGGGGTGTCTGGCCCGGCGAGATGCTGAGCACCATGGGGCGCCCTGTTTGGTCGATGGCATGACGGATCATCTCGGTCTCACCCACATGGTAGGGACGGCTGAGGTCGTCGACCTTGATGAAATCGACACCCCAGGAGGCATAGAGGTCCATGATGGAGTTGTAGTAAGCTTGCGCGCCTGGCTTGGTGCAGTCGATGCCATAGTTGTCGCCAAGCCAACAGCACAACGAGTCGGTGGTGTATATTTGCGAACAATCGTAGGCCGTGCCCTTGATGGGCATCTTGTCCTTGACGGCAATCTTGGGCACGCCACGCATGATGTGGATGCCCACCTTCAAGCCCAGCCGATGCAGACTGTCGCAGATGGCACGAAAGCCCACGCCATCCCTTGATGACGGGAAGCGATCGACATCGGGCATGTAACGGCCATACTTGTCGAGGGTGAGCTTCGGGTTGGTCTGGTTGTAATAGAGGCCCGTGTCGTCTGAATACCAACGGATGTCGATGATCACGTAGTTCCAACCGTGTGGCAAGAGCTTCTCTGCCAGGTAATGGGCATTGGCGTAAACCTGGGTCTCCTTGACCGTGGAGGCATAGCAGTCCCAGGAGTTCCAGCCCATGGGCGGTGTGGGGGCAAAGGTTCGGAAGGTTGGGGTCAGCTCGTCGGCGCCCATGGCTGTGAGGCTGCAAAAGGCTGCCACGAGTGATAAGAATGCGGTCTTGATTTTCATGGATGATATGGATATATATTAATAGGTGTCGTAGTGAAACCAGTCGAAGGCCACGTGGCCACCGGTCTGGCGTGTGGAATAGTTGAACAGGGCAAACTTGGAGCCCATGAACATGCGGGTGTAGTCGAACAGCATGTGGTGGGCGCCACCGATCGGGTGCCAGGTCTTGTTGTCGAGACTGTAGGCGAAGGTGGCGGTGTCGATGCCTGCGGTGAAGTCGGCGTCGGCGCGGAGATAGACGATGGCGGGCGACCGACGCGACAGGGCCTCGGGCAGCGACACCATGCCCATCACCAGACAACTGTCACCTGCGATGCTGTGGTCGGGCTCCTGGAAGATGGAGTTCTCCTCAGTCATCATGAGCGTGTAGCCTGCGGCTGTGCGGCGCACCTTGAGCAGTCCACTGACGGAGTTGAAGACGGCCAGTCCGGCCTCGTCGCCTTCCTTCATGTGGCTGATGTCCATGCGCACGGTGGCACGGCTGCGCGGCCCCTCGGTGCGCTGCGTCACGGTGTTGGGCGCCAGATAGATGTTAGGCACGACGCGTGTGGTGGCCAGGCGGAGCCAACCCTTCTGCAGGCTGATGCCACCCGCGTCGGGGATGTGGTTGACCTGCCAGTAGCGACTGAGCCGGTGGCCACTGAAGGCGTCGCTGCCGAGGATGCCGGTCTGGTGGATGTGGCGCAGGGTGGTGTCGTTGGGGATGTGGCCCTCGGCGTCGCCGCACATGGGCCAGCCATCGCGCCACGTCACGGGCATGAGACACGGCACACGGCCAATGCCGCCTCGGTCCTGGAAGATGACGGCGTGCCAGGGACCGTCGGGACCCGCGCTGACGAGGCACCCCTGCCCGACTCCACCGAAGGTCTCGAAGGGCGTCTCGAGGATGATCTTCTTGGTGTAGGGGCCCGTGATGCGGTCGGCACGATAGCACACCTCACGACGCAGGCGACCGGGAATGCTCCAGTCCATGCTGATCATGCAGAGATAGTACTTGCCCTGGTACTTAAAGGCGCTACTGCCTTCGAGCAGCGCTTGCTCGTCGCTGTCGCGCTCAAAGATGATGGTGTCGATGCCACCGGCCTTCTTGTCGAAGGTCTTCGGGTCGAGTTCGGTCAGCGAACCGGTGCCGTGGAACATGTAGACACGGCCGTCGTCGTCGAAAAACAACGAGCCGTCGTGGAAATGGGGCGGACGGGCCACGAGCCGCCAGGGGCCCTCGGCCTTCTTGGCCGTGTAGAGGAAGCCGCGATAGGGCTCGCCATTGGCGGTGAACCACACCCAGAACTGGCCGTCGTGATAACGGATGGAACTGGCCCATTGGCCTTGGCCATAAATGGTCTTGCCATGGCGGAGGTTGTAACGGTCCTGGCCGGCCTCGAGGGTGTCGAAGACATACGACACCGTGGTCCAGTGCTTCAGGTCGCGACTGCGCATCACCGGACAACCGGGCATGAGATGCATCGTCGTCGACACCATATAATAATATCCGTCGTGCCACACCAAACTGACATCGGGCACGTCGGCATAGATGATGGGATTGCGGTATTGGGCCGACGATGACAAGGACAGCATCAGCAACAACAGCAACGCAAACAACTTGTTTTTGTGATTATTCATATCGTTCTTGTGGTTTTTCCGCAAAATTACGGTTTCCACGCCGAAGACCGTGTGCCGTGAGTGTCGCATGCAGTTCCGGTCGTTGCATCGGGATAAAAAATGGCGGATGCAACAATCAAGATACTCTATGAAACGATTAGCAACACCCGTTCGCCAGCATTTGCCTACTTTTGCAACAGACATTATTGATTATAGTTACACATGCCATGAAACACTACAGCAAACTCCTGATGGCGCTCGGCCTGCTCGCCTCGACGACGGCTCAAGCCCAAGACGCCACCTTCCACAGTTTCTCTTATCGCGGCGACGACCCGCGCTTTGAGAAAACCATCGACGCCTCACACCAATATTATAATCCGGTAGTGGCGGGCTTCGCTCCCGACCCGTCGGTCTGCCGCGCGGGCGACAAGTTCTACCTGGTCAACTCGTCGTTCTCGTTCTTCCCCGGCGTGCCGCTCTTCGAGAGCACCGACCTGGTCAACTGGCAGCAGACGGGCCACGTGCTCGACCGCGAGAGCCAACTGCCACTGAAGGGGCAGAACACATCGGGCGGCATCTTCGCACCGGCCATCTCCTACAACGAGAAGAACAAGACGTTCTACATGATCACGACCAATGTGGGGGCAGGCAACTTCTTTGTCAAGTCGAAAGACCCGTCAAAGGGATGGAGCGACCCCATCTACCTCCGGCAGATCAACGGCATCGACCCGTCGTTCTTCTTCGACAAGGACGGCAAGGGATACATCGTGCACAACGCTCCCGTGGACGGAGGGGCCGACTATGAGGGACAGCGCGCCATCCGTCTCTTCGAGTTCGACGTGAAGGGCGACTCCATCAAGGGTGAACACGTGCAGATCGTGCGTGGCGGCACACACGTCAACGAGAAGCCCATCTGGATCGAGGGACCGCACCTCTTCCGCAATGGCCGATACTATTATCTCATCTGCGCCGAGGGTGGCACGGGCGAGTGGCACAGCGAGGTGGTGTTCAGGGCCAAGAGTCCCAAGGGACCGTGGGAGGAATACAGCGGCAACCCCATCCTCACCCAGCGTGAGGGTCTGCCTGCTGACCGCGCCGACTATGTGTCGAGCGCCGGACACGCCGACATGGTGAAGGACAAGAACGGACAATGGTGGGCGGTGTTCCTGGGATGTCGTCCCTACGACAAGAACGTGCTCTACAACACGGGACGCGACACCTATCTGCTGCCCGTGACCTGGAAAGACGGCTGGCCCGTGATCCTGGAGAAGGGGAAGGCCATCGCTGCCGTGGGCGAGAAACCTGGACTGAAACACATCGACGGCCTCACCAACACGGGCAACTTCGCCTACACCGACCGCTTCGACGGCCAACAGTTGGCCATGAGATGGATTTTCCTACGCAACCCGACGGCGTTCTACTCGCTCTCGTCAAAGGGCCTCACCATCAAGGCCAAACCCGTGAACATCTACCAGCGGGAGAGCCCTTCGGCCATCTTCTGCCGCCAACAGCACGAGAACTTCGAGTGTGAGACGCAACTCGACTTCACACCGACGAAGGACAATCAGCTGGCAGGCTTCGCCCTGCTGCAAACGGAGACGCACAACATCACCTTCGGCAAGACCCTGCGCGGCGGCAAGGCGGTCGTCGAACTGAAACGCACCAACAAGGGCAACCGCGAGGTCATCGCCTCTGCGCCCCTCACAGAGGGCACGCTGAAACTGAAAATCGTCGGCCACGGCCAATACTACGACTTCCTCTACGCCGTGGGCAACGCCCCCTACCAGGTCTTGGCACAGGGTGTCGACGCCGCCCTTCTCAGCACCCACGACAGTGGCGGATTTATCGGCGCATGCATCGGCCTCTACGCCACCTCCAACAAGTCGTAGACATCGTCACAACCCATTTGCTGGCGCCGCACTCAAGCACGCTTGCACTACAAACACAAATCGCCCGGGACCTCAATCCCGGGCGATTTGCGTCTGCCATAGGCCATACCATTCTTGCCTACAACTACTTGTTATTATTCATCAGCATCCACAACAAGAAGGCTGTACCGTCGTCGTCAGAATCATCATCGTCTCGATTTTCTCCATAGTCGTCGTCATCATCATATTCATCATCATCCTCGTCTTCATCCCAGTCTTCATCATACTCTACATCTTCATCATATTCGTCGTCATCCCCGAACTCATCGTCATCATCATCATCATCAAAGTCATCTTCTTCCTCGTCGTCATCCGTAGTATCCTTGTTTACAAGGCTTTTATCATCGTCTGGCATGAGCTCATCCAGTTTTTCCTCCACCGCCGTTAAGGCGTCATTGAGCTTGGAAGCATAGTAATCGAAGAAGTGGTTTAACATGGCGGTGACGTAATCATCCTCACCGTCGAAATACTTGAAGATGCGAACGAAACCCGTGAGACCTTTCTCTCCGAATTGGTCTATATAGGGGATAATGCAAATGATGCACGGTGCCTCTTCATCATCCATAAACTCTTTGACAGGTGCCGTGCCCCATCGTGGAATGTAACCAATCTGCTTGCCGCTGTCATGATAAACAGCTATGGCATTCGGGTCATGCACGTTGTCGGGCTCGGCCTTCACATAGCCTCCTTCTATCGAGTATTTGTCAAAATTGTCAAAGTCAACATAATGTAAAAGGCCCACGACTCTCGATTCAAGAGAATCCCGTTCCATATCACCTGTCTTATCACTTTTGTCAAAAGCCGTGGTGAATTTCAAAGAAATAGCACTATTCATCTACTTTATATTTTTGTTTGACGCAAGCAAAGGTATGAAAACCAATGATAACGCACAAATAATCCACAAGCAATTTTAATTCTTACTGCCACATTGTTCGAACTTTCTATGAATGAACATGATTAGACTTATTTCCTTTTATCATTGTTTGTCGGAACAAAATCTGAAGAAAAGTGGCGCATCGCTTGCCAGTCTCAACCATTTCTTATAGATTTGCAGGGACAAAGCAATGACCGCATGAAAATAATAGCAACCAGCGACTGGCATATCGGCAACCTGTTTCATGGCATCGACAGGTTGCCTGAACACCAGCATTTCTTCTCTTGGCTGAAAGACATCATCAGCGAGCAGACGCCCGACGCGCTACTCGTGGCTGGCGACGTCTTCGACAACGGCAACCCCTCTGCGGCCGCCTACCAACTGTTCTACAGTTTCCTGGACGACATCACCCATGACAACCCACAACTGCAAGTCGTCATCACCGCAGGCAACCACGACTCGGCCAACCGGCTGGAGGCACCAGCCGACCTGCTACGACGCCACAAGATTGAGGTGCGAGGCCGCGTGCACCGCCAATGGGTGACCAGCGACGCCACAAACGACGGCAATGGAGCCGAGGGCCATTGGGCATTCGACACCGATGACCTGATGATTCCCATCACCTCGCGCGACGGCGAAGAGCAGGCGGTGGTGCTGGCCGTCCCCTTCCTCCGGTCTGACGTGTCGCTGAAGGGCTCCTATTCGAAAGGCGTCACAGACTTGCTCCACAAGCTCACCGATGATGCCCGACAGGCTTATCCCGCCCGTCCCATCGTCATGATGGCACACATGTATGCCGCAGGCGCGGAGATCAAGGAGGGCTCATCGGAGAAGATCCTGATTGGCGGACAAGACCAGGTGGCACTGGGCACATGGGACGGTCACCCTGACTACCTCACCTGTGGCCACATCCACAAGCGACAACACATCTGGAACACCGATTGGGCACGCTACTCGGGTAGCGTGCTCCCGATGTCGTTTGCCGAGAGAGACTATCACCATGGCGTGGACCTCATCACGCTCTCACAGGGCAAACAGCCACAGGTGGCATTCGTGGAATACACACCTCAGCATCCGCTGATGACCATCCCCGACGGGCTGGAAGCCCTGGACCTGAAAGAGATGAAGAAAGCCATCAAGCAACTGCCGGAACGGACCGACGGAAGGCTCGACGAGCACAGCATCTATCTCGAACTGCGGTTGCTCTCCGAGAAGATCAAGGCCGACGACCGAAAGAAGATCGACAGCCTGCTGGAGGACAAGAATGTCGTGCTCTGTAAACTGACACAGGTCGTGCCGGACATTGACGTGACAACAAGCACGACAGGCGTGGCGCTTCATTCCATCGACGACATCCTGAAACGCGACCCCTTGGAGGCCGTGGAGGAATGTTTTGTGGCCAAGACCGGACACAACCTCACGGATGAGCAGCGCAACCTGCTGGAGCGCGTCATCAGGGAGAACCAAGAGTCCGCAAACGAAGAAATATAAAAGAGGAAGAAACGGCAAAATGAAAATACTACGACTGGAAACCTATAACCTGGCCTCCCTGGAGGGCAAGAACACCATCGATTTTGAGAAAGGCATCCTCGGCGAGAGCAACATCTTCTGCATCGTCGGTCCCACAGGCAGTGGCAAGTCGACCTTGCTCGACGCCATCTGCCTGCCACTCTATGGCCTGGCACCACGATACACACCGAAAGGAAAGAAAAACCGAAAGATCGCCATCTATGGCAAACCGGATGAGGAGGAGAGCAACCGCCTCTCGCCCACCGACCCAAGAAACATCCTGACACGTGGACAGAAACAATGCTACTCCAAACTCACCTTCCTGGCCAACGACGGCAAACTGTATCGCGCGGAATGGCGCGACGAGTTTCGCGTGAAGCGCTATGCCAATGCCGAGACTGCGCTATACCTGATCACCAGGGATGCCCATGGCGCATTGGCAGAAGAAGAGCGCGACTGGAAGGAACTGCAACAGATCATCGGACTCGACTACAACCAGTTTCTGCGCACCGTGCTCATCGCACAAGGCGATTTTGCCGACTTTCTCAATTCTGACGACGAGACTCGCTGTGAACTGCTGGAGAAGCTCGTAGGCAACCAGGATGTTTACTCTACCATCACCAATGGCGTCAAGCGCCTCACCGACTCGGCCAAGGACGACCTCGACATGCTCAAGGCGGGCAATGCCAACATGGAGAAAGACCTGATGACACAAGAGAGCTATGAAGCCACCATGGTGGAACTGAAAGCGTTGCAAGACAAGGAAGCGACCAGGCTGAAGGAACTAAAAGAGGCGGAAGAGCAACTGAAATGGTATGCTTCCGACCGACAACTCATCGAGGTGAGACAGGAGCGAGAGAAGGGTCTCGCCTCAGCACAGTCGAAACGTGAGGCCATCAAGCAAGAAGAGGAGCTGCTCTCGCTGCACGACAACACCACAGAAGCTGTCGCCACCTATCGCAAACTGACCGACGCCATCAACAATGAGACCAACCTGAAAAAGGAACAAGAGCAGCAAGCTCGCGAAGGGCTGAAGTTGCAAACCGACATCGCCCGCAACGAGGAGGCTCACCAAGCGCTGATCATCCAAGCCCAACAGGCTGCCGCTACGCTTGAGGCGGAGAAGCCCAAAATAGAACAGGCCAAAGCGATGACCATCCAACTGGAAAGCATGCGCAAGGACGCTGCGGACAAGCGAAAGCGGTTGACAACCGCCCAAAAGGATCTCCTGGATGCCGAAAAAAAGGTGAAAGAAAATGTCTGCAACATCGCCAAAGCGCAGACAGAGACGGCCAACCAACAGGAAGCATTGGACCAACTGCAAAAGGACTTGGCTGACAAGCTGACGGCTCTGGACCAGAAGATAGCAGAGACTGCCAACGCTCTTGAGGCCGAGAGAGGCAAAACAAATCATCTCGACGCCGCTGCCATACAGAAGGAAAAGGAGAAGGTTGACCAAAAAGTGACAGACCTTGCCAAGGCTCTGGACACCTTCACCAAAATGGAAGAACTGAAACGCAAGACTGCCAACGAGGAAAAACTCCGCAGCGACAAACTCACAAGAAACGCGGAGATTGACGGTCAACTGGCACGACTGAACGTTGACGGACTGCAACAGGAAGTGGAGACGCTCACCCGATCATACACACTGATGACCAGCGAGAACTGGGAACATCACCGGGACATGCTCCACGATGGCGAACCGTGTCCGTTGTGTGGCGCCAAGGAGCACCCTTATCACAACAGGGAGATGGTCACCAAGGTCATCTCTGAACACAAGAAATTGCTCGACAGCAAGAAGGCTGACCTTGACTGCATGAAGGCACAAGCAAAGAGTCTGGGCGAAGAGAAAGCCGGAAACGAGGGACAGCTCAAACAGTTGGACAAAAACATCCGCGATGACCAGCGCGAGCTGGCCAATCAGCAATCGGTCTGGCTGCAACTCGCTACAATCTATCCGGCCCTGCCTGAAGACGCCTCGCAACTGGAGACGACGCTA
This sequence comes from Prevotella sp., assembly GCA_050875105.1. GTDB lineage: Bacteria > Bacteroidota > Bacteroidia > Bacteroidales > Bacteroidaceae > Prevotella. Next base: position 35,995 of record JBNMMB010000011.1, on the reverse strand, counting down.
AACGCGGCCAAGGACCATGCGGCTGAAACGAACAGGAAATTGGCCGACTACAACAACCTCATCAAGCGCATTGACAACCTGCGGACCCAAAAGGAAAAGGAGGAAAAGAAGGCGGCGTCATTCAAGGAGGAAGCCACCAAGAAAGTAGAGGTCCAAAAGGCTGGTTTGCAGAAAACGTTGGACCACCTCCACATGCTCCAAGCCCAGACCGAGGGCCTGGTCAACCAACAACGCAAGGCGAGGGACGATGAGCAGACGGCACGCAACGAGAGCGACCAGGTAGACCACGAAGTGAAGAAAATGGAGGAGGCGATCCGCGGCCTGATGCTGGGCCAGGACCCTGTGGCATACGAGCAAGAGCTGAACAAACGGAAGACAACAGCCGACAAGGCGGTGGAGAAATCAAAAGCTGCGCTCGATCGGTTGCATATCCAGCAGAGCAACCTCAAGGGTCAAGCGGCACAAATGGCCACACAGATGAAAGACCTGCAACATCACATCGCCTCGCAACGAACATCACTGGCTGAGGAGATCGTCTCGCTAAACAGCCAGCTCACAAAGGCCATCACTGAAGACGACATCCAGCAACTCGCGACCAGCAACACAGACTGGGAGGGAATGAGGAAGCGCCACAAAGTCATCCATGATGATTGTCTCACGGCCAAGACGCAATACGAGACGGCACTGAAAGACCTGGAACGACACCAGGAAACAAAACCGGAGAAGGATGAGGAGGCACTCATCAACGACCGCGACCGACTCGGCAAACAATGTTACACGGACAGCATCAACGAGTTGACGTTCAAGATCAACAAGCATGACCAGGCCGCCAAGGCAATGGGCCAGCTGAAGGAAAAGCTCGAACGGGCTTCGCAGCGCTATGCCGACTGGCGCGAACTGCTGGATGCCATCGGCGGCAGTGAGGGCAAGACGCTCAGGAAGGTGGTACAGAGTTACACGCTTCGCTTCCTCGTGGCTCACGCCAATGCCGAGATACGACGGTTCAACAGCCGCTACGAACTGAAGCAGGTGAAGAACTCGCTCGCCTTGCGCGTCATCGACCATGACCGGGGCAACGATGAGCGCGACACCACATCACTCTCTGGTGGCGAGACGTTCATCGTCAGTCTCGGACTGGCGCTGGGCCTGTCATCGCTGTCTTCAAGAAACATTTCCTTCGGCAACCTGTTCATCGACGAAGGCTTTGGCACCCTCGACCCCGACTCCCTGGCCACGGTCATCGATGCGCTGTCTAACCTTCAGACGTCGCAAGGCAAGAAGGTAGGCGTCATCTCGCACACCGACACCATGGCCGAGCGCATCGCCACCCAGGTGCGTGTCGTCAAGGAGGGAAACACGGGCGCCTCAAGAATAGAGATCGTCTGACACGACAGCTATAGGCAACATGTTTATGGGAAGTGCTTCGTCATGAGGCACTTCCCATTTTTTTAGTTGGCAACTTCCACCACGTAGCTCTTGCCGGCCTTGGTGCGGAGGTCGTATTCATAAACGTGTCGGACGGGAAGGTTGTTGAAGTCCTTCAGCTTGCCTGACCGCAGGGGCTCCTTGACCTGGGCGGGCGCATAGAGCGCATTGGGGCACTCGCCCTTGGCCGTCTTCAGTCCCTTGCCCTTGAGGGGCACATAAGACCGCAGGCGCAACACACCGCCGATGGAGGAACGGACAGCAGCCGTGGTGAGATGGCCCTTGTCCCAAGCCATGTCGACCTCAAAACCGCCACGGGCACGCAACCCCTTCACCGAGCCATGCTGCCAGACGGACGGCAGGGCTGGCAACAGGTGCACGGCGCCATCATGACTCTGGAGCAACATCTCGGCCACGCCAGCCGCACAACCGAAGTTGCCATCGATCTGGAAAGGCGGATGGGCGTCGAAGAGGTTGGGATACATGCGTCCATTGGGATATTGTCGCTGATGGGCATCGTCGGGCAAGATCTGCAAGAGGTTGCTCAAGATGTGATAAGCGTGCTCGCCATCCTGCATGCGCGCCCAGAAGTTAACCTTCCACGCCAGGCTCCACCCGGTGGCCATGTCGCCACGCTCGGTCAGCGTGGTCTTGGCGGCCGTGAAGAGGTCGGGGTGTGCATAGGGCGAGATCTGGTTGGAGGGATAGAGCCCATAGAGATGCGAGATGTGGCGATGGTCGTCGTATGGATTGTCGGCATCGTCGAGCCACTCCTGCAACTGTCCATACTGGCCGATCTGCATGGGCGGCAACTGGGCCAACGCCTGTGTGATGGAGTCTTGCAACGCCTTGTCCTTACCCAGGATACGGGCGGCACGGAGCGTGTTGGTCAAGGCGTCGAACACGATCTGGTTGTCCATCGTGCAACCGGCCGTGACGGGCGACTGCTTGCCCATCGGGGCATGCTCAGGCGACACGGAGGGCACCACGACCAGCCATCCCTTCGTGGGATGGGGTACCATATAAGAGAGGTAGAACAGGGCCGTGCCCTTCATGGCCTCATAGTGGCGACTGAGAAACAGCTTGTCGCCCGTGAAGAGGTAGTGTTGCCACAGGTGCGTGGCCAGCCAGGCGCCACCACTGGGGTACATGCCCCAATAGGCTCCATCGACGATGCCCGTGGTGCGCCAGATGTCGGTGTTGTGATGGGCCACCCATCCCTGGCAACCATACATGTCGCGTGCCGTGGCCCGCCCCGTCTTGCTCAGGCCCTCGATGAGGTCGAAGAGGGGCTCCTCACACTCCTCGATATTGCCCACGTTGGCAATCCAGTAGTTCATCTCGGCGTTGATGTTGATGGTGTATTTGCTGTCCCATGCCGCATAGGGCTCTTTGTTCCACACGCCTTGCAGGTTGGCGGGTTGTCCGCCGGGCTGCGACGACGAGATGAGCAGATAACGCCCGTACTGGAAGAGAAGGGCGATGAGATCTTGGTCCTGGTTGTCTGCGAAATGGGCCAAGCGCTGGTCGGTGGGCAGCGACGCACTCGCGGAAGTGGGCAGGGTGAGCGACACGCGAGCATACTGCTCACGATATTTTGCCACGTGATCACGAAGGAGTTGGTCGTAGTTGGCCGCCGTCACGCCTCGCAGTGATGACAGGTTGCGCGCAGTGGCATCGCCGTCGGTGCGGTTGTAGTCCACAAAGTTGGTGGCGGCCACGATATAGATGTAAGCCACCGTGGCGTCGGTCACGAAGAGTGAGTCGTGGCGTGTCACAACACGACCGTCGCTCTTGGCCAAGATGCGCATTTCCGCGTCAAGGCCGGCCTCAATGCCCTCCTGGGCCTCACCCTTCACGCGGATGACCAGCGAACTGTCGTTGTCCTGATGTGAGGTCTTCAGCGGACACTGGTGAGAGATGGCGAAATGAAGTTTCTGCTTGCCCTCGGCCTCCAGGCGCACGATGATGGCGTTGTGGGTCATCGAGGCGAAGGCCGTACGGTGATAGGTGGTGCCGTCGGCAGTATAATCTGTGTGGGCTGTGGCGCTGTCGAGACAGAGGTCGCGCCGATAGCCCTGGGCGCCATGCGCATCGCCTGCATTTTTATAATCGAAAAGCACGCTACCCAGTGTCAGGTAGCGCATGCCATGGGGCCCTTTCACAAAGTATTGGTTGATCAGCCGTTCGGCCTCGCTCTCCCGTCCCTCGAAGATGAGGCGGCGCACCTCTCCCAGTTTTTCCAGCGATGACGTGGAGTGGTTGGTATGCGGCCGTCCGGCCCAGAAAGTCTCCTCGTTGAGTTGGATCTCATCTCTTTGCACACCGCCGAAGAGCATTGCCCCCAGGTGCGAGTTGCCGATGGGCAGGGCCTCCCACCAGGTGGAGGCAGGCTTGTCATACCACAACCGTTGGGTGGCCGGGGCCTGCTGTGCGAAGCTCGCCGAGGCTACCGTCGCCCAAAGCGACAACAGGCAGATGGCCCGTTTCATCATGTTCATTGATTTGCGCATTGTTTCAGTCGTCATGAGGTTTTCTTATTGTTTGCCAACAAAGTTAGCACTTTTCGCCTCATGCCGTTTTCCTCCACGTCTCATACGTGTTCGATGATGAAACAACGTGTCGTTTTGTGGGGGAGCATAATAGGCCCAATGGGCATAATAGGCAGAATAAGCATAATAGGCAGAATAAGTACAATGGGCATAATAGGCGCAATAGGCATCATGAGCCTAATGAGCCTATCACGCCCATTGAGCTTAGCAGGCTGTGAAGTCGCAGCCCCCTTCTCTTACAGGTCCCAACCGATGGCGCTGGCGCCGAGCACGGCGGCCGAACTGCCGTCAAGGCCACTCAGCAAGAACTTAGCCTTGCCTTGGTAAATCTTCAGCACGTTCTTGTTGTAGCTCTCGATGAGGGGCTTCATCAGGAGATCGCCAGCCTTGGTCAAACCACCGAAGAAGACAAAGGCTTCGGGGGATGAGAAGGCGGCAAAGTTGGCACAGGCCTCACCGAGGATGTCGCCTGTGAACTGATAGATCTGCTTGGCCAACCCATCGCCCTTCGAGGCGGCAATCGACACGTCGAGCGAGGTGATGTCTTCGGGGTTCATGTCGCGCAACAGTGAGGGTGTGTCGGTGGTGTCGAGCAGTTCGCGGGCCGTGCGCGCCACACCGGTGGCTGAGCAGTAGGTCTCGAGGCAACCGCAGCGGCCACAGCCGCAGGGGCGTCCGTTCTCATGGCGCACGATGACGTGTCCCAGTTCGCCGGCCATGCCGTCGCTGCCATAGACCACCTTGCCGTCGACGACGATGCCCGAGCCGACGCCCGTTCCGAGGGTGATCATGATGAAGTTCTTCATGCCGCGTGCCACGCCATAGGTCATCTCGCCGATGGCTGCCGCATTGGCGTCGTTGGTCAGTCCCACGGGTATGCCTCCCAGCTGGTCAGAGAACATCTTGGCCAGAGGCACCGATCCGTTGTGGGCCCAGGGCACGTTGGGTGCGAAGTCGATGCAGCCCGTGTAGTAGTTGCCGTTGGGCGCGCCGATGCCCATGGCCTTGATGGTGTCGAGTCCGCCCACCTGTTCGATGATGATGTGGAGCACGTCGACGCCCGCCTTCACAAAGTCTTCCACGTTGTCGTAAGCCTTGGTCTTGATGGCCGTGGTGGCCTTGATCTCACCACGTGCATCGACGATGCCAAACACGGCATTGGTGCCGCCCAGGTCGAGACCGATGACGTATGGCTTCACTGTCTTTTGTTCGTTCATGATTGTTCAGTTAGTGTTTAAGGGTTCATGATGGGTGGCCAGCCGACGGCATGGCGCTTGCCTCACCGCCACCAGTCACTCGTTACGATAAGGCAAAGATAGCGCAAAAAACTTGAAACCACGCATGTTTTCGGGGAAAATGTGGAAAAAGAGGCCACAAACCATGCGATCTTGCCTTCTATAATATCAAACACGAAAAAACTTTCGTGACTATGACAAAGATTTTGTGTTTTAATGTTTGTCATATCAAAGCAATTGCCTAAATTTGCAAGGGACATATGTCACGACATGAATTTACAAGAAAGGATTAATGAATGAAAATGGAGCTAAACGAATACCACAAGCAGACAAATTCAATAAAGATGAAGTCTGTGGAATCATGGAGCAAGCTGAGCTTGTCGCGAGAGGAGTGCTCAAATCAATTCAAGCGATTGCGGGAACAACGGCTTGCAAGGGAGTCCAAATCGCGCAATTAGAAAAATGGGCCAAACAACAAGGTTATTGGCTCAACATTCATCAATTAGGCCATTATGAAGACAGAGGGTCCGAAAATGAAGTTTATCTGTCTTCAGTGGAAAATTGCGTATACAAGTTGAATGATTTTCGTTATTCCGACGATAATCTTAGTCCTTTTTTTACACGCATAAAAGCTCACAATGAGATATTTCCATATTGCGCATATGATCTAATCGGCTTCTCTGTAAACAAAAACGGGAAAGTATGTGCAGTGCTTCGACAACCTTATATAATTTCTAGTCGCGAAGCTACAGAAGACGAGATCTCAAATGAGATGGAAAAGCTGGGATTTAAGTCACAAATGAATGGTGAGTATTATACCAATGGTGTTTATGACATCTTCGATGCTTCTCCAAATAATGTATTAGTAGGTATCGACGGATATCTATATTTCATCGATACCATTATATACGAATCAAGCTCTAACAATATTGACACATACCATAGTCAGTCGCCCAAGTTTATAAAATGACAGGGGCAGGACCTGATCACTCATATTTCTTGTGAAACGTGAAGAGAAGCATGAAGCCGATGACCACGAAGGGGAAGCCGACCATGGCTGGCCAGGCATAGCCCATGCCCCAGCTGATGGGCAGTCCGCCGAGGAAGGCACCTGCCGCGTTGCCAAAGTTGAAGGCGATCTGGATGCAACAGCCGCCCAGCATCTCGCCACCCTTCGAATGTTCGATGATGAGCAGTTGCTCGGGTGTGCCCATGCCAAAGAGACATCCGCAGCAGACGAACATCAGCGCCAGGTGCACATAGCCATGGGCCACGCTGAAGAAGATGAGCAACAGCGCCACACCAGCCACAGCCTGCAACACCGACGCAGTGAGCCCTGCCTTGTACTTGTCCGACATCCACCCGCTCAGCAGGTTACCGATGACCATGCCCAGTCCGGCGAAAGCCATATAGAGTGGCAACCACTGGGCCGACAGACCGCCCTCGCCTACCAGTGCGGGCGAGATATAACTGTACCAAGCCAGGATGCCACCGTTGCCAAACATCGTGGCGAGGATGATGAGCCACGGGTCGAGATGGCGCAAGAAGCGAAACTGTCCCTTGTAGCCCGTGTCGGGCAGTGGATCGAGGTTGGGGATCACGCGCGCCACAAGGGCCAGCGCCACCAGGCTGCCCACAGCGATGACAGCAAAGGCCAAGCGCCACGACAGCTCACCCGAGAGCAGCGTGGCCACGGGGTTGCCCAACAGGTTGGCAAAGGTCATGCCGGCGCACATGATCGACACGGCACGCGTCTTGTGACTCTCGTCGGCCAGGCGATAGGCCACGATGGTGCCCACGCCATAATAGGCACCATGGGGCAGACCACTGATGAAGCGGGCCGCCATGAGCCACCAGAAGCTCTGCGCCGTCACTGAGAGCAGGGCGCCGATGAAGACCAGGGTCAACAGGCCCAGGATGATGTGCTTGGGGCGGAGCTTGTGCAGAGCAATGAGAAACGTGGCGCCCACGCAGACGCCCAGGGCATAGATGGAGATGGCGTGGCCAGCCTGGGGTATGCTGATGCCGAGGTCGCTGGCCAGGTCGGGCAAGATGCCCTCCATCACAAACTCTGCCATGCCCAAGAGAAACGTTCCCACAGCCAGCACCAGCAGGCTGCCCAATCCTTTTACCATAATCGTGTCGTTATTGTTGTTATGATCCCGAAAACCGCCTGCAAAGGTACGCATTTTGTCGCACACGCAGATCCTCCGCTCCCCTTTTTCTTCATGGGCCACACATTCTTTCGCCTTTCTTTCATCATTCTTCCACCACCCCTCCTTTCTCGCCCTCTTCGTTAATTAATGCCAAAAATGTGCAAGATTGCCACTTTTTCATATCAGAAATGTGTAATTTTGCCAAAAAAGGATAGTAACGGCGCTCTTTGGCGTCGAGACGACTAACATTTGAAAGGACCTGGATATGGAGATAAAGAGAGAGATCATGGATAAGTTGCGAGCATGGAAAACCCATCCACGCCGCAAGCCATTGGTGTTGCAGGGTGCACGCCAGGTGGGTAAATCGTGGGCACTGAAGAAATTTGGAAAGGAGTGTTTTGAGGATGTTGTCTACATCAACTTTGACACGATGCCCAGCGTGAAGGAGGACTTCAAACGAACAAAGGAGCCGTTGAAACTCATCAAGCTGATGGAGATGATGACTGGCAAGGCCATCTCACCCGATACCACGCTAATCATTTTCGATGAGATACAAGAGTGCAATGAGGCGCTGAACAGTCTGAAGTATTTCTGCGAAGACGCCCCCGAGTATGCCGTTGTGTGTGCGGGCTCACTCTTGGGCGTGGCTCTCAATCGTTCGGGAGCGTCTTTCCCAGTGGGCAAGGTTGACTTTATGACCCTCCATCCCGTTTCGTTTGAAGAGTATCTGTTGGCCAGTGACGAGAATCTCTATCATTCTTACCAGATGATAGACAGCGTCATGACTGTGCCTGAGATGATCCACCAACAACTGATAGACGCTTATAAGGCATATCTTGTGTTGGGAGGAATGCCTGAGGCGGTAAGCGTATATGTAGACATGCGAGATTGGTCTGAGGTGGAAGCCATACAGAGTGCCATTCTACAATCTTATTCCTTGGATTTCGCCAAGCATATCAACAACAAGGACATTCCACGGGTTTTCCAAGTATGGGGAAACCTGCAAGACCAGTTGGCACGCGAGGACAAGAAGTTCCGTTATACTGATGTGCAAAAAGGGGCCAGAGCGCGCGAATACGAAGGAGCCATCGAGTGGCTCTGTTTGGCAGGGCTGGTGCATCGGGTCTCGGCGATAGAGACGCCTCGCCTACCTTTGTCTGCTTACAAGAAGAGCAACGCTTTTAAGCTTTACCTCAATGATGTGGGATTATTGGGCCGCAAGTTTGAACTGGAACCCACCACCATCCTGCAAGGTGACAACCTGTTCACGGAATTCAAGGGCGTGATGGCCGAAAACTACGTCTTACAGTCGTTAGTGCGGCAGTTTGGCAACCACAATTATTATTGGACCTCAGGCAACACAGCAGAGGTGGAGTTTGTCATACAACACGCAGGAAGGATCATCCCGATAGAGATGAAGGCCGACAGAAATGTGACAGCCAAGAGCTTGGCCTTCTATCGCAAGCAATATGCCCCGCAATTGTCCATTCGCCTGTCCACACTCAACATGCGAAAGGATAACGACTTGCTCAACATGCCTCTGTACCTGGCCGATAAACTGAAGAGGTTTATCGAAAAAGGATAACCGACTTCAACCAAGGGCGCCGCAAGCACATGGACGACAAGGGCAACATCAAACTGCCCGAAAACACAGGCTCCACAACGACTCCTACTAAGCCGAGCTGAAGTGGCAGCGTTGTGCCAACAGGTAGAGATGGACTGGTCGCAGGCCTGTGAAAAAAGGCGGCTGTTGTTACTTAACCAATGGTTGCCTTTAGTTAATTACAGCTGTACTTGATAGAGAAGCCGGCTGTACTCGATAGAGAAGCCAGCTGTACTCGATAGAGAAGCCAGCTGTACTTGATAGAGAAGCCAGCTGTACTTGATAGCGGGTCCCCCAGTGGTTGGTCTTACCAGTTGTTTCGCTCCTTCTAAGTTCAGTTGAGTGATGGTCACATCCATGGATGCCACATCGTCATTGTGAACCACAGGGATGGGGCGGAGCGGTGGCGACCGCAACATTCCCGGGGTCGGATGCGCGCTGTTTCGGATATTATGCTTACTTTTGCCTTGCGATATCCGCTCGCTGACGAGCGGACCCAACCAATATACACAGACATGAAGATCCTATTAGCCATCGATTCCTTGAAAGGATGCCTCACCTCCGCCGAGGCCGAGGCGGCCGCCATGCAGGGCCTGAAGAGCGTATGTCCCGATGCAGAGATCATTGCCGTGGAGGCATCCGACGGCGGTGAGGGCATGGTCGACGCCTTTGTGGGCGCCGCTGGGGGACAGCGCATCGTTGTCCGCAGCCACGACGCCCTGATGCGCCCCATCGACGCCGTCTACGGTCTGCTGCCCGACGGCACGGCCGTGGTGGAGGTGGCGCAGGCCTGCGGACTGGCTCGTCTCACGCCCGAGGAGCGCCGCCCGCTGCTCGCCACCAGTTATGGCGTGGGCGAGATCATCGCCGAGGCCGTGCGCCAGGGTTGCCGCCACTTTGTCGTGGGCCTGGGCGGCACGGCCACGAGCGACACCGGACTGGGCATGCTCCGTGCCCTCGTCCACCAGTTGTCGCCCCAGGGCACCCTCGACGACGCCCTCCAGGGCCCGCTGGGCCAATGCACGTTCACCCTGGCCTGCGACGTCACCAATCCGCTCTGCGGTCCGCAAGGCGCCGCCGCCGTGTTCGGCCCGCAGAAGGGCGCCACACCCGCCATGGTGGTCCAGCTCGACGCCCGCGCCGCCCAGTTTGCGCGCATCGCCGCCCGCAACTTCGGCCACGACTGTTCGACGCGTCCCGGCGCAGGTGCCGCCGGCGGTCTGGGCTACGCCTTCATGCAGTGTCTGGGCGCCAAGGCCGAGTCGGGCGCCAGTCTGCTGCTCCGCCTGGCCCATTTCGACACGTTGCTCCAGGGCGCCGCGGCCGTCATCACCGGCGAGGGTGCGGCCGATGCGCAGACGCTCATGGGCAAGTTTCCCGAGGTGGTGCTCAGGGCCTGCCAGCAGCGCGGCGTGCCCGTGTGGCTTGTGGCCGGGCTTGTGGCCGACGCCGACCGGCTCCGCAGCGCCGGCTTCGCCGAGGTGGCCTGCATCAATCCGCCCGACGTGCCCCTGGCCGAGGCCCTGCGCCCCGAGGTGGCCAAGGCGCACCTCTCCGCCACCGTGAGGCAACTGGCCGAGAAGCATTTGGCTGAATCTTATCAAAAATCAAAGGCATAATATCAAAATCTCCTCCATTCTTTTTGGCAAAAGCCCGTACCTTTGCAACAAACAAACCATGAACTACTCTACAATCCACCTGACAACCATGCACCTCCGCCGACTTCTAACCCTCAGTCTTGCGTTGGCTTTCGCCACCTGCCTCATGGCCGCCAAGAAGAAAACCTTATGGCCCGACGGCACCGAGATGAGCCCCTGGTTTGCCGACACCACGTCGGTCGACATGGCCCAGTTGGGGCGCCGCTATGTGGTCACCGACTATGGCGTCTCCACCGATTCCACCTGCGTGCAGACCCGCGCCTTGCAGGCGGTCATCGACCGCTGTGCCCGTGAGGGCGGCGGCGTGGTGGTCATCCCCGAGGGCACGTTTCTCTCGGGCAGCCTCTATTTTCGCCAGGGCACCCACCTGCTCATCGAGCGGGGTGGCCGCCTGAAGGGTTCCGACCGCATCGAGGACTTCGACATCCGCACCACGCGCATCGAGGGCGAGACCTGCTCCTACTATGCCGCACTCGTCAATGCCGACGGTCTCGACGGCTTCGTCATCAGCGGCCCGGGCACCATCGACGGCAATGGCCACCACTACTGGCGCCAGTTCTGGCTGCGCCGCCAGTGGAACCCCCAGTGCACCAACAAGGACGAACAGCGCCCGCGCCTGGTCTACATCTCGCGCTCGAGCCACGTCACCGTGCAAGACGTGCGCCTCATCAACAGTCCGTTCTGGACCAACCACCTCTATCGCTGCGACCACGTGCGCTACCTGCGCGCCCACATCACCTCGCCCACCGAGGGCCTCAAGGCCCCATCGAGCGACGCCATCGACCTCGACGTCTGCCACGACGTGCTCGTGAGCGGTTGCTACATGAGCGTCAACGACGACGCCGTGGCGCTCAAGGGCGGCAAGGGCACCTGGGCCGACCGCGACACCACCAACGGTCCCAACCGCAACATCCTCATCGAGCGGTGCCGCTATGGCGTGGTCCACGGTTGCCTGACGCTGGGCTCCGAGAGCCTGATGGACCACAACATCGTCTTGCGCAACTGCCATGCCGGCAACGTCAACCGCGTGCTCTGGCTCAAGATGCGCCCCGACACGCCCCAGCACTATGAGTTTGTCAGCGTCGAGGGCATCACCGGGCACACGCGCTCGTTTCTCGTGGTGCGTCCCTGGACCCAATTCTTCAAGCCCGGCGACCGCCCCGACATGCCCCGCTCCACCTGCAACGACATCCGCATCGAGAACATCCGCATGGATTGCGACAACTTCTTCGACGTGGGCCTGTCAGACAAGTATGCGCTCCGCGACTTCTCCTTCTCCCATATCGACGTGACCAACCGCCAGGGTTCGTTCGACCCCACCGTCATCACGGGCGCACAGGTGAGCGACGTGCGCGTCAATGGCGCCAAACTGCCAGACCACAAGACCAATACCAAGACCACAAGACCATGAAACACCTATTATTATATGCCCTCTGCCTGTTGGCCTCAGTCGGGGCCTGGGGCCAGCATTTCGATTTCGACATGACACGCCAGCAGCCCCGCTACTCCGACGCCACGGGCTACGGCTACGATGTGGTGGCCTCGCCCACGAAGGGCAGCAAGGCCCCGTTCTTCTTCAGCGTGAAGGTGCCCGACGGCAACTACCGCGTCAGCGTCACCCTCGGCAGTAGCAGTCACGCCGCCCTGACCACCATGCGCGCTGAGTGCAGGCGCCTCATGGTGGAGCCCACAGCCACACGCCGGCGCGAACAGCGCACGGTGACCTTCGTGGTCAACAAGCGCAGCACGCGCATCGACGACCGCCACAACGTGCGCATCAAGGACCGCGAGCGCGACTACCTCCACTGGGACGACCGCCTCACCCTCGAGTTCAACGGCACGGAGCCCGCCGTGAGCCGCATCGTCATCGACCCCGACACCACCGCCACCACGATCTTCCTCTGTGGCAACTCCACCGTGGTGGACCAGAGCCGCGAGCCCTGGGCCTCATGGGGACAGATGTTCCCACGCTGGTGGGATGAGGGCGTGGCCGTCTGCAACCTCGCCGAGAGCGGACTCACCGCGGGCTCGTTCCTGGCGCAGGGCCGCCTCGACTACATCCTGGCCCACCTCCGCCGGGGCGACTACGTGTTCTGTGAGTTTGGCCACAACGACCAGAAGGAGCGCATGCCGGGCGCCGGCGCCTGGTACAACTTCAGCCAGAACCTCAAGATCTTCATCGACCGCGTGCACCAGCAGGGCGGCACCATCGTCTTCTGCACGCCCACACAACGGCGCGCCTTCGACAAGGCTCACCAGCACATCCTCGAGACCCACGGCGACTATCCCGACGCCATGCGCGCTGTGGCCCGCCGCGAGGGCGTGCCCGTCATCGAGTTGCACGACATGACGCGCACCTTCTTCGAGACGCTCGGCTACGACGGCAGCACACAGGCCTTGGTACACTATCCGGCCAACACCTTCCCGGGACAGACACAGGCCTTGGCCGACAACACCCACTTCAACCCCTACGGTGCCTATGAGGTGGCCAAGATGGTGGTGATGGGCATCAAGCAGCAGGGCCTGCCCATCGCCAGTCACCTGCGCGCCGACTGGAAAGACTACGACCCCGCACGGCCCGACGACCCGAAGGCCTTCGTCTGGTATCCGGCTCCCATCTACGAGACCGCAAAGCCCGACGGCAACTGATCCTGTTGCAAGATGAACGGCCAAAACCTTGGCTGTTTGTCGGAAAAGCACTAACTTTGTAAAACAAACAACAACAATCTACCAATAGAACATGAACAAACGAATCATCACAGCAGCGGTCCTGGCTGCGCTGGGCTCGCTCACGGGCTTCGCCCAGCGACAGTTTGACAACCTCGACCGCGGTCTCATCGCCGTGAAACAGGCCGGTGGCATGTATTGCTCATGGCGCATCAACGCCGACGAGTACTACGGCACCACCTACGACCTCTACCGCGACGGCGTGAAGGTAAACGACAAGCCACTCACCGTCTCCAACTACACCGATCCCAACGGCACGCTCGAGAGCCAATACACCGTCCGTGCGGTGCACGCCGGACAGGAGGGCGCAGCCAGCAAGGTGGGCATCAACCTCAGCAACAACTGGCTGGAGGTGAAGAAGCCCAAGCGCATCTCCAACGACGGCAAGACCGACATCTCCAACCAGTATGAGCCCAACGACGCCACCATCGGCGACGTGGACGGCGACGGCGAGATGGAGCTCATCACCAAACAGATCAAGACCGACCAAGACCCCAACAACACCTCACAGAAAGACTTCGCACGCATCGAGGTGCAGAAGCTCGACGGCACCCTGCTCTGGTGGATCGACTGCGGACCCAACATGTGGGACTTCCAGCAGAACGAGATCAACATCATGGCGTATGACTGGGATGGCGACGGCAAGGCCGAGTGTGTGGCACGCCTGCAAGACAACAGCGTCATCCACCTGACCGACGGCACCACCTACACTGTGGGCGAAGCCTCGAAAGACTATCGTGGCGGCGTCTACGAGTTCCTGAGCAAGGGCAACGAGTACCTGGTCTACATGAACGGCCAGACGGGCAAGCCCTACGTGGTCGAGGACTTCCCGCTGAAGCGCTTCGAGGCTGGCGAGAGCGACCTCAACGCCGCCTGGGGTGACGGCTACGGCCACCGCTCGATGAAGTTCTTCTTCGGAGCTCCCTACCTCGACGGGCGCAAGCCCAGCATCTTCCTGGCGCGTGGCATCTACACCCGCCACAAGATGATCGCCCTCGACGTGGACCCGCAGACCCACCAGCTCTCCGTGCGCTGGCGCTGGAACAACAACAACCCGGGCTCGGCCTGGTATGGCCAGGGCTACCACAACTACAGCATCGCCGACGTGGACCTCGACGGACGCGACGAGATCGTCTTTGGCTCGATGGTCATCGACGACAACGGCCACGGTCTCTCCACCAGTGGCCTCGGCCATGGCGACGCACACCATGTGGGCCAGTTTGACCCCTACCGCAAGGGCTTGCAGGTGTATGCCTGCAACGAGACACAGCCGGCCAACAACTATCGCGACGCCACCACGTCGAAGATTCTTTACCGCATGGCAGGTGGTGGCGACGACGGCCGATGCATGTTTGCCAACTTCACCAACCGTGTGCCGGGCGCCATCGGCTCATCGGCCCACGACCAGGCCATCAGCGCCGTCACGGCCAAGCACGCCGAGGGACTGCCCAGCGGCTACTGGTATGGCAACGTGTTCCGCATCTACTGGGACGGCGACCTCCTCGACGAGGACAACAACGCTGCCAGCATCCACAAGTATGAGGACCAGAGCACCATCAACCTGCCGGGCGCGCTGACCAACAACAGCACCAAGGCCACGCCCTGCCTGCAGGCCGACATCTTCGGCGACTGGCGCGAGGAGATCGTGGCGCGCACGGAGAATGGCGACATGCGCATCTACACCACCAACATCCCCACCAAGTATCGCATGGCCACGCTGCTCTCCGACAAGCAGTACCGCAACGCCATGCAGACACAGATGAACGGCTACAACCAGCCGCCTCACGTGTCTTACTTCGTGGGTGAGCTCGAGGGCATCACCATCGCACCGCCTCCCGAGACCACCAATGGCAAGACGGAGATCAAGAACGGTGGCGCCATCTCGACCGACCTCAACGGCAAGCAGGTCATCATGGCCGAGACGGCCGACATGACGGCCTCGGTGGCCGAGGGCGCACAGCCTGAGGTGTTCTTCGACGTGGCTCCCTCATGGACACAGGGACACGACAACAACAAGAACATCACCACCTCTTATTATACGCACACGCTGACGGGCGCCGCCTTCACGGGCAGCACACGTGTCACCAAGCAGGGCGAGGGAACGCTCGTCATGCCAGCCGTCACGCAGACCTACTCGGGTCCCACCGACGTGTGGTTTGGCACGCTGCGCTTCGACGGCACGATGCAACACTCACACGTGTGGCTCAACCGCTTCGCTGAACTCAACTCCGACGGGGGCACCTTCCAGGCGGGCGTCAGCATGGACTACGGGGCCATCCTGCGTCCCGGCGCCGCCGACCACATCGGCACCGTCACCATCGACTCGCTGAAGCTTGGCTTCGGCTCGCGTGTGGTGTTCGACATCGACGACAACACCAAGACAGCCGACCTGCTCACTGCCAAGACACTCGTCATCGAGAAGAAGAACTGGAGCCAAGGTCCGCAATACAGCGCTCCGGTCTTCGAGATCCATCCCACCTACCTCAACGGCAAGGACCGCCTGTCGGCTGGCACCTATGTCTTGGCCAACGTGGCCGACATCCAGGGTGACATCAACGACATCACCATCGACGGCATCAACAACCAGAAGGCATCGCTCAGCGTGGCCGACGGCAAGATCATGATCACCATCGCCGACCAGCGCGACGCTGCGGCCGTGGAATGGCAGGGCGAAGAGGATGGCAACTGGGACCTGCTGACCACCGAGAACTTCACCGTGGGCGGATTGAAGGACAAGTTTGTCAGCGGCGACCAGGTGACCTTCAATGACAACGCCAAGCGTGGCGACATCACCATCAAACAGCCCGTGAAGGTGGCGGGCCTGACGTTCGACAACGACTCGATCAACTACACGCTCTCGGGCGACAGCATCATCGGCACCGCCGACCTCACCAAGACGGGCGAGGGCACGGTCAACATCAACAACGTGAACCGCTTCGTGGGTACCACACGCGTCATGGGCGGCAAGCTCAACGTGACCACCCTGGCCAACAGCGACGGACAGGAGTATGGCTCACTGGGTGGTGTCAACAACCGCATCGAACTGTCGGGCAACGCCGAACTGGGCGTCACGGCAGGCGCCATCAACAAGCACCCCATCCGTCTCGTGGGCAGCGACGCTGCTGTCAATGTGGCCAACAACGCCTGGTTCACCATGAAGACAGGCTTCACCTCCACCAACGGACGCCACGCCCTCACCAAGCGTGGCACCGGAACGCTCTCGCTCGAGGCGGCCAGCACGCTGAGCTGCATCAACGTGGAGCGCGGCACGGTCAACCTCTTCGACGGCACCAACGCCGACACCCTGCGCTTTGTGGGCACGGGCACGAAGGTCTACGACAGCAACACCATGGGCTCTTACAGCAACAACAGCATCACATTCGTGGTGCCCGAGAAGGTGTCGGGCAACTTCTGGATGGATCCGCGCTGCGACTACAAGGGCAAACTGCTGGGCAAGGGCTCATTCTATGTCTATGCGGCGGGCAACCGCAACACGCTCAGCGGCGACTGGAGCGCCTTTGAGGGCACGGTGGTTGCCGGACAGGAGAAGCGCAGCACCTATGACCCCGTCTTCGACTGGACCAACAACTATGGTCTGCCCAAGGCCACCCTGCAGGTGAGCAGCGGCACCACCGTACAGATGGGCAGTCGCTCCATGGCCATCGGCCACGTCAAGGGCGAGGGCGCCATCAACGGAACAGGACAGCTGACCATCGGCGCCCTCAACGAGGACATGCTGAAGGCGACAACCCTGCAGATCACTGGCGCCAAGGTGCGCAAAGTGGGATCGGGCGTCTGGAACCTCGCAGCGACCAACGCGCAGGCCAACATCGGCGCCGTGACCATCGCCGGCGGCGAACTGCGTCTCGACGACAGCAACTTCAAGAGTCTGCTCACTGGCACGGCCAACGTGGCTGTCACCGACTCTGGACTGGTGTGCGGACGTGGCAAGTTGCAGAGCATCACCGTCAACGGCGGCACGCTGGCTCCTGGCGTTTACTTCGGCAACCACTATGGCTGCATCCGCACGGCGGGCAACGTGACGCTGATGAAGGGCCGTCTGGAACTGACCATCAGCAACAACCGCAACCAAGGCACCAGCCGCTCGTATCTCGAGGTGGGAGGCACGCTGACCCTCAACGACTCGGTCATCGTCAACCTGGGCGACCGCTACACGCCGACCGTGGGCGACAGCATCGTGCTCTGGACTGCCGCCAAGTTTGCCGGCAAGCCCAAGGTGAGCCTGCCCGCCCTGCCCGCAGGACTGGTGTGGGACGCCTCCAGCCTGTGTGAGACCAATGGCGTGCTGAAGATCGCCGTCAACACCGGCATCTATGGCATCAACGCCGACGGCACCTCGCGCCGACTCATCTTCACCATCGACGGCAAGCGCATGAACGACGACCTCGACAAGTTGCCTGCTGGCGTGTATGTGGTGAAGGAGAACGGCCGCACCTACAAGGTGAACAAGCGCTAACATCTCGTCATGCCATGACACGCTGAACATCGTGGCGCAAGCCGAGGCACCAACCCTCCCCGGCGCGCCACGACTACCTTCAAACCACTATCAACAGGATAAACCGCTGTGCGCGGACAAGCGCCAGCGGTTTATCACTTTTTTATCATTCTCATGCACAACAAGCAATCTCTCCTTTTCTTATTGGTCGCGTGGCTGCTCTCCTTGTCGTCTTTGAACACATGGGGTACCAACCGACAGACATTCAACTTCAACAACGGTTGGCTGCTCTCCCTGGGCGACAGTCGGGGGGCCGAGGCGGTGGACTACGACGACCATGCCTGGCAACACGTCACCCTGCCCCACGCCTGGAACGAGGCGGAGGCTTTTCGCGTGCCGATACATGAGTTGAGCGACACCATCATGTGGTATCGCAAGCATTTCACCCTGCACGACGTGGCCGACAGCAAGTTCTTCCTCGAACTGGAGGGTGTCCGCTTTGGCGCCGAGGTGTTCATCAATGGCCACAGCTTGGGCCTCACCGAGAATGGCGTCATGGCCTCGGGATGGGACCTGACGCCCTTTGTGCATGAGGGTGAGAACGTGGTGGCGGTGTGGGTCAACAGCTCGTGGACCTACCGCGAGCGCGCCACCAACAGCCGCTACCAATGGAACGACAAAAACTTCAACGCCAACTATGGCGGCATCCCCAAGAATGTGTGGCTCCACCAGACCAGCAAGCTCTACCAGACCTTGCCCCTCTATTCCAACCTCGGCACCACTGGCGTCTACGTCTACGGCAAGGACTATGACATCCCGGGCCACAAGGTCACCGTGCATGCGGAGAGTGAGGTGCGCAACGACGGCACCGAGCCGCGCTCGTTTGGCTATCGCTGCATCATCTCTGACCTCAACGGCCATGAGGTGACACGCTTCGACGGCGAGCGCCACACCCTCCAGCCAGGCGAGACCACGACTGCCACAGCCGAGGGACTACTGGCCGGCGCACACTTCTGGAGCTGGGGCTATGGCTACCTCTACACCGTCCACACCCAACTCTTGGCCGACGACGGCACGGTCATCGACGACAACGCCCTGCGCACAGGCTTCCGCAAGACGGCCTTCCGCGATGGCATGACCTGGCTCAACGACCGTGCCCTCATGATGCATGGCTATGCGCAGCGCACCAGCAACGAGTGGCCGGGCGTGGGCATGAGCGTGCCTGCCTGGCTCTCCGACTACAGCAACCGCCTGCAGGTGGCGTCGGGTGGCAACCTCGTCAGGTGGATGCACGTCGCGCCCTGGAAACAGGATGTGGAGAGTTGCGACCGCGTGGGACTCATCGAGGCCATGCCCGCGGGCGACGCGGAGCGCGACGTGGAGGGCGACCGCTGGCGGCAACGCACGCTGCTGATGCGCGACGCCATCATCTACAACCGCAACAACCCCAGCATCGTCTTCTACGAGTGTGGCAACAAGGGCATCTCTGAGGAACACATGAGGGAGATGCGGGCCATCCGCGACACCTATGATCCTCACGGAGGGCGCGCCATCGGCAGTCGCGAGATGCTCCACAGCGACGCCGCCGAGTATGGGGGCGAGATGCTCTATGTGAACAAGAGTGCTGCGAAGCCCATGTGGATGATGGAGTACCACCGCGACGAGGGACTGCGCAAGTATTGGGACAATTGGAGCTATCCCTACCACCAGGAGGGCGACGGACCGCTCTACCGCGGGGCAAAGGCCACCGACTACAACCACAACATGGACCAGTTTGCCGTCGGCATGGTCACAGCGTGGCACGACTATTACCTTGAGCGCCCTGGCACGGGGCGGCGCGTCAACGACGGTGGCGCCAAGATCGTCTTCTCTGACACCAACACCCACTACCGTGGCGAGGCCAACTATCGGTCGAGTGGCGTCACCGACGCCATGCGCATCCCCAAGGAGGCGTTCTTCGCCCACCAGGTGATGTGGGACGGCTGGGTGACACCTGAGCGCGACGCCACACACATCATCGGCCACTGGAACTATGCCGACGGACAGCGGCTCACCAAATACGTGGTGTCGACGGGCGACAAGGTGGAACTGCTGCTCAACGGCCAGTCGCTGGGTTGGGGACAGCGCAGCCACCAGTATCTCTTCACCTTCAGCAACATCGCCTTCGCGCCTGGCCGACTGGAAGCCGTCAGCTATCGCGACGGACAGGTGGTGAGCCGCCACGAGGTGGAGACGGCTGGCGAGCCTCAGCAACTGAAGGTCTCGGTCATCACCAATCCCGAGGGCTTCAAGGCCGACGGCGCCGACATGGCACTGGTGCAGTTTGAGGTGGTCGACAAGCAGGGGCGACGCTGCCCGCTCGACAACCGCATGGTGCACTTCAACCTCAGTGGTGAGGGTGAGTGGCTCGGCGGACTGGCCCGGCCGCAAGGCGACCAGCATCCTGTGGCCACAAAGAACAACGCCAATGGACAGCAGGGCATGCTCGACGGACCTGAGACCAACACCTCATTTGACAACTACATCCGCTCGCTCGACTTGCCTGTGGAGTGTGGTGTCAACCGCGTCCTGGTGCGGTCGACGGTCAACGCTGGCACCATCACGCTCACGGCGGCCGCTGATGGCTTGCGCCCCGTCACCCTGGAGATGCACACCGAGGCTGTCGACACGCACGACGGCATGAGCCACGAGCTGCCGCAGATGACCTTGCCCTGCAACCTCAGCCGCGGCGAGACGCCTGCGACACCATCGTTCCAACAGGTCAACCATGAGTTGCGCGTAGTGGACATCCACACGGGCTCTAATCCCACCGACGCCGCCAAGGCCTGCGACGACAACGAGCAATCGGAATGGAAGAGCGACGGCACGAAGGCTGGCGCATGGGCCACATTCACCCTGGAGCGCCCGGCGCGGGTGGACGAGATCGCCATCAAGTTGTCGGGCTGGCGCAACAAGGTGTATCCTCTCGCCATCTACGAGGGCCAGCGCCTGGTGTGGCGGGGACTCACCTACCCCACGCTCGGCTATGTGCACATCGCCATCGACAAGCCTGTGCGCAGCGACCGCCTGACCATCAAGATGCTGGCGCCCAGCCAAGACAGCAACAAGCTGGGCGACGTGAAGGAACTGGCGGGAGGCAACGCCAATGCGCTCGACCGTTTCTCAGCGGCCAAAGGCAAGACGGAGTTGCGCATCGTGGAAGTGAGCTTCCTGGAGAAAATCAAATAAAATTGTGGCCCCCAACAGGCCGTTTAGTGAAGAAAAACGAGTACCTTTGCTGATCATAACACACCATGAGATGAACACTAACATCCTTCCTTTCCTCCTATCCTGTTGGCGAACGCTCCTCCTGCTATGGGCCTGTCTGCCTCTTGGCTTGGCAGCCTCGGCGACAATGCCCCATCGGATGGCACTATGTCCCGCGGACACGAGTGAGGCGCAGCCTGCCGACACCACCCTGGGCATGAACGCCGGCCAAAAGGAGTATCTCAACATGAAGAAGGCCGAGACCATCGAGGTGATGGATGCGGGCGAAGGCAACTACATCCTGTTGGCCACGGCCGCCTGGGAGCACAACCGGACCAAGGTGGAACACATCTTCTGGGTGCCGCGCGACATCGCCCGCTATGGTCGGGTGAACAAGGAGATCAGGGAGCGACGCACCGATCCGCATGCCCACCTGACCGGCATACCCGTCCGCAAACTCATCCTGCACGCGCCCAGCCTGTCGAAGACGTTCTACACCATCGCCACCTCCGACAACCTGGTGCTGGCCAACGGTGAGGGCTACGACAGCAAGAACGCCGCCCACCAGGGCCAACCGCTCTATACCGTGTGGGAAGAGCACCGCATCTCCACGGAGGCGGGCAACTGGTTGCGCTTGCTCATCGGCAACCAACTCAGCACGCTGACCTATCAAGGTCCGTCCATCCCGCAGGAGAAGACAAAGCGCACCAGCCTCAAGGAACCGCAAAAACTGGAGGGCGCGACAGAGGAGGAGTGGCGCGACGCCGTGATGCCCGAAGTACGATAACCATCCATCAACAGCATAACATGAAACACATCTTGTCTTTGTTCATACTGGCCCTGTGCCTGTCGTGCACGGCCCAGGCCCAACAACCATCGTCCACCGCACGCCGTTTTGTGCTCACCTCACCCGAGGGCGCACGCCTGACGGCTTACCTGCCCACGCAACCCACAGGTCGCGCCATCGTCGACCTGCCTGGCGGAGGCTACTCCCACCTGGCCGTCGACCATGAGGGCCACCAGTGGGCCGAGTGGATGAACAGTCGCGGCATCGCCTTCTTCGTACTCGAATACCGCATGCCCAAGGGCGACCGCACCATCCCCCTCGGCGACGCCTATCACGCCATGACCACCGTGCGCGATTCAGCCAAGGCGTGGCACGTCAACCCCTACGACGTGGGCATCATGGGCTTCTCGGCTGGCGGGCACCTCGCCTCGGCCGTGAGCACCCATGCGGAGTGGGCCGCCCGTCCCAACTTCTCCATCCTGTTCTATCCCGTGGTCTCGATGGACGAGCGTGTCACCCACAAGGGCTCGTGTGTCAACTTCCTCGGAACGGAGGGCATGAAAGACGCCGCGCTCGTCCGCCAGTGGAGCAACGACCAGCAGGTGCGTCGCCACCTCACGCCACCCGCCATCATCATCCTGGCCAACGACGACCGTGCTGTGCCACCCGTCACCAATGGCGTGGCCTACTATGCCGCCATGCGCCGTGCCGGCAACAACTGTGCGCTCTATGCTTATCCTTCGGGAGGCCATGGCTTCGGTTTCAACACTTCGTTCCCCTTCCACAACCAGATGATGGATGAGCTCGACGCATGGCTTCGCGCCCTGCCCGCCCCCAGTGAGCAAGCCGTCCGGGTGGCGTGCATCGGCAACTCCATCACCGATGGCATGGGCATCGACATGAGCGACACGTTCGGCTATCCCGCCGTCTTGCAACGCATCCTGGGCAAGGGCTACAACGTGAAGAACTTCGGCGTGTCGTCGCGCACGCTGCTCAACAAGGGCGACCTCCCCTATATGAACGAGATGGCGTGGCGCGACGCGCTGGCCTTCCAACCAAACATCGTCGTGGTGAAACTCGGCACCAACGATGCCAAGGACTACAACTGGAAGCACGGCGTCGACTTCGGCCACGACCTCCAGCAGATGGTCGACTCTCTGCGCCGCCTGCCCTCGCGGCCTCAGATCTTCTTGTGCAGTCCCATCCGGGCACGCGACATCTGGGGCATCTCCGACAGTGTGATCGTGCATGGTGAGATGCCCGTCATCCAGCGTGTGGCCAAGAAAAACAAGCTCCACTACATCGACCTCCACACGGAGTTCGACGAGTCTGAGGGCATGATGCAGCGCGACGGCATCCATCCCACCGACAAGGGTGCGGCTCGCCTGGCCAAGATCATCGCCTCGCACATCCATACCCAAAAATGATGATTTGTCCCTTTTGGCACCACGATGATGAGGATTAATCGACCATTTTCAGTAACTTTGCAAAAGGAATAAACACTTTTCGCAAAGAGAATCATGTTCAAGAAGATAACAGCCGTCGTCTACGTGGCGCTCCTGGTGGTGATGGCCGCCGCCACAATGATCGAGAACAGCAAGGGCACCGACTACGCCCATGCCGCCATCTATGGCTCATGGTGGTTCACGGCACTTTGGGCGGTGCTCACGGCACTGGGCTTGGCCTATCTCATCCGGCGCCGTGTGCGCCACTTCGGCGCTTGGGCCCTCCATGGCTCGCTGGTCATCATCCTGCTGGGCGCCCTGCTCACCCATCTCACCTCGACCAAGGGCATGATGCACCTGCGCGAGGGCGAGACATCCAACGCCTATGTCATGGGCGACGGCCAGCACGGCATGCGCACGGCGATGCTGCCCTTCAGCCTGCGCCTCCACAAGTTTGAGACCACCTACCACGACGGCACCGCTGCCGTGGCCGACTACGTCTCGCTGTTCACCGTGACTGATGGCGGCAAGCAACAGGAGGGGCGCGTGTCGATGAACAACATCTTCTCTTACCGTTCCTATCGTTTTTACCAGTCGAGCTATGACCCCGACGGCCACGGAACGGTGCTCGCCGTCAACAGCGATCCCTGGGGCATCCCCGTCACCTACACGGGTTATGCCCTCCTTTTCGTTTCCTTGCTCTTCATGCTTTTCGACCCCAAGGGCCAATACCGCCAGGTGTTGCGCAGTCCGCTCCTGCGCAAGGGGGCGCTCCTGCTCGTGTTGCTTTTCTCCACTGCGCAGGCCTCCCAAGCCCAGCCCACGGTGCCACGCGAGACAGCCGACCGCCTGGGGCGCCTCTGCATGCTCTACAACAACCGCATCTGTCCGGTGGAGACCTATGCGCTCGACTTCTGCAAGAAGATCTATGGCGCCCGCTCCTACAAGGGCCTCACGGCCGAACAGGTGCTCGCCGGTTGGATCTTCTATGGCGACCAGTGGGCCAACGAACCGTTCATCCGTGTCAAGGGCAGTGAACTGCGCGACCAGTTGGGTCTCGCCGACAGCCATTGTGCGATGACGACCTTCTTCCAGATGGGCCAATACACGCTGGGCCATCTCGTGCAAGAATACTATCAGGGCAACACCGACAAGCTCCACAAGCAGGCTGCCGACGTGGACAACCGCCTGATGCTCCTCATGGAACTGCGCAGCGGATCGTCGCTCCACCTCCTGCCCTACACCACTCAGCATGGCGTGACCACCTGGTATGCGCCCACCGACAGCCTGCCCCGCTACATCAGTGGGCAACAGGCGCTCTACATCCACCAGGTCTTCCCCCTCATGGCCGAAGACGTGGCCGCTGGGCGCTGGGCGCGTGTCGATGAGTTTCTCGACAAGATGCAACACTACCAGCAGGTGTTTGGCGGACGCAGCCTGCCCACCACCGCCCAGTACGAGGCGGAGCGCCTGGGCAACGCCGTGCCCTTCGCCACAGTGCTCTTCATGGTCAACCTCACACTGGGCTTCATCGCCCTGTTCTATATCATCGGCCGCATGACGCAGGCCCGGTGGATCACGCCGCGCCGGCAGCGTGTGGCCGACCTCGTTTTCGGCGTGGCCCTCGGCCTGTCGTTCGTGTCCCTCACGGTGTCGATGGCCTTGCGCTGGGTGGCCAGCGGCAACCTGCCGCTGAGCAACGGCTACGAGACGATGTTGCTCTTGGCATGGTTTGTGGAGCTCATCGCCCTCCTCCTGCAACGCCGTTTCCGCATCGTCATGGTGTTCGGCTTCCTGCTCTCGGGCTTCTTCCTGCTCGTGAGCCACATCAACGCCATGGATCCTGCCATCGGACAGATGATGCCCGTGCTCAACTCGCCCCTGCTCTCCATCCATGTCAGCATCATCATGATGAGCTATGCACTGCTGTCGCTCACGTTCATCTGCGCTGTCATGGGCCTCGCCATGCCTCGTCACGACGCTGAGTTGCAGGCCTTGAGC
The DNA here is from genome assembly GCA_050875105.1 of Prevotella sp. GTDB lineage: Bacteria > Bacteroidota > Bacteroidia > Bacteroidales > Bacteroidaceae > Prevotella. Next base: position 10,704 of record JBNMMB010000011.1, on the reverse strand, counting down.
CGCCTGTTCCTCTATCCGGCACTGGCCGCCATGGGCATCGGCATCTTCATCGGCGCCATCTGGGCCAACGTCAGCTGGGGCAGCTACTGGAGTTGGGACTCCAAGGAGACGTGGGCGCTCATCACCTTTATGATCTACGCCATCGCCGTCCACGACAGCAGTCTGCCAGTCCTGCGCCGCCCGAGGCCCTACCACTGGTTCATGGCCCTGGCGTTCCTGTCGCTCGTCATGACCTATTTCGGCGTCAACTACCTGCTTAGCGGCATGCACTCCTACGCCTGACCACAACCAAAGATCATCATCATTCGGCAAAATTCAAACCATCATGGAACAACATATTTCCTCGAAAATGACCCAGGTGCAGCTCCACACCTTCAACAATGGAACCGCGGTGTGCGAGCACCACGTCATGATCAGCATCTCGGATGAGGGTCGCCTGCTCAGCTATGGCGAGCAGCTCCGTCTAATCATGGACTGTTTCGGAAGCCTGCGCAAGGAACTCGCGGCGAAGCCTGTCTTCAAGCGTTACTTCCTGAGCGACGCCGCCAACCAGGCCGACGAACTCATGGGCTACGAACTGGAGAGTCCTGAGTATGCCGTCTCCATCGTCCAGCAGGCACCCGCCAACGGGTCGAAGGTGGCTCTCTGGGCCATCCTCATGACCGGCGTGGCGACACGGGCCCTGACAAGCGGCCTCTATGAGGTGAGCCACGGAGCCTACCGCGACCTGTGGACGGCCAGCAACTCCAACCTCGCCAAGGACTCGGAGCGCCAGACCAAGTTGTTGCTCAACGAGTATGTGATGCGCCTCATCGAGGAGGGATGCACCCTTGCGGCCAACTGTGTGCGCACGTGGTTCTTTGTCAACGACATCGACAATCACTATGCGGGCGTGGTCAAGGCGCGCAACGATGTCTTCGTCACCCAGAACCTGACCGACAAGACCCACTTCATCGCCTCCACGGGCATCGGAGGCCGACAGGCCAACCCGCGCGTGCTGTCGCAGATGGATGCCTATGCCGTGACACCCCTGCAGCCCGGCCAGGTGGGCTATCTCTATGCCGCCGACCACCTCAACCGCACGAGCGACTATGGCGTGAGCTTCGAGCGCGGTGCCTATGTCGACTATGGCGACCGCCGACAGGTCTTCATCTCGGGCACGGCAAGCATCGACAACAAGGGCGAGATCCTGCACCGGGGCAACATCCGCCGCCAGTGTGAGCGCATGTGGGAGAATGTCGAGGCGCTACTCGCCGAGGCCGACTGCTCCTTCGGCGATGTCAACGCCATCGTATGCTATCTGCGCGACCCGGCCGACTATGAGGTGGTGCGCCGTCTCTTCGATGAGAAGTTCGGTGGCCACGAGGGCCAACCGGCCACACCCCACCTACTGGTGCAGGCTGCCGTGTGTCGCCCCGGCTGGCTCATCGAGATGGAGTGCATGGCCACACGCGACATCAACACCGACCATCCACAATACTAAGCACACATCAAAAACATTACAAATGGACAACAACAACCTTTCAGCGCGCGAGCTGATGATGGCTGGTGAGTGGTGCGACGCGCTCGACGACGAACTGATCGTCGACCTCCGCCGTTGCCAACAGGCCTGCTTCGAGATCAACCAGATGGCGCCCGCACAGGCCGATGAGCGCAACCGCCGCATCGCCCAACTGCTGGGCAAGGCGGGCGAGGGCCTGCACGTCAACACGCCCTTCAACTGCGACTACGGATACAACATCGAGGTAGGCTCCCACTTCTTTGCCAACTACAACCTCACCATCCTCGACGAGGGCAAGGTGACCTTCGGCGACCACGTCTTCATCGGACCGAACTGTAGCTTCTACACCCCCATCCATCCGCTCGATAGCGAGCACCGCAACCAAGGCCTCGAACGGCAGAAGCCCATCCACGTGGGCGACAACGTGTGGTTTGGCGGCGGCGTCACCGTGTTGCCAGGTGTCACCATCGGCAGCGACACCGTCATCGGCGCGGGTTCTGTGGTCACCCACGACATCCCCGCCCACTCGCTCGCCGTCGGCAATCCCTGCCGCGTCATCCGCGAGGTGTGACCCGCATCAAACACAGATACGCATCAAACACAGATACGCTTAAAACAAAGAAATGCAATGGATTGCAACGCCTTGCCCGTAAAGGCAGATGTTGCAATCCATTGCATTTTTTATATTTGTCTGCATCTGCGCAACCATGCGCAATCTAGTTGAGTCCGCCCATTCTAAATTGCATTGGAAAACAGCGGATTTTAAAGTTTTCGACAGGTTTCGAGAAAAAAACGGCAAGAAGTTTTGCTCATGTCGAAAATATCTTGTACCTTTGCATCGCTTTTCCACGAGAAGCCCAGATGGCGGAATAGGTAGACGCGCTGGTCTCAAACACCAGTGGAGTAATCCATCTCGGTTCGAGCCCGAGTCTGGGTACAGCAAAGACGACTAAGATGTTGCGCAAGCAACGCTTAGTCGTCTTTTTTTGTTTTCGCGCTCTGAGTGATTAATTTTGATAGAATATAATAGAGTGCGGATTTAGAATAATAGTTCGCGCTCTGGGCAGGTTGAAAGATTCTTGCGATTACAACGTTACTCCAACAGCCTTGGCAAGTGTCTGGCGTATATAACCATTGATAGTCGTGCCAGTCTGTTGGGCAAGCATGGCGATACGACTGTGAATTTCTGGTGTGAGACGGACATTGAGATTGCCGCTGTATGGCTTGCATGGCACTTCGCCTCTAGCTTTACACATAGCAAGATAGTCGTCAACAGCACCTTCAAAGTCCTTGCGCAACTCGTCCACATCTTTGCCTTCATAGGAGATACAGTCTTTGCTCATTCCAAGAACTTTACCAAAAAGACAATTGTCTTCCTCACTATAATCAACGCTACCCTTGTAGCCTTTATAATTCATTGTTCCCATATTATTTATCCTCCTTTTTTATATATCCGTTAGCTTTCAAATATGTGTACACCTGCCGCATGACATAACCTTTGATGACATTGGCCGGATGTGGCTTGTGCATAATATAATGATCACCATTAGTATCATTCACGAAAATGACACGCGAGCCTGACGTTGAGCCCTTGTTCTCCAAATGGAAACCGAAGTGCGTGAACAGGTTCTCCATCTCGTCAAAGGTGAAGTCTCGTGGCAAATTGTAAAACCGCTTGAGAAGTTTGTCTTGTTTATTCATGCATCTTCATTTTCTATCCGCAAAAGTAACTATTTTTAGTTGCGCTTGCAAATATTACACACTTAATTTACGCTTAAAGAAAAGATCTTATACCAAAAAGGAGCAAGATCCAGATGAGAGTTCACTCCCCCAAAAGTCCGTGCAAGGGTTGTCTGGCATCTACGATACCCTGTAGGAATGGCTCTATATGTACAATAAATTGCGTCAAAACGTTCTTTTTCCGCCATTTATGCCATTATTGTTCAAAATTATTTATTACCTTTGCGCTTAACAACTTTTTGACATGAAGGACATTTGTAGCATCGGGCATATCACGCGCGATAAGATCATCACCCCCCAAAACACTGTCAGCATGGCTGGCGGCACCTCTTATTATATGTCTCACGGCATCAGCCACCTGCCCCAGAAGGTCAGCTACCAACTGGTGACGAAGGTGGGCAAGGGCCAAATGGGCGAAGTGGAGAAACTGCGTCAGGCCGGCGTGGACACCATTTGTTATCCGAGCCGCCACACCGTCTACTTCGAGAACAAGTATGGCGAGGACTCCAACAACCGCACGCAACGCGTCTTGGCCAAGGCCGACCCGTTCACCGTCGACGAGATGCGTCCCTTGGAGGCCCGCATCTTCCACTTGGGCAGCCTGCTGGCCGACGACTTCTCGCCCGAGGTGGTGAAGTACCTGGCCACGAAGGGCCTGGTCTCCATCGACGTGCAGGGCTACCTGCGCGAGGTGGTGGGCGAGGACGTGCGCGCCATCCCCTGGAAGAACCAGAAGGAGATCCTGGCCGCCACGAGCATCCTGAAACTCAACGAGCACGAGATGGAGGTCATCACCAACTCCACCAACCCGCGCACCGTGGCCGAGAAGTTGGCCGCCCAGGGCGTCAAGGAGGTGGTCATCACGCTGGGCAGCTATGGCTCGCTCATCTATGCCGACCGCCATTTCTATGAGATCCCGGCCTATGCGCCCCGCCAGGTGGTCGACGCCACAGGCTGTGGCGACACCTACTCCACCGGCTATCTCTATTGTCGCCTGCAGGGCATGGGCTACGCCGAGGCCGGCCGCTTCGCCGCCGCCATGTGCACCCTGAAGCTGGAGCACAATGGGGCGTTCGACGGGTCGATCGACGACATCGAGCGCATCATGAAGTGACGCGCAACGAGCGGGCTCACGCCTGCGGCTCGTCGAGCAGCGTCTCCAGGTATTGCGCCAGTTGGTCTTTGCCCACCTCCTCCAGGCCTTTGTCGAAGGTCAGCAGGCGGTCGGCCAGTCTGACGGCGAGGTTGAGGTCATGGGTGGAGAGCACGATGACCTTGCCCATGTCGTGGGCCAGCGTGCCGAGCAGTCTCATCATCTCCACCTTACTGGGATAGTCGAGAAAGGCCGTGGGCTCGTCGAGCAACACGACGGGCGTCTGTTGGGCCAGCGCCTTGGCAATCATCATCTTTTGTCGTTCTCCATCGCTCAGCGTGTCCACCATGCGCTGGGCCAGCGGCGTCAGTCCCGTCAGGCGCAGCGCCTCAGTCACCAGGTGGCGGTCTTCATCACCGAGCCTGCCGAAGAAACCCGTGTAGGGCATGCGGCCGAAGCCCACCACCTCCTCCACCGTGAGGTTCGCCGCCTCCACGCGGTCGGTGAGCACCACGCTGATCCATCGCGACAGTTCGGCGCGTGTCAGGCGGGCCAACGACTGGCGCTTATCGTCGGCCACCAGCGTCACCGTGCCCGCCAAGGGCGGCTGCACCCCCGCCAGCGTGCGAAGCAAGGTCGACTTGCCCATGCCGTTGGGGCCCACGAGAGCCGTCAGCGTGCCACCCTCCAGGTGGGCCGACAGGCCCGAGGCCACCGTGTGGTGCCGATAGCCCACCGCCAAATCCTGTATAATCATCTCGTTCATGCCACAAAGGTAATGCAAATCGAACGCAAAATATCAAGCTCGCTTGAATATTTTGCTGAGATGCAGCTTATCTTATTTAAAGGTAATGCAAATCGAACGCAAAATATCAAGCCCGCTTGAATATTTTGCTGAGATGCAACTTATCTCATTCCAAGACTCGTCAAAAAAAAGCACGAATGACGGGCCATGCAACACTTATTAATCCTCTGAAGGCGTGCTATATGGACACTTTTTCCTAACTTTGCACGTATGAACGCAGTATCGCCACTTCAAGCATTGCAACAACAACGGCTGTTGCTCCAATTGGAGTATCAGACCGAGAAGGAAGCGTTTCGCAAGCAGACCGAGACCATGGGTGTCGGCCGCAAGGTGAAACGCGGCGACGCTTGGTTCCCGGTCACCACGGGGCGCACCTATTATAACTCGCTCAACCAGTATTGCATTGAGGTGATGCGCACCGCCGACCAGGACATCGAGCACAATTTCGAGTTTGGCAAGCCCGTCGTCTTCTGGCGGACCGACAACCCCTCGCCCACCGCACCCGCGGCCAAGGGCGCCATCCGTTATTTCAATTTCACCGGCACCGTCTCGTTTGTCGACGGCGACCGCATGGTGGTCACCATCCCCGAGGGCCACGCCTTCGACCTGCAAGGCTGCGACCAGCCCATCGGCGTGCAGCTCTTCTTCGACGAGACGAGCTACCGCTGCATGTTCGACGCGCTGGACCGCGTGATCAAGGCCAAGAGCGGACGACTGGCCTACCTGCGCGACCTCTTCTACACGAAGATGAAGCCCCAGACCTTCTCCTTCGAGCCCCTGCGCTTCCCATGGCTCAACGCCACACAGGAGCGCGCCGTCAACGAGGTGCTGCGCGCCAAGGACGTGGAGGTGGTGCACGGCCCTCCCGGCACAGGCAAGACCACCACGCTCGTGGAGGCCATCAATGAGACGCTGATGCGCGAGAGCCAGGTGCTGGTGTGCGCACAGAGCAACATGGCCGTCGACTGGATCTCGGAGAAGCTCGTCGACCGCGGTATCAGCGTGCTGCGCATCGGCAATCCCACGCGTGTCAACGACAAGATGCTGGGCTTCACCTACGAGCGCCAGTTTGAGGCCCATCCCGACTATCCCCAGCTATGGGCCATCCGCAAGGCCATCCGCGAACTGCGGCAGAAGCGCAAGGGGCGCGACGAGGGCTACCACCAGAAGATGGAACGGCTCAAGGCGCGCGCCACGGAACTCGAGATACGCATCCGCAGCGAACTGTTTGGACAGGCGCGCGTCATCGCCTCCACCCTCGTGGGCACCGCCGGCCGCCTGCTCGAAGGCCAGAAGTTCTCCACGCTCTTCATCGACGAGGCCGCCCAGGCGCTCGAGGCGGCATGCTGGATAGCCATCCGGCGCGCAGGCCGCGTCATCCTGGCGGGCGACCACTGCCAACTGCCGCCCACGGTGAAGAGCATCGCCGCCCTGAAGGCGGGCCTGGGCAAGACGCTCATGGAGCGCATCGTGGAGCAGAAGCCCGAGTGTGTGACGCTCCTCCAGGTGCAGTATCGCATGAACGACGACATCATGCGCTTCAGTTCCGACTATTTCTATGGCGGCAAGGTGCAGACGGCGCCGCAGGTGAGCCACCGCGGCATCCTCGACCTCGACTATCCCTTCTCGTGGATCGACACCTCGGAGATGGAGGTGGGTCCCGACGAGCCGTCGTTTCGCGAGCAGTTTGTGGGCGAGAGCTTCGGCCGCGTCAACAAGGGCGAAGCGGCTCTGACGCTCCTCACCCTGCAACAATACTTCACCAAGATTGGCAAGCAGCGCATCCTCGACGAGCGCATCGACGTGGGCGTCATCTCGCCCTACCGCGCCCAGGTGCAATACCTGCGCCACCTCATCAAGCGGCACGAGTTTTTCAAGCCCTACCGCCAGCTCATCTCCATCAACACGGTCGATGGTTTCCAGGGCCAGGAGCGCGACGTGATCCTCATCTCGCTGGTGCGCGCCAACGACGACGGGCAGATAGGCTTCTTGCGCGACCTGCGCCGCATGAACGTGGCCATCACCCGCGCCCGCATGAAACTCATCATCCTCGGCGACGCCTCGACGATGACACGCCACCCGTTCTACAAGAAGCTCTACGACTACATCCAGGCCCTGCGCCATGAGACCGCAGGCTCCGCGCCGACGAACGAGGAGGCCACAACGCCAACTGAGGAGACCACAACACAAACTGAAGAGGCCACAACACCAACCGCCACAACACGATAACCCGACATGTTACAACGCGACTATTTCATACGAATCATTGAGGAGTTCATGGCTGCCGTCAGCCGTTTCCTGGAGAAAGACATCGACAAGCGCACCGACGACGACCTGCGCGACCTCTACCGCCAGTATGTGGGCGACTACGACACCCTGCGCAACCTCTCGGCGGCGGAGGCCATCGGCTATGCCCAGGAGCAATGGAAAGACGACCGCCGCATGCAACAACTGGAGATGCTGGCCGAACTGCTCTATGTGGAGGGCTCCTACAAACAGCAACCCCTGCGCGACATGCTGCTCGAGAAGTCGTTTGTGCTCTTCACCTATGTCGACCGCCACAGCGCCGACTTCTCGCTCACGCGCCGTGCCAAGCTCAGCGCCATCAAGGGACTGCTGGGCTCCGACATCAACCTCGACGACATCCTCATCTGAAAAAAAACAACCAATCATACACCATCATCACATGAAACGACTCATTCTTTCCATCGCCCTGGCGCTGACAGCCTTCGTCGGCCTGATGGCCTCACACACCGTCACCAGCGAGGGCGCCTGGTGCTGGTTTGCCGACCCGCGCGCGCTCCACTATGAGAACGCCAGCGGATCGATCAACGCCTCTTACCTGGGCTACATCGACGTGCACGGCAACATCAAGGCCACGCAGATCGACTTCGTCAACCACCGCCGCACGGAGGTGCTGGTGCGCTCGGCCTTCCAGCCCGACGACCACAACAACCCGACGTTCCTCGTGCTGCCCGACGAGCGCGTCATGATCTTCTACACGCGCCACACCGACGAGCCGAAGATCTGGTATCGCGTGTCGGTGAAGCCGGGCGACATCTCGCAGCTCGGCGAGGAGAAGTTCATCAGCGTGAAGAACAACACCACCTACCCCTCGCCCTTCATCCTCAGCGACGACCCCACACACATCTACCTCTGCTGGCGTGGCATCAACTGGCACCCGACGATGGCGCGCATCACCATGCCCGACGCCGACGACAACGTGACCGTGGACTTCGGCCCGAAGCAAATCGTGCAGTCGACGGGCGCAAGGCCCTACGCGAAGTACCAGAGCAACGGCAAGGACAAGATCTACCTGGCCTACACCACTGGCCACCCCGACAATGAGATGCCCAACTGGCTCTACTTCAACGTCATCGACATCAACAAGGGCAAGGGTCCCATCCTGCGCGACATCAAGGGAAGCAAACTGAAGATGGTGGCCGACGGCCCCTTCCAGGTGAACAAGACGAGCAACTACCTGGCTCAATATCCCTACACCGTGGTGGACCACAGCGACAACGTGCGCAACTGGGTGTGGCAGATCGCCCTCGACAAGGAGGAGCGCCCGGTCATCGCCCTGGTGCACATCGACAACGCCAAGACCACGCACGTCTACCACTACGGACGCTGGACGGGCAGCGCCTGGCGTGACACGTGGGTGCAGTATGGCGGCCACGCCTTCCACCAGAACTGGAACCAGACGGAGCGCTGCTACAGCGGCGGCATGGCCATCGACCCCGACAACGTGAGCGACCTCTACCTCTCCATCCCCACCACGGGCGGGGCCTACGACAAGGACGGGGTCTATGAGATATGGAAATACACCATCGGCGACGACGGCAAGGTCGTGTCGTCGAAACAGCTGACCAGCGGCTCGAAGAAGAACAACATGCGCCCCTTCATCCTGCCGGGCTCGAAGAACAGCGCGTTGCGCCTGGCCTGGATGAATGGCGACTACTATTACTGGATGGTCAACAGAAACTATCCGAAGGGCTACCCCACCGGCATCGTCTGCGACTACGACCTGCCCACACAGCCGGTGAACCTCGATGGCCAGCGCCTCGAGCGCGCCGACGACCTGACCGCCTTCTCGGTGTCGGCCAAGCTACACCAGGAGACGGGCGACGGCGCTGACGACGCGCAAGTGCTCTTCAGCAGCGACAACCTGACGGTGGGCCTCTCGGCCGACAACCATCTCTTCATCGACATGAAGAAGCCGGAGGAGACGATCCACTATGTGAGCGGCAACCTCTTCAACACGTCGGACGACTGGGCCACGAGTTCCAACGGAACGAATGGCGACACGCACCTGACAACCATCACCGACGCGCTCATCACCGTGACCTACGACGGCCACGAGCTGCGCCTCTACCGGGGCGAAATGCTGGAGACGTGCATGCCCATGGAGGGCCTGACGCTCAGCGGCGTGAAGGAGGGACTGCTCTCGGCGGGCCTCGAGCTGTGGGGCCGCGCCCTCAACCAGGATGAGGTGGGGACGCTGCGTAGCCTGATGGTGGCCGCGCTCATCAGCGTGCCCGACACGGTGCGCACCGACCTGGTGCTGCCGCAGACGGTGCAGGGACTGCCCGTGAGCTGGCAGAGCAGCAACACGGCGGTCATCGCCGACAACGGACTGGTCAACCTGCCCAGCGTGGAGACGCCGGTGACGCTCACCGCCACGGTGGGCTCCGACACCGTGCGCTGGCAGACGGTGGTCATGCCGCGCTCGGTGGAGAAGAACCTCCTGGCTTACTACACCTTCGACCCTGCCGACCTCTCGGCCGACGCAACGGTGGCCGACCACAGTGGTCGTGGCCATGCACTGGCGGTGAAGGGCTCGGCGAAGGTCAACGGCACGCTCGACCTCTCGGCCAACAGCCCGGTGGCGTTTGCCTCCAACGGCTATGGCGTGGCGCCCGCGGGCCTCGTGGGCGGCCTGCGGTCCTACACGTTCATGCTCGACGCCAAGCTCGACGGCCGCGAGAAGATGCCGCGCTTCTACGACTTCGGTTCGGGATCGGGCAACAGCGTCTTCCTGCGCCTGACGGCAGCCGGCCACTACTCGGCGGGCAGCAAGATGGGTGGCGGACAGACGCTCATGGTGGAGTCGGCCGCCACGATGCCACTCGGCAAGACGGTGCGCCTGGCCGTGACGTTCAACGCCGCCGACCACCGGCTCGTCATCTATGCCGACGGCGAGAAGGTGGCCGAGGGCACCACGGTGACCTACGAGCCCTGGCAACTGGTGAGCGAGGCGCAAGACACGCGCAACTACATCGGTCGCACACAGTGGTGGGACAACAACGCCGACAACGGCGACGTGGTGGGCACCATCGACAACTTCCGCCTCTACGACATCGCCCTGACGCAGGCTGAGCTCCAGCAGGCTTACACGCCGACAGCCATCAAGACCATCACCAAGCGCAAGCGCTCCGCACGCCACTACACCTTGGGCGGCCAGCCCGTCGCCCCGTCGGCCATGGGCCACGGCATCTACGTCTCACAGGGCCGCAAGTTTCTCAAGCGTTAACCCACACACGCATCCAACACAAAGAGCGGCGG
>JBNMMB010000010.1:0-52938 GCA_050875105.1 Prevotella sp. | reverse complement strand
GTATAAAATTGTTCGGCGAAAGAGGCCTTATCGAGTTGCGATAGATATCGAATCGAGACTCGATAGATATCGAATCGAGAGTCGATAGATATCGAATCGAGAGTCGATAAGATATCTATCGCAAAACCCTGAGCATGCGCAGAGTTTTCCAAAGGACTTATTTTCGCTTAATGCTCTGTATGTCAGACGTTTGCGCAAAACCCTCTCAGAATCGCGTATTTGCGAGCAAAAGGACTCGTGATTGATTTTGAGCGATTCTGGAGAGACTTTTTGTCCTCTTTTTTACCATGAATGGAATGGGTGCCATCCACCTCTTTCGCTCAACATCACCTATATAAATAGGGTGGGGCAGGGCGCCGGCCTGCACGCAGGCGAGCCGTGCTTTTTTCACCGCACGCACTCCGCCTTTTTGCCTTTTCTTTGTAACTTTGCACCCATATGAAGAAACTGTTGACCTGGCTGCTCCTCATCGGTTTGCTGGCAGCCTGCGGCCGTCCGGCGCCCAAGCCTGCCTCCTCGGCCCCTAAAGCATTCACCAACGACCTCGTGCTCAAGACCACGCCCGTGCGCGACCAGGGGCGGAGCCCGCTCTGCTGGGCCTACGCCATGGTGGCCACCCTCGAGACCGACCGCCTCATGATGGGCGACTCGGTGACGCTGTCGACCGACTATGTGGCGCGCTGCCTGCTGCAAGAGGAGGCACGGCGCTATTGCCTCTCGCGTGGACGCACTGGCGTCTCGCTGCGGGGCATGCCGACCATGGCACTCGACATCATGGCCCAGCAGGGCATGCTGCCCTTCGACTCCTACTACCACAACACCGGCACCGACATCTACACCAGCGGCGTCAACTACGGAGTGCTCTGCCGCAAGGTGGCCGAGGTGACGCGTGCCGCGGCCTCGCTCGACAGGACCGACAGCCAGGTGGCCGACCTCCTCGACCGCGAGATTGGGGCGCTGCCCCGCCTCATCGCCTTCTTTGGCATGACCTACACGCCGCTCGAGTTCGCCCACAGCGTCTGCCTGCCTGGCGACTACGTGGCGCTCACGAGTTTCACCCACCATCCCTTCGGCGAGCGCTTCGCCCTCGAGACGCCCGACAACCAATACCACGACGCGTTTCTCAACGTGCCCATCGACACGCTGATGGCCAGCATCGTCAGCGCGCTGCGCTCGGGCCACGCCGTCTGCTGGGAGGGCGACACCAGCGAACCGGGCTTCAGCTTCGCCCAGGGCCTCGCCACGCTGCCCGACGGCACAGCGACCACCCAGGAGGCGCGCCAACGCCTCTTCGACCGCCTCAAGACCACCGACGACCACTGCATGGCGCTCTGCGGACTGGCACACGACCGACAGGGCCGCCGCTTCTTCATCGCCAAGAACTCATGGGGCAAGGACAACCCCTACGGAGGCTTCATGTATCTCAGCGAAGACTACGTCCGCCTGAAGACCATCGCCGTCGTCATGCGCATACCAATCGAAAGAACAAACAAATAAAAATGGGGCGAACCTTTCCGTAATCGGAGAAAAAGCACTATTTTTGCACCGCAAAATGTTTCGAAGCCCCTGCGGAACGATCTTGCAGGCGGAAAACACCCCTTGACGGGGCACCCGCCACACCAACCAAAAACAGACAACAAGCGATATGGGAAAGATAATTTTGACTGGCGACCGCCCCACTGGCAAGCTCCACCTGGGCCACTACGTGGGAAGTCTGCGCCGCCGTGTGCAACTACAGAATGCAGGCGACTACGACCGCATGTTCGTGTTCATGGCCGACGTGCAGGCGCTGACCGACAATGCCAGCAACCCTGACAAGATCCGCCAGAACATCGTGGAGGTGGCGCTCGACTACCTGTCGGCCGGTCTCGACCCCGACAAGTGCACGCTCTACATCCAGAGCCGCATCCCTGAGCTCGCCGAGCTCACCACCTACCTGATGAACATCGTCAGCGTGGCGCGCTGCCAGCGCAACCCCACGGTGAAGACGGAGGTCAAGATGCGTGGCTTCGAGAGCAACTCGGTGCCCCTCGGCTTCTTCTGCTATCCCGTGTCGCAGGCTGCCGACATCGCCGCCTTCAAGGCCACGACCGTGCCCGCCGGCGAAGACCAGGAGCCCATGCTCGAGCTCACACGCGAGCTGGTGAACCGCTTCAACCAGACCTACGCTCCCGTGCTCGTGGAGCCCAACATCCTGTTGCCTGAGAACGCCACGGCACGACGCTTGCCCGGCACCGACGGCAAGGAGAAGATGTCGAAGAGCCTGGGCAACTGCATCTACCTCTCCGACGACGCCAATACCGTCTGGACAAAGGTCAAGGGCATGTACACCGACCCCACACACCTCAACGTGTCGGACCCCGGCCATGTGGAGGGCAACGCCGTGTTCACCTATCTCGACGCCTTCTCGACCGACCAGGACTTCGCTGACTTCTGGCCAGAGTTCCACAACCTCGACGAACTGAAGGCTGCCTACACCCACGGTGGCATCGGTGACATGAAGTGCAAGAAGCTGCTCAACAACGTCATCAACCGCATGCTCGATCCCATCCGCGAGCGACGCGCCGAGTATGAGAAGGACATCCCAGAGATCTTCAACATCCTCAAGAAGGGATCGGACAGCGCACGCGAGGTCGCCGCACAGACCATGGACGAGGTGCGACGCGCCATGCGCATCGACTACTTCGAGGATGCCGACCTCATCCGCGAACAAACCGAAAAGTTCAAGCATTAAGTTAGGCTAACATCGCCGTTACATATCAATGATGACGCCCTCGCCTTGGCAATCAAGGTGGGGGCGTCTCGCTTTTTGCCCAGTGGGCATAGAAGAAAATAAAAATGCTATTCCCGCGGAAACAAGAAAACGCTTGTAGCCGTGGAAAAATAACTTGGGAAATGATGTGTAGGGCCATAAAACGCCAAACCCCAGTCTCTTCAAACAGAGACAGGGGTTTGTCATTCCTGAAATCAATCTAAATTTTACCTAAAAAGTTACTAACAACCTAATGAAATAACCTAAAAACTTTAATCTAAAAACCTAAAAACTAAAAACCTATATGAAACAATCTACTAACCTTAAACCTATTGAATCGAATGTCAAGGATTTCACTTCTCACGAGGTTACTTATTTCCTTTTGACGATGCAAAGGTAGTATGATTTTCAGATTCTCGCAATAGTTAGGGCAAGAAAAAATGCAATTTTCATGTGATTCTTGACCTATATCAAGCATTTGTGTGCGCACACAACACTTTTTAAGACTTCTCGCGCCTTTTTGCCCCATCTGCCGCCCACACAGGGGGATGCATGGTGGGGCGGGGCGCGGTGTCGCTTAGCGCTTCAGGTACTCAGAGAAGTCGGTCAGCCGCATGTCGCCCTTGCGCAGGAACGTGTCGTGGAAGGCCAGGGCGGCGGTCATGCTCTGCGGCTCGTGGCCCATCGGGGCGATGTGCTCCACATAGTCGCGCAGCAGGGGCCGGTAGTCGGGGTGGGCACAGTGCTCGATGACCTCGTGGGCCCGGCGCAGCGGTCCCTTGCCGCGAAGGTCGGCCACGCCCTGCTCGGTGACGATCACGTCCACGTCGTGCTCGGTGCTGTCCACGTGGCAACACATGGGCACGATGCACGAGATCTTGCCACCCTTCGACACCGACGGCGTGGTGAAGATGCTGATGTATCCGTTGCGCTCATAGTCGCACGAGCCGCCGATGCCATTCATCAGGGCCGACCCGCAGATGTGGCTCGAGTTCTCGTTGCCATAGATGTCACACTCCACGGCGGTGTTGATGGCGATGACGCCCAGTCGGCGGATCACCTCGGGCGAGTTGGCCACCTCGCTCTGGCGAATGGTGAGGTGCTTGGAGAAGTAGTCCATCTGGTCGTACACGTCGTGCAGGCACTCGTTGGTGACCGTCATGGCCGTGGCCGAGGCGTCGATGATCTTGCCCTCCTGCATCCAGCGGATGGCCGCGTCCTGCACCACCTCACTATATACGTTGAAGCGGGGGATGCGCGGGTTGGAGCCCAGGGCGGCCAGCACGGCGTTGCCCGTGGCGCCCACGCCACTCTGGATGGGCAGGAACTGTGGCGGGATGCGGCCCGCCTTCATGTCGGCCACGAGGAAGTCGGCCAGGTGGTTGCCAATGGCCGACGTGAAGTCGTCGACGGCCTTGAAGGCGCGTGCCTCCTCGGGGATGTTGCTCTCGATGACGCCCACGATTTTCTTCGGGTCGATGCTGATGTAGTTGTCGCCCACACGGTCATAGGGGCTGAGCACCATCATCGGGCCGCGCCCGGCACCGTTGTCGCCCGGTTCCCACGTGTCGTGGAGATACTTCGAGTTGGGATTGTGGAAGGTGTTGTGCTCCAGGATGACGCGCTTGGCCAGGCGCACGGCCGTGGTGGCGATGCCGCCCGCCGACGTCAGGTAGGCGCGACACTCGGTCTCGCCCTCGTCGAGGTCCGACACCTCGATGACGGCCCAGTCGAACTCGCCGTAGAAGCCATGGCGCATGCGCTCGGCCATGTGGCCCAGGTGCATGTCCTCATAGTCGATCTCGCCCAGGTTGGTGTGGGTGCGGAAGTCCTTGTTGGTGGAGAAGGGGGCACGGAAGAGCAGCGCATGGGCATTGGCCAGGTCGCCCTCGACGCTCTGGCACGACGAGGCACCCGTGTAGATGCCCACGGCGAAGGGCCGGCCGGCCTCATGCTCCTTGACGGCTCGCTTGCTCAGTTCGCGGAAGATGGCTTTCGGGTTGCCATTGGGTGTGAAGCCTCCGAGGGCCATCTTGTCGCGGTCGTGTATCATGGCGGCTGCCTCTGCCGCCGATAGTCTGGGATATCTCATAATGATAATAAATGGTGTTACAAAAGTAACCTTTGCTCATGAAAGTTAAAAAGCATTAACGTTAATAATGTTTAAAGTCGCGAAACTTCATGCCTCACAGGGCGCCCGAGGGTTGTGTCTTACATTTTTTATGATTTTCCATGCACCTTTTGCGGTTTTCGCATCCTCGCCCAGTGCGCCTTTCTCTCACCCCCTGCGGAGCTCACGGGCGTCGTCCCGGGGCCCTCGCGCACCCCTCCGACGGGGGCTGCACGCTCCTCCTGCGGGCCCCGGCCTCACCTATTTGCGTCATTTTGCTCACAAAAGGGGGCAGAATGTCCCTGTTTTTCAAGATTAATGGCTAACTTTGCAACGACCAACACATTAGCAACACATTAGCGATCATGAAACAAAATCTTTTGATTTATAATACGCTGACACGCTCCAAAGAGCTGTTCAAGCCGCTTCACGCCCCTCACGTGGGCATGTATGTCTGCGGTCCCACCGTCTATGGCGACCCACACCTGGGCCACGCGCGCCCAGCCATCACGTTCGACATCCTCTTCCGTTACCTCAAGCACCTGGGCTACAAGGTGCGCTACGTGCGCAACATCACCGATGTGGGCCACCTGGAGCACGACGCCGACGAGGGCGACGACAAGATCGAGAAGAAGGCACGACTGGAGCAACTGGAGCCCATGGAGATCGCACAGTACTACACCAACCGATACCACAAGGCCATGGAGATGCTCAACGTCTTGCCACCAAGCATCGAGCCGCACGCCACAGGACACATCATCGAGCAGGAACAACTGGTGCAGCAGATCCTCGACAACGGCTATGCCTACATCTCCAACGGATCGGTCTACTTCGATGTGGAGAAGTATGACCGCGACCACCACTATGGCATCCTGTCGGGACGCAACCTCAAGGACATCATCAACAAGAGCCGCGAGCTCGCCGGCACGTCGGAGAAGCACAACCAGGCCGACTTCGCCCTCTGGAAGAAGGCGCAGCCCGAGCACATCATGCGCTGGCCATCGCCCTGGAGCGACGGCTTCCCCGGATGGCACTGCGAGTGCACAGCCATGGGACGCAAGTATCTCGGCGCCCACTTCGACATTCACGGTGGTGGCATGGACCTCATCTTCCCGCACCACGAGTGTGAGATTGCACAGGCCGTGGCCTCGCAGGGCGACCAGATGGTGCACTACTGGATGCACAACAACATGATCACCATCAACGGACAGAAGATGGGCAAGTCGCTCGGCAATTTCATCACCT
Organism: Prevotella sp.; assembly: GCA_050875105.1. GTDB lineage: Bacteria > Bacteroidota > Bacteroidia > Bacteroidales > Bacteroidaceae > Prevotella. The sequence goes on along the minus strand of JBNMMB010000010.1, from coordinate 46,831 downwards.
TGGAGCAGTTCTTCAAGGGTGAGCACGAGAGCCTCGACCAGGCTTACTCGCCCATGACCATCCGCTTCTTCATCCTCTCGGCCCACTACCGTGGCACCGTCGACTTCTCCAACGACGCCCTGAAGGCCGCACAGAAGGGCTACGACCGACTGATGAACGGCATCGCCGACCTCGAGCGCGTGCAGGTGGCCAAGGGCTCGTCGCCTGAGACGCAGAAGGTGGTGCGCGCCCTGCGCCAGCGCTGCTACGACGCCATGAACGACGACCTGCAGACACCGCTCGTCATCAGCGCGCTCTTTGAGGCTTGCCACGTCATCAACCAGCTCGTCGACCACAAGCTCAAGATCTCGGCCGACGACCTCAAGGAGCTCACCGACACGATGAACCTCTTCACCTTCGACATCCTCGGACTGCAAACCAACCGCGGCGCCAACAACGAGGAGCGCGAGAAGGCCTACGGAAAGATCGTCGACATGGTGCTCGACATGCGACAGAAGGCCAAGGAGGCCAAGGACTGGGCCACCTCCGACCAGATCCGCAACACCCTCACCGACGCCGGCTTCGTGGTCAACGACACCAAGGACGGCGCCACATGGAAGCTGCTGTAAACAGATCCTGAGTCTCATGCCAACCATTTGAAACCACTCATGAACGTCGCCAAACACCTCATGAACATCAAATTGATCATCACAACGATTGCGCTTGCCACCTCCACAGGGTTGCAAGCGCAATCTTTTTCTGCGCCCTTGAAAGCCAACGGCAGCGGAAACGAAGCAAACAACTATTTCACGGCGGTCATCCTCTCTGACCCTCACGTGGAGCAGACCGACCACGACGGAGCATCCGTGAGCACCTACAATAACTACTGCCAGGCCATCATCAACCTCGGAAAGACCGCCGAGGGCGGCAAGTGCTACCAGTTTAACGCCCTTCCGGGCTATCAGCCCAAGGCCGACATCGTGTTCTGCCTGGGCGACATGGATGAGGACAATGAGAAATCGGGCGCCAACTTCAAGGCGGCCTTCCACAAGCTCAATGCCGCCGGCATCCCCTTCATCACCATGCTGGGCAACCACGACGTGGTGCCAGACTACTGGACAGGAAGCAATCCTGACAAGGGATTGACCTACGGAATTGGTTCCACGGGGGGCGGCAGTGGCAGCAACGATGTGGCTATGAAACTCGTAAGGGCCCAGGTGGACACCGCCAAGACCCATGGCATCAGCGATGTGGAATGGATCAGCGACGGCTCGAAGCACACACAGCTCAATCCTTTCACGTTCACCTTCCAGGGGGTGCGCTTCTATTGTGGACAGGCCTATTGGTTCCAAAAGCCTTACGACAAGCCCACGCTTGCAAAAAGTGCCACCTACTACGCTCCCGACGGCGTCATCTCGGCCCTGGAGACCCTGGTGGCCAAGCACACCGATGAGCCTTCGGTATGGATGCAGCACTATCCCTTCCTCTATGGCAGCGACTGCGACCGCTGGTGGCTTGACCAAAACGACACGGGCATGTATATCGCCACAAAAGACAAGTCGGAATACGGAACAGACATCAGTTCGCTGGGCAAGTACGACACCGACGACACGGCCAAGGGCTACGCCAAGAAGAAAAAAGACAAGTTGGCCGACATCATCAAACGCACCAAGAACGCCGTCCACTTCTCTGGACACGTGCACAGCTATGGCGACTACACCTACGATGGCGTGCGCGACTACACCGTGGCGGCACCGGGCATCACGAGTGGGGGCATGTTCCTCGTGCTGATGTCGAAGACCGAGGGCGTGGTGGAGGTGAAGAAGGTGGACCTCGCCGACCTCGCCTACAGCCAAGCCGACTCCACCGGGGTCATCGACAACACCGACAAGGTGACCCTCACGGCGGGTGCCGACGCCTCGGCCCTGCTGGGAACCAACCTCGACTTTGAGACCACTCAAGAGGATGCCGACGCCAACGCCGCCAACATGCACGGGCAACCCGGATGGTGCCACGTGTGGAGTGTCGACGCCAAAACAGCCAATGTGCAATACACCCAGGCCTATCAGGTGACCGACCAGCAGACTGGCGCACCGACCAGCCACGCCCTCCGACTGCGCTCCAAGTGGCAAAAGCACAAGATCAACAACTACATCTTCAAGGAGGCTAAACTGCCAGCGGGCAACTACACCTTATCTTATTACATCAACAAGGCCGCCACAACGGGCATCAGCGAGGACCTCTGCTACTATGAGGTGGGCGGCAAGCGCATGCCCCTGCCGGCCACAACCAACAGCTGGAGCCGGCAAACGGCGAACCTCTCGCTGCCCCAGGCCGACACGCTGCGCCTCAACTTCGGCTACCGAGGGGGCGCTGACGACCAGGAGGCCCTCGTCTACGTGGACGACATCAAGCTCACTTACAACGGCGGATACCAGGCCGACGACAAGCCTTACACCCGCTACCTCTTCACCTACTTCCCCAGCAACAGCGACGAGAACATCTACTACGCCGTCTCCACCAAGAAGGATCCGTTCTCCTTCACCGTGCTCAACGACGGACAACGCATGGTGGCTGCCGACACGGTGAGCGTGAAGCTCGGCTTGCGCGACCCACACCTGCTGCGCGGACACGGCGACGGTTATTACTACATGGTGGCCACCGACATGCGGTCGGCCGACGGCTGGTCGTCTAACCGCGGCATTGTCATGATGCGGTCAAGAGACCTCGTCAACTGGGAGCACCACACCGTCAACTTCCCCACACGCTATGCGGGAACCGACTTCGCCAACGTCACTCGTGTCTGGGCACCCGAAGTGATCTGGGACGACGAGGCACAGAAATACATGGTCTACTTCTCGCTGCTGGGCGCTGGCGCCGACAACACCTACGACAAGGTGTATCGCTGCTATGCCAACAGCGACTTCTCCGACCTCGAAGGCGCTCCCGTGTGGATGTACGACCGCGGATCGGCCACCATCGACATGGACATCATCCGAAAGGGTGACACCTATCATGGCTTCTACAAGAACGAGAACGAAGGGGGCATAGGCCACATCACCGCCACGTCGCTGACGGGACCATGGACGCTGGCAAGCAAGGCCGTGCAACAGACCACGGAGGCCGTGGAAGGAGTGGGCACGTACAAACTCATCGACGAGGACAACTACGTGGTGATGTACGACTGTTACAACAACGGCCACTACCAGTTCTGCTCCACATCCGACTTCAACACCTTCACCGTCGTGGCCAACACGGAGACCAAGGGGGCCTTCACGCCCCGCCACGGCAGCATCATCCCCATCACCGACGAGGAGTATGCCACCATCGTCGGCTGGACCAACGACCAGCTGACAAGAAACACACGCGAGGTGAGCAAGGCCGCCCTGTGGAACCCCGTGAAGACTTCGTTTGTGAAGAATGGCTCGTTTGACAATGGCACCACGGGCTGGGCGTACACCACAGGGGCACAAAACCATGGGGCAACGACCAACAAGGACGACAAAGTGGTGTTCTGGGCCTTTGAGAACTGGGACCCAGCGCTGAAGGCCGGCAAGATGTATCAGACGGTGAGCGACATTCCCAGCGGCACCTACATGCTCGACATCACGGCCTGGGCCGACAACATCGGCGGCAAGCAGGTGTATCTCGGCAGCAACACACTGCCCTTGGGCGGAACGGCTGGCGAAGCCAACAACTACCGCATCATCGCCTATCTCGACGGCAACCAGACGGAGATCGGACTGGAGGCCACCACGGCGGCTGGCCAATGGATGGGCATCGACAACGTAACGCTGACCTACTGGGGCAAGGAGAACATCGTGGACGAGGTGAAGGCCAAACTGCTGGCCGACGCCGACATCAGTGCCGACAACCGGCCGCTCAACAGCTATGCCAAATACACGGAAACGATCACGCTGGGCGACTGGACGACAACCAACTACACCACCAACCACGGACAGCACTGGGATGGCACGGGCGACAACACCTATCATGAGCAAAAGGACGGGTGGGGAACCAACGCTTGGAGCATGCGCATGGCACAAGACGTCACCCTGCCAGCCGGACGCTACGTGCTGAAGGTGGCCTGCCGCGCCGCGTCGGCCAAGGTGGACGCCCGCATCACGGTGGACGACAAGAGCGTGCTGGCACCCACCAACGACGACTACGGACTGGGGCTCGACACCCAGGGCAACACCAACTGGGACGCCGCAGGCGCTTACGCCAACAGCGGCAAGGGCCGGGGATGGGAGTGGCGCTACCTGCCCTTCGTCGTCACAGCGACTGGCACTCACACCATCGCGCTCTCGGCTTCGGTCAACGACGGCCTGCACCACTGGGTGAGCTTCTCCGACGTGCAACTGCTGAAGGTGTCCTCGGTCATCATCGACGACCACACGACCTTCGTGCCCACCACCCAAGAGGCCGACGTGACGCTGCAACGCTCCTTCAACACTGGGGCATGGAACACGCTGGTGGTGCCTTTCGCCATCACCGACGAGGCAGCCAAGCAAGCCTTCGGCCCTGAGGTGATGATCTGCAACTACAGGGGTTCCACACGCAACGACGATGGGACCTACACGCTCCACTTCACCACGTCGACCGACGGCATACGTGCCAACACGCCAGTCTTCGTCTATGGCGTCACCACAACGGCGCCCTACCGCTTCGACGACGCACTGATCGAGACGCCCACCAACAGCCTGACGGCCGCCGACAACCGATCGGGGGTCTTCAGCTTCATCGGTTCTTACACCGTTCCCACCTCGCTGAGCGCCGGCGATTGGTTTATCTCAAGCGACAACAAGTTCTACATGGCCAACGGACAAGAGACCATGCGCGGCACGCGGGCCGTGTTCCGTCCCACCAGCGGCACCGCCACGCTGGCCAAGATGAGCATCGACGACACCGCCACCGACATCCAGACGACGGTCGTCAAGGCCACCGCTGGCGAGGCGCTCTACAACCTGCAAGGACAAAAACTGACGAACGCGCCTGCTCATGGTGTCTTCATCAGAAACGGACGCAAGGTGGTGAGATAACACGCACGCAACCCTGAAACCTTCTAACAACACCTCTGAACCATGCAACCTGCTTACCGACTCCGCACGTCCTGCGTTGCCCTTCGACTGGGCCTCACGCTCTTGCTCACGATGCTCTGCCTGGCCCTATCGGCACAGACGGAGGACACGTGGGAGGAGCTGTTCGACCAGACGGGACAGCTCGAGGATGCGGAGTCGGAGGAGTGGGAGCAGACCTATGAGGACCTGAGCGACCTGGCGGCCGACAAGATGGACATCAACCGCTGCACGCGCGAGGACCTCAGCCGCCTGCCTTTCCTCTCCTCGCAGCAGATCATGGACATCATGGAGTATCGCGACAGGGCACGGCGCATCGAGACGCCCATCGAACTACGCCTGGTGCCGAGCCTCGACAAGGTGACCGCCGACCTCCTCGCCCACTTCATCACCATTCTCCCCGACAGCACACGCGACCGCTTCCCATCATTCAAGCAACTCATCAACCATGGCCGCCACGAACTGGTGGGCACGCTGCGGGTGCCGTTCTATCGGCGCAAGGGCGACCGCAACGGCTATCTCGGCTATCCCTACAAGCACTGGTTGCGCTACACCTTCTCCTCATCGGGCCACGTCAAGGCGGGCTTCATCGCCTCACAAGACGCGGGCGAACCGTTCTTCTCGGGCCGCAACGCCACGGGCTACGACTTCTATTCGGCCTATCTCCTCATCCAGCGGTGGGGCCCGGTGAAGACTGCGGTCGTCGGCCGATACCGCCTCCGCTTCGGCATGGGCCTCATCCTCAACAACTCCTTTGGCATGGGCAAGCTCAACACGCTGGCCACCCTGGGCCGGTCGGCCACCCACATCTTCGCCCACAGCAGCCGGATGGAGGGCAACTACCTGCAAGGCGCCGCCGCCACGGTGCGACTGAGCCGACAACTGGACCTCACGGCCTTCGCCTCCTGGCGCAAGATCGACGCCACGCTGGGCGCTGACTCGGCCTCCATCGCCACCATCCTGAAGACGGGCTACCACCGCACAGAGAGCGAGATGCGACGGCGGCGCAACGCCTCGACCACGTCGTGGGGCGCCCATCTCAACTGGTTCAGCCACGGGTGGCACATCGGAGCCACCGCCTACGCCACGTCGTTCGACAAGCCCCTGCGCCCCAACACCGGCCAGGCTTACCGCCGCTGGTACCCCAGCGGACGGCAGTTCTGGAACGCCAGCATCGACTATGGCTACGTGTCGGACCGGCTCAACATCTCGGGCGAGACCGCCACGGGCGACTGCGGACAGGTGGCCACCATCAACAGCGTGAGCTATCAGCTGTGGAGCAACGTGGCGCTCATGGCGCTCCAACGCTATTATCCTTACCAATACCACGCGCCCTACAGCAGCAGCTTCGCAGAGGGCGGCAGCGTGCAAGACGAGAGTGGATTCTTCGTGGGTGCCAACTGGGAACTGTCCAGGCGACTGTCCGTCAAGGCCTACACCGACATGGCCTACTTCGCCTGGCCCAAATACCAAGCCAGCGCGCCCTCTCACAGCTGGGACAACTTCGCACAAGCCACCTACACGGCTGGCCACTGGTCGTGGATCGCCCGCTACCGCATCAAGATGAGGGAGAAGAACACGCCGTCGGAGACAACACAAAGTGATGACACAAAGACAGAGAAGGCCCTCACGATGAAGACCGAGCAGCGGGGTCGAGTGGCCCTGCTCTATGGCAACAAGGGCTATGACCTGCGGTTGCAGGCCGACGTGGCCCACTGCCACTTCGCTGAGAAGAACAGTCTCGGATGGATGGTCACGGCCTGTGGCGGCGTCACCCAGTGGCACTGGCTCAACCTGGCTGCGACCGCCAGCTACTTCCACACCGACGACTACGACTCGCGCGTCTATGCCTACGAGCGCAGCGTGCGCTACACCTTCTCCTTCCCCTCCTTCTTCGGCGAGGGCCTCCGCCTGGCCCTCCAGGCACGCGCCGACCTGTCAGACCACTGGATGATCATCGCCAAACTGGGCCACACCCGCTACTTCGACCGCTCGACCATCGGCACTGGCCTGCAGCAGATCGACGCCCGCTCAATGACCGACCTCGACCTCCAGGTGCGCCTCAAACTATGATCGCAGCACCTACAAACAGCGATCTCTTGGGCACCATAGACAAAGAAACCCTGCTGTCCACGAAAATCCATCAGCAATTGCTCCAACAACTTGTAAACAAACAAGTTATCGCCCCATTTCCCACTCGGAGGTTTTGAAAAGTAGGGAGTCCATTTTTCATCGAAATCCCCAGTATTTAGAGGGCTTCCAGAGAACTGTCAACAGATTTTCGTGGACAGCAGGGCTCCGCAATACATGCGAGAGGGTAGGGAAACCTTTTTGAACCCCTTTTTGGATGGGGAAAGAACATACCTTTAGGCGTCACTTCCATTGGTAACAATGCTTTTTACGAATGTGAAGTACTCGAAAATGTAAACATACACCCCAGTTCGGGATAAGAATGTAGCAAAAAAGCAATGGAAAAAGTTGGTAGTCTAACCAAAAATTCGCACTTTTATAGGTGAAAATCAAACAGTTACGAATATGATGATTAAGACTACCGATTACAAAGTTACTGCTTTATTTTGTGTTATCGACGATTTCTGCAAACATTTTGAGGCGGAAAATGCAGGAAAACTGCTTTTGAGTGAGAATGGAACGAAACGCAGAAGACATAAAGCCTCCTTGTCTGACAGCGAAATCATGACGATTCTGCTGTACTTCCATTTTGGCTCATTCCGCTTTCTATAGCTTAAAACTGCAAGGATATTATATTTGAAGATTATATCCTCTTGTATCTAAATAAGTTAAAAGTTGTTTGTTTTCCAAAAGAAATTTGTGAATACGGAAACTATCTACTAACTTTGCACCCAGTTTCTAGAAGCTATGTAATATCATTAAAGGTAAAATTTAAAAAGATGAAGAAAATGAAAAGATTGTTTTTGATGTTGTTTGCGATGACAGCCATAGCCATAACTGGTTGCTCGCAAAACAAGCAGAATCATAAGGCTGATGCCTCTTCGACTCAGGATGCAAAGGATAGTGATAAGGCTGATGCCGCAGGCGGCAAGAATGCTTCTGCTACAAAGCCGAGTGATGGCAAGGTGAACTATCTCACCACTGCCGACTTTAAGAAGAATATCATGGATTATGAGAAGCATCCACAGGAGTGGGTGTTCGAGGGTGACCGTCCTGTTATCATCGACTTCTATGCCACCTGGTGCCGTCCTTGCAAGATGACTGCTCCTGTGGTTGAGGAACTCGCCAAGGATTATCAGGGCAAGATAGATTTCTATAAGGTGGATGTAGACAAGGAGCAGGAACTTGCCGCCACATTCGGCATTCAGAGCATCCCTACTTTCCTCTTCATTCCAGCCAAGGGCAATCCTACCGCACAGATGGGAGCGATGCAGAAGGCTGACTTCGAGGAAATCATCAAGTCGGTTATCTTCAAGTAATCCGATTGCTTTCTGGTAATTCTGAAATCTTCAAGTAATAAGTATTAGTAACATTTATCATTCTGTTTACGATGGATAAAGTTTGTTTCTGTCAGATAAGGAATATGTTTCAGACCATCAACAAGGTGGAGATTCAACTCCAGGAACAGACGGGTCTGAAAATCAATGAGGCCATGGTGCTTTTTCAACTTTCGGAGAAAGACGGCATGTTGTCGGGGCGCATCGCCGGTGCATTGGGCTTGTCGAAGTCGAATGCCTCCAAGGTCATCGTGGCGATGGAAAAGAAAGGTTACCTTCGCCGACAGACCTGCAAGAAGGACAGCCGTTGCCAGCGCTTCTTCCTGGAACCAAATGGCAAGAAGATGCTCAAGAAATTGCAAGCCTTGCAGTTGGACTGCCAGCTGGAAACAAACGAAGAAGAGCCATCGGAAGCAGAGAACAATAACGAATAACAGATTCTTATGAAACAGAAAATATTAGCACTTATGCTGGCGACTCTCTTGTCTCCGGCAGCACTCCTTGCGCAGGTATCGTTCGGTAAGGCTACCCTCTGGATGGACGGTTGGGAGTATTCGATGGACAACAACAAGGCTGGTTCTACCATCTATCGAAAGGTATTCAATATGAAGGACTTGCGTAAGGCGGAGACCTATCACTTGTATCTTGATGGATTCAAGGGCGGCGTCGATGCAAAGATGCAGGTTTATCTGAACGGACATCTCTTGGAAGGCAGAACGAATGGCTATGTGTCGTTTATTGACGAGATGACGCCTTATCTGAATAAGGAGGGAGACAACGAGCTGAAGTTGGTTGCTACTGGCAAGAATCATGAGTTGGGTCGTGATCTCTATCTCGTGACGGCCCCAAAGACCCATCTTTCGAAATGGGGAATAGAATACAAGTATCTGCCAGAGAGTCAGGGAAGTGGAATTTTGCAGATTACCTCTTCCTCCACATGGATTCATGATGAGGGTTATAGCTTGTCGGCTGAGTTATCCGATGATATGGAAGGGAAGAATGTGGTAGCCACCTCAGAGGAAATTCCTTTGATAGCCAATGCGGACTCTACCCATCAGTTGCGTATTCCATTGAATGAGGCGAAGGTATGGAATTTGAATACTCCTCAGCTCTATCTCCTCACCGTCATGCTTCATAAGGATGGAAAGGTGGTTTGCCGTGGCAAGGAGAAGGTCGGTTTGAGAACCCTCAAGCAAGTGAGTAAGAAGAAGATATTGCTAAATGGTCGACAGGTACAGCTCAAAAAGTTTGTCTATGCCGAAAAGGAACCAATGGCAAAAGATGAATTGCGCAAACAACTACAGGCGTTGAAGAGCGAGGGGTATAATGCCATCGTGTTGCGTCAACCACAGGTGCCAGCATTCTATGATGTATGTGATGAGTTGGGCATGTTGGTATTCGAGGGCAAATCGGGCAAATGGCTCCCTGCATCAGCCAACGACATCTATTTGAGAGATCGGGTTCACCCTTCTGTCATATTCGATAAGGCATATTGGAAATAAGAGATAAGTGGAGTATGGCTAAATGGCGGCGACCTCATCCGAACAGTCACCAATAACGACAAGGCTCCCCATCGAATTGTCCAATGCGGGCTGCGCCCGTCTTCCTAAATTCGCTTGAATTATCATATTTTACACCGCAAGAGTAATGCTTTTATCCGAAAAGACAGCATAAGCTATGGATAACTGCATTTGGGCAGACGTGCCTATGGTCGAATTTGATGTCAAACCAAAACAGGCGGCTAACGAACGTGTTAGCCGCCTGTTTTTTGGATTTATTGTTGCATGTCGTGCAGTTTCTTGTAGTAGCCGTTGGCTGCGAGCAGGGAGGCGTGTGTGCCCCGCTCCACGATGCGCCCCTCGTGGATGACATAGATCTCGTCAGCGTTCTTGATAGTGGAGAGGCGGTGGGCGATGGCGATTGTGGTGCGCGTCTTCATGAGTTTGTAGAGGGCGTCCTGCACCAGTCGCTCACTCTCGGTGTCGAGTGCCGAGGTGGCCTCGTCGAGGATGAGGATGGGCGGATTCTTGAGGATGGCGCGTGCGATGCTGACGCGTTGTCGCTGTCCGCCCGACAGGCGTCCGCCCCGGTCGCCGATGTTGGTGTCGAAGCCGTGCTCCGACTCCATGATGAAGTCGTAGGCGTTGGCGATCTTCGCCGCCCGTATGACGTCGTCCTTCGTGGCGCTGTCCACGCCGAAGGTGATGTTGTTGAGGAACGTGTCGTTGAAGAGGATGGCCTCCTGGTTGACGTTGCCGATGAGCTGTCGCAGGTCGTGGATGCCCAGGTCCTTCACGTTCACCCCGTCGATGAGCACCTCACCCTCCTGCACGTCGTAGTAGCGGGGTATGAGGTCCACCAGCGTCGACTTGCCGCCGCCGCTCTGTCCCACCAGTGCCACGGTCTTGCCCTTGGGAATGACGAGGTTGATGTCGCGCAACACCCACTGCTGGTCATACTTGAAGCCCACGTGGCGAAACTCGATGTCGTGCTCAAACGAGCTGACGTGCACGGGGTTCTCCTTCTCCTTGATGTCCACCTCCGCCTTCAGGATCTTGTCGATGCGCTCCATAGAGGCCAGTCCCTTGGGTATGTTGTAGCTGGCCCGCGAGAAGTCTTTCAGCGGTTGGAGGATGGAGTAGAGCACCACCATGTAATAGATGAATGTCGGGCCGGTGGTCGTCTGGTTGTTGAGCACCAGGATGCCGCCAAACCAGAGCACGATGACGATCATCACCGTGCCGAGGAATTCACTCATCGGGTGGGCCATCTGCTGGCGTATGTTGACGCGCATGATGTCGTTGCGGTAGGCCGAGTTGATCTTGTCGAAGCGCTTGTTCATCTTCTCCTCGGCACAGAAGGCCTTGATGATGCGCAGTCCGCCGAGCGTCTCCTCCACCTGGCTCATGGTGTCGCTCCAGAGCGCCTGTGCCTTGATCGACTTGGCCTTGAGCTTGCGCCCCACATACCCCATGAACCATCCGAAGACCGGCACGAAGAGGATGGTGAAGAGCGTGAGCTGCCAAGAGATGACGAGCAGCGTGGTGAAGTAGACGATGATGAGGATGGGGTTCTTGAAGATCATGTCGAGCGACGACATGATCGACGATTCGATCTCCTGCACGTCGCCACTCATGCGGGCAATGATGTCGCCCTTACGCTCCTCGCTGAAGAAGCCCAGCGAGAGCGATGTGATCTTCTGGTAGAGCTGGTTGCGTATGTCGCGCACCACCCCCGTGCGGATGGGAATGATGGTGGCCGACGAGAGGAAGTAGGCCGCCGTCTTGAGGAAGGTCATGAACGCCAGGGCCAGGCCGATGAAGAGCAGCGTCGTGGTGGGTCCCACGGCGGCGATGAGCTCATTGACGTAGTAGTTCATGTTGTTCATCAGCACCTCCTTGTCGAGCGCCCATGGCATGAGGCTTGTGGCCGCCTGCGTGTCGCCGGTCTTAAACAAGATCTGCAACAGGGGGATGAGCGTGGCAAAGGAGAAGATGTTGAGCACCGCCGAGAGGATGTTGAACAACACCGACAGCGCCAAGTATTTCTTGTAGGGCGGCACAAACCGCCTGAGCACTTGCAGGAATTCTTTCATGGTTGGGTCTTTTTACGCGTGTGGTCCGCCGTGGCGTCGCCTTAATCGTTCACTACCTCTTCGCCCAGGAGCGTTGCCGACGAGCTGCCGGTGATCCTCACGCGGACGGTCTCGCCGATGTGGTGCTGTCCCTTGTCGATGACCACCGCCTTGTTTTGCGGCGTGCGTCCCATGAGCTGGTTGTGCCCGCGCTTGGCAAATCGCTCCAGCAAGACGTCGAACACCTTGCCCTCGTCCTTGCGGTTCTGCTCGGCCGACACCTCCGTCTGCAGGTGTATCAGTTCGTTGAGGCGGCGTATCTTCTCCTCCTCGGGCACGTTGTCGGGCAGGTGCTTGGCGGCGTAGGTGCCCGGTCGCTCGCTGTACTTGAACATGAAGGCGGCGTCGAAGCCCACCTCCCTGACGAGCGACAGCGTCTGCTGGTGATCATCCTCGGTCTCGTCGTGATAGCCGACGAAGATGTCGGTGGTGATGCCGCAGTCGGGTATGATGCGTCGGATGGCCGCAATCTTGTCGAGATACTCCTCGCGGGTGTACTTGCGGTTCATGAGTTTCAGGATCTTGTCGGAGCCGCTCTGCGCTGGGAAGTGGATGTGGTGGCAGAGGTTGGGCTCGTCGGCGATGGCGTGCAGGATGTCCTCGGTCATGTCCTCGGGGTTGCTGGTGGTGAAGCGCACGCGCATGGTGGGCACCTCGCGTGCCACGCGGCGCAGCAGTTCGGCGAAGCTGCAGACGTGCAGCTCCTGTCCGCCCTCCTCCTCGATGATGACGCCATTCTCCGGTCGCTTGCCGTTGGGCAGCAGGCCGTAGCTGTTGACGTTCTGTCCGAGGAGCGTCACCTCCTTGAAGCCCTTGTCGCGCAGGTCGCGCACCTCGGCGAGGATGCTCTCCACGTCGCGTGAGCGCTCACGTCCTCGTGTGTAGGGCACGATGCAGTAGTGGCAGAAGTTGTTGCATCCGCGCATGATGCTGACGAAGCCCGACACGCGGTTGCCTCCGATGCGCTGTGGCAGCACGTTGCGGTAGGTCTCGGTGGTGGAGAGGTTCACGTCGATGGCTTTCTGTCCCACCTCCACGGCCGCGATCATCTCGGGCAGGCTCAGGTAAGCGTCGGGTCCACACACCAGGTTGGCGTGGTGGTTGGTGATGAGGTCGTCTTTCACGCGCTCGGCCATGCAGCCCAGCACGCCGAGGATGAGCCGGCGTCCCTTCTTCTGCTCGGCGTGGAGCGTGTCGAGCCGGTGGTAGATCTTGTTCTCGGCGTTCTCGCGCACCGAACAGGTGTTGAGAAACACGGCGTCGGCGTCGGCCTCCACGTCGGTGGTGTCGTAGCCAGCCATCTTCATGATGGACGCCACGACCTCCGAGTCGGCCACGTTCATCTGGCAACCGTAAGTTTCGATGTATAGTTTCTTATTCATGACAGTCTCTGTTTCTTGGAAAATGATGTGATGGATAAAAGAGGGTGGGGTGGTGGAGCGTGCCCCTGCGGGCGCCGCCTGTGGCTAACAGGTCTTGTCGTAGACGCGGCCCCAGAGCAGGTAAAACAGCGTTCCCGTGACGAGACCGCCCAGCACGTCGACGGCGTAGTGGGCGCGTATGTAGACCGTGGCCAGGCAGATGAGAGCGGCGAAGGGGAGCAAGGTGAAGAAGAGCTTGCGGTTGCGTGTGCGCCAGACCAGCAGCATGCAGACCACGGAGATGCCCACATGCGAGGAGGGGAAGGCCGCTGTGGGCCGCTCGCCCGAGGTGTGGAGGTCGGCCACGAGCTGGTAGAACAGTCCGTCGGACCATCCTGGCGAGGTCATCATGTCGGTGTGGGTCAGGAAGTAGTCGCCCACGCTGGGGAAGACGCCCTTGGCCACCTGGTCGACGCCGACGGCGTGATAATAGTACATGGGTCCCGTGACGGGCACCAGGTCGAAGATCACATAGAAGGCGAAGAACGAGGCCATCACCACGAAGGCCGCGCGCTCAAACTGCTCATAGCGGCAGAAGAAATAGAACAGCACGGTGGTGGCGATGATGGGGAAGTAGCTGGCGTAGGCCATGTTCATCAGTTCGCTGAAGAACGCCTGCGGGAAATGCTGCGCGAAGAGCAGCGCGGGCTGGCATCCGAAGAGTGCCTGGTCGAGCGAGGCGAAGGTGGGGTCGAGGTTGGGGAAGAGCTTGTTGAGCTCATAGGTGTCGGCATACCACGTGCCGAGCAGCGCCAGTTGCAGCAACACGCGCAGCAGCCTCGTGAGCCGGCAGGGCACCAGCCTGTAGACCACCCACATGGCAATGGTGAGGGCGGCGAGCCTCACGCGTCCCCAGACCATGGCCTGGGGGTTGCCGAGCTTGGTCGAGGCAAAGAGCACGATGAGCAGCGTCAGGGCCGTGTAGGCCAGCGTCACCCACTCCAGCGCCATCAGCCCGCGGCGGGGCTTGCGCTCCAGTTCGATGTATTTAGAAAGTCGCATCACAGCCAATGGTTTTCCTTGTACCACGTCACCGCCTCGGCGACGCCCTTGCGGAGGTCGTAGTGTGGGTGGTATCCCAGCTCATCGCACGCCGGCTCGATGTCACACCGCCAGTTGCGCTGCTTGAGGATGTTGAACTTATCGTTGTTGAGGGCCGTCATCTGGTGGGTCATGCGGCCCACATACTCGCCCAGGAAGGTGACGACGCGCAGCACCCAGATGGGCGCCTTGATGCGCACCCACCAGGGTCGTCCGAGCTCCTGGTGCAGGTAGTCGCTGAAGGTCGACGACTGGTAGACGTTGCCGTCGGAGAGGAAATACTTGCGGCCCGACATGCCATGGTCGAGGGCGAGGAAGACGGCCTGCACCACGTCCTTGACATAGACGAACGTGATGTCCTGGCGCTGGAAGCCCACGCTGAAGTCGACATGCTGCTTGATGCTCTTGGCCATGAGGAAATAGTCTTTCTCGCGGGGCCCGTAGACCCCCGTCGGGCGGAGCACGATGTAGTTGAACTCGTTGCCGATGGTGTCGAGAAACTGCTCAGCCTTGAGCTTGCTGCGGCCATAGGCGGTGTTGGGCCGTGGCGTGTCGTGCTCGGTGATCTCCTGGTAGGGCTGCTCCTCGCGTATGTCCCCGAAGATGCTGAGGCTGCTCAGGTAGACAAAGCGCTTCATGGGCATCTTGAGCTTCAGGATGGCGTTCACCAGGTTCACCGTGCCCTGGTAGTTCACCCGCATGAAGTCTGACGCCAACAGGCACTTGGTCACGCCGGCGGCGTGGACCACATAGTCGAAGTCGTGACCGCTGAGCGCTTGCGCCAGCCGGTCCTCCGACGAGAAATCAAGGTCTATGAAATGGATGCGAGGGTCGCTCAGGTAGCGCCTCGAACTCGACTTGCGCACCCCGGCCCACGTCTCGAAGCCGCGGCGCAATGCCTCCTCCACTATGAAACTGCCAATGAACCCACTGGCACCAGTTATTAATATCTTCATCGTTAATGGGTTACAAAGTTACGACATTTTGAAATTCTTAGCAAAATAATCCCAATGAAATTAGGATGTTTCAATTCTTTTTAGTTAATTTGCACATATAAAACCGACTCATCTTAAAACCAAGCGATTATGGGAAAAGGAAAGAAAGGCGGCAAGCATTTCAGCAAGAAGCAGCTGGCCAAGCAGTTGGCCGACTTCTTCACCGGGCAGCCGGGGAAGACGCTGTCGTTCAAAGAAATATTCAAGTCGATGCACCTCAACACGCATCCTGCCAAGATGCTGGCCATCGACATCATGGAGGAGATGGCGTGGGACGACTTCCTGACGAAGGTCTCCGACACCAGTTACCAACTCAACACCAAGGGCCAGGTGCAGGAGGGCACCTTCGTGCGCAAGGCCAACGGCAAGAACTCGTTCATCCCCGACGGTGGCGACAAGCCCATCTTCGTGGCTGAGCGCAACTCGATGTCGGCGCTCGACGGCGACCGCGTGAAGGTGTCGTTCATGGCGCGCCGCCAGAAGCACATCAAGGAGGCGCAGGTCATCGAGATCCTCCAGCGCGCCAAGGACCAGTTTGTGGGCCGCCTGCGTGTCGACAAGGACCTGGCCTTCTGCGTGCCGCTTGACAGCTCGTTTGCCCACGACATCATCATCCCGAAGAAGAGGCTCAAGGGTGGCAAGACCGACGACAAGGTCGTGGTGAAGATCATCCAGTGGCCCGACGAGGAACACAAGAACCTCATCGGCGAGGTGGTGGACGTGCTCGGCGAGAGTGGCGACAACAACGTGGAGATGAACACCATCCTGGCCAAGTACGGCCTGCCCTACAAGTATCCGAAGAACGTGGAGGACGCCGCCAACGCCATCTCGGGCGAGATCACGCCCGAGGATGTGGCCGAGCGCGAGGACTTCCGCGACACGTGGACCTGCACCATCGACCCGGCGGACGCCAAGGACTTCGACGACGCCCTCTCCATCAAGGAGCTCGACAAGGGGCTCTACCAGGTGGGCGTGCACATCGCCGACGTGTCGCACTATGTCACCGAGGGCAGTGTCATCGACAAGGAGGCCGTGAAGCGCGCCACCTCCATCTATCTCGTCGACCGCACCATCCCGATGCTGCCCGAGCGCCTCTGCAACTTCATCTGCTCGCTCCGCCCCAACGAGGACAAGCTGACCTTCTCGGTCATCTTCAACCTCGACGACGAGGCCAACGTGAAGAGCTACCGCATCGTGCACACCATCATACGCTCCAACCGCCGCTACGCCTACGAGGAGGCCCAGAGGGTCCTGGAGGACAACGGCGTGAAGGACGGCACCGGACAGCCGGCGCCCACACCGGGCAAGGAGGGCTACAAGGACGAGTACGGATGGGAGATCTGCACCCTCGACCGCCTGGCCAAGAAGTTGCGCGAGAAGCGCTTCAAGAACGGCTCGGTGAAGTTCGACTCCGAGGAGCTCCACTTCACCGTCGACAAGAACGGCCACCCCACGGGCTGCTACTACAAGCGGTCGAAGGACGCCAACAAGCTCATCGAGGAGTTCATGCTGCTGGCCAACCGCACGGTGGCCGAGAGCGTGGGGCGCGTGCCCAAGGGCAAGAAGGCCAAGGTGCTGCCCTACCGCGTGCACGACAACCCCGACCCGCAGAAGATGGAGACGCTCCGCGAGTTCACCGCCAAGTTTGGCTACAAGGTGAAGACCGAGGGCACCAAGGGCGCCATCGCCCGCAACATCAACAAGCTGATGGACGACTGCGAGGGCAAGCGCGAGCAGAAGCTCATCCAGGCCATCGCCCTGCGCGCCATGATGAAGGCGAAATACTCGATCCACAACATCGGCCACTTCGGCCTGGCGTTCGACTACTACACCCACTTCACCTCGCCCATCCGCCGCTATCCCGACACGATGGTCCACCGCCTGCTCACACGCTACCAGCAGGGCGGCCGCTCGGCCAACGCCAAGCACTACGAGGAGCTCTGCGAGCATTGCTCCGACATGGAGCAGGTGGCGCTCAACGCCGAGCGCGAGTCGATCAAGTATAAGATGGTGGAGTACATGGGCGACAAGATCGGCGAGGTCTACGACGCCCACATCAGCGGCATCACGTCGTATGGCATCTATGCCGAGATCGACGAGAACCACTGCGAGGGCATGGTGCCCATGCGCGACCTCGACGACGACTACTACGACTTCGACGAGAAGAACTTCCTCCTTCGCGGCCGCCGTCACCACCACAAGTACCAGCTCGGCGACGCCATCCGCATCAAGGTGGCCCGCGCCAACCTCGAGAAACGACAGCTCGACTTCACGATTGCCGACTGACACAAACGGCACCTGCCACACACCTGAAAAGGAACAAAGCCAACAAGGGCGGCGCATGAGGATCATCCACGCGATCCTCCATGCGCCGCCCTTTGTTTCTGCGCTGGCTCAAACACCATTCCTAATCTCCATATAGTCTTTTATCGAGACACATTCTGCGGTGTTGGCTGAAAGTCTCAACCTGCTGTTTATGGATCACTTAACGCTATGCTTCACGCCGTCCTGGATATAGAGTCCTCGCTTAGGCTTCGCAGGCAACTGGCGACCCTGGGTGTCATAGATGCCATGGGGTGCCTTGGATGACGAAATGACAGGGCGGATGCCCGTGGAGTAAGTGTCATTGCCCACATGGAGCGTGTATTGGCCACTTGATGGAGTTGGTACTCCCTTGAAGACGAAGGAGTCTTTTCGCAATGCCTTTTTTCCACCATCCACCAGAGGTTCCATCTCTAATCCATAGAAGCGATAAATGTCATCACTTCTACGATAAAAGCAATTGTACTCACGGTGCATCCATTGCCATTGAACATCTTCAAACATCACATTCCCGTTTTCAAAATAACACTTAGAAAAGGACTGGCCATCAGCTTGCGTATCCCCATTCAGCATATTCGAATCATGAGCATAGAACGGATCAGCACAGATGTCGCGAGCCAAATAATCCCCCAGCCCGTACTCCATCCACAACGTATGAGAAAACAACACATTCTCCATATCTCTAATCATAAAATGATTGGAAAAAGAGCCAAAGTCTTCCAGCCATTGGTCAGTCATCGTTCCATCAAGTGTCTTTACACACAATAGTTTTTTAGAAACACTATCACCTAATCCAAGAAATGACACATTCACTAAAGTGTCTTTGACCACTTCCACTTCCCACTGCATGCCATTGTAAGTAGTAAAATGGTCGCCTACTGAAAGACTGAAATCAAAGGCTACAGCTTCTTTCTTCTTGTCAAAGTCATAGATGAAAATTTTCTTATCATCCATTCTGTAACCATATTGCAATTCGACTTCACCATTCGAATTCTCATGCTTGAACAAGTAGCTGTTGTCGTAAATGCGAAGATAGTCTTTTCCATTCTCTGCATTCACTTTGCGTCCCTGGTAGATTAATATTGATGGGCTTTCTTCACCATTCTTCATCACCGCTATTTCCCATCTGTTTTGCGCATGAAGAGCTATCGCAATAACAGCTTGTAAAAATGCGATAATCATGCAAGTTATAGTTCGATAATTCATATTTTATTACAATTTTGACAATTGGCATAAAATCTTGTTGGCTTATGCCGATTGTGAACAATCACTTTAAATTAATTCGTAATTTAGTTCCCTTAGAAATATAAGTTCCCTTGTCCAACAACACCTTCTCGGCTTTCAATGTTATATCAGCATTTGAAGTTGTCACGTCACCTGTATTTTGTGAATCCGTCACATGATTTCCCATTTTGACTACATCATGTTTTTCATTGATGCTTCCTGTTAGGTTTACATTCTGAATGTACATCACGTCAGGACATTGAACAAATGGAACTCGATTGTGAGCAGACACGCAAACTACAGACTCGTATGCGTTTGGTGTCTGCACAACCACAGAGTTTCCTAGAAAACTCTGCACATCACCAGATATCGGGTTGTATACTGTCAAACGGGCTACTTCATTTGGTTTAAGCCTAATAGAAACAGAACCTGCACCACGAATCACTGATACATCATCAAAAGATGATGGTTTGTCGGTGTATATTTTCATGCTTGGATCACCGAAGCAATGAAAAATTTCTTTCGTGTATTGCTCATAACGAAAATCTATCGATCCATACATATCAAACACTCGCGCTTTGCCTTGATTCAATATTTGTCCCAAATCAAACGTTGCCTTTGGTGTTTCAGAATATAAGTTTGCACTGTTTTTCAATTTGATAGTTAGTCCAGGATTAGGCCAAATTGCATCAAACATCCCTGTAACAAGGGCGTCATTGCAACCAGAATAGCTCAATTGGGAAGCAGCAAAAATAGCTACACAACCACCATTTGGATTGCGCAAAAATGTTTCAGCCAAGCAATTTTCATCAAATTTTCCAGAAAGGCAATTTATACTAAATACTACTGGCAATAAATTCCCGTTCGACAGTTTCGAAATATCTTGTTGGGTATACGAAGGATAAGTCCATTCTCCGACATCACCATGATCTCGATGGAACACATAAAACACTCCATCATTGATGGCTTCTGTTATATCTGATGCATTACCATCCCAAGCAAAATTAGGCTTTCTAAGATCTTCTGGGATAGGCTCACCCCAGGAAAAGAGATCATCATTCCAATATTGCGGTGAAGCATAAGATGGAGCTGAGTATATGCGCCGTGGATCCTTTCCCTTAGACTTCATATAATTGTACACGTCTTCTGATGTTTGAACGAAACGGCCGTCTTCATACCTGTCGTCATCAACATCTTCGAAATAGGCACAATTAAGCCCACGACTATAGAAGGATGCCTTTGTTGGCGGTTCCTTTTCGTAAACTATAATTTTATTTACGACCAATTCAGCTTCACTATTTGTGGACACAGGCAATCTGCCACAATAGACATCCTGAATATAATCATCGTCCATACAACCATAACGAAAGTCCGTTATCCCTATATTCAGAATCATTGACTTCTGGGCTGGAACATCTTCATTATCTCCCACAATCAGCAAATAATAAAGTGCTGGATAAGTATTGTAAGCATCCTTTACTGCCACTTTCACCAGGTCACTGGTCCAGTTTTCACGAAGGTCGACATGCACATTGAATCCCATCAGTCGTTTCCACTCTGCAAAACGATTGACAGCCTCCTCAAACTTGGGCGTGGAGACGATCAGGTAATCCTTGACATCGGCCTTGGCCTCACTCTCTTGTGTTGAGGCCTTGGCGTCAGCCTCGACCGTCCGCTCTCCGCCTATCACGTTGTTGACAAAGAAATAA
This sequence comes from Prevotella sp., assembly GCA_050875105.1. GTDB lineage: Bacteria > Bacteroidota > Bacteroidia > Bacteroidales > Bacteroidaceae > Prevotella. The sequence continues at coordinate 25,961 of JBNMMB010000010.1, read as the reverse complement.
TCGTCTGGACTCACATACTTGGGCGTGGACTCCGCACCGACGGCGTTCTCCTTCACCTTGGGCACGAAGGTCACCTTGTAGGTGATCGACGTGTAGGCGCGCACCGTCTTGTCGGCATAGCTGTACTGGATGGGCGACACGTCGACCAGGCACAGGTCGTGGCCACGGTATGACTGCGTGGGGCCTTGCGACACGACGGCCTGTGGCTTGAAGCCTTCATAGGGGGCTATGGCCTGCACATTGACCTTCGTGTAGACCTCGTCGCCACTGTCAATCAGCGGCTGGCGCGCGGGGGTCAATTCATAGTGGTAGTCGTGATAGGCGCTGTCGGTCACCGTCACCACGGCTGCATAGCCCTCGGGAATGGCCATCATGTCGTTGCGGGCCAGCGTGGAGGGGTCGCCCGAGGTCGGGTTCAGCCCGAAGCCGTCGACCTTCCAAAACAGGGTGCCTTGGAACAAGTCGTCGGCCTGCAGCAGGGCGTTCTTGAACGTGTAGGTCACCCGATAGCCATCGGGCAACGTCTCCACGTCCCTCGTGGGCACCGTCGAGGACACGCCGTCTGTCAACGACCCCGTCTGCAGGTCGAGCACCTGTTGAGCTTGCACCGACAAGAGCCCAAGGGCGCTCATGACAATCAGTAAAAGCCTTCTCATAGTCGTCTCATTTTGTGATTGCTCGTTTCGTGCCTATCACTTTCCCGTCAGCGCTCAGTTTGACCGCCGTCGGGCTCGTGCCTGTGCCATCCGAATGGGCGACGCTGGCCTTGAGCACCCTCACCTCGGCGCTCAGCCTGTTGACGGCCTCGACGAGGATGGGAATCAGCTCCATGTAGTTGACGCCTACCGTTCCGTCCGCTTGCTCATAAACAAGGTCAGGAAAGGCGTCTTTCAGTTGTTCGACATTCAGTCCGTAATGCATGCGCTCGTCGCCCAGTGACTGGGCCTTGGCGACTGGCGAAACGGTGCTGGCGGTATCCGAAGAGTAGGTGGCGAGCTCATTGTTTCCTTTCGTTGTTTCCTCATAATAGCTCACGGCCGACAAGTTGGCAAGCTTCTCGGCAACGGAACCTCCACCGAAATCGCCAGACTGGGCCGAGACGGCATTGTTCGACACGGTGTTCAGCCAAACGCCCTTAATGGAGCCAGTCACAGAGAGGTTGCCATTGACCTTGGTGTCACCATTGAAGTAGCCTGCATAGCGACCATCCACACGAGAGCCGTTTTCATCAGATGTGTTTGTCCCATACACGCCCGCACCATTGGCGGTGCCGTTGAGCTGGCCAAACACGCCATAGTTCCATCCACTGGTAGCATTGCCTGCAATGCCCATCACGCCATAGGTTCTATATTTCTGCAAAGGGTAACGGGAAACGGCTATGCCCATCACACCATTTTGAAAATCCGCATCCTTGCAACCACTTTCGCCATATACGCCATACGACCAGTTCAAGTACTGCCCATTCGACACTCCATAGACGCCACGCTCTGCGCCTTTGACCGAAGCGCCATAACCTTTCATGCCACCATTGACGGCGAATGGTGAGACGGGAGCCTCGGCGCTTGCTGTGCCCACGCCCACTTGCCCGTCGGCGTAGACCGAGAGCTGCGCTTTTGCACTGCCGGCGAAGCTGGCAAGAGCCAGTAAGAGAAACATTTTCCTTTTCATGAGAGATAGATTTAATAATAGATTGTTTTATATTGTTGGACCATCGAATCCATTCCTATGACGCATACGCTTATGCATGTCTTCTTCTGGTTGCAAATATAAACCATATTTTTTAGACGCGCAAGCAATCACTTAATTTTTTATAAAGAAAATTAAAACTGCAAAAACGAGCAGAAGATACTTTCCGTTTGAAGGAAACAAAAAGCTGAATGCGTGTAGTGGGTGTGTCTCACGGCAAATGGAAAGGCCTTACGGCCTTGTGCGGTGAGACACCGCACCCACTACAAAGGCGGCAGGGGGATGGCCTGGATTTTGCCAAAATCTTCTCTCTTTCAAAAATCAGAATTATTTGAACAAAAAGTCTCTCCAGAATCGCTTGAAATCCATCAAGCCTACTTTTGCTCGCAAATACGCGATTCTGAGAGAGTTTTGCGCAAACGACTGACATTCAGAGCGATAAGAGAAAATATGCCCTTGGGAAAACTTTGTGCATGCTCAGAGTTTTGCGATAGATATCTTATCGAGTCTCCGTTAAGCATCTATCGAGTCTCGATAAGATATCTATCGAGTCTCGATTCGATATCTATCGCAACTCGATAAGGCCTTTTTCGCTGAACAATTTCATACAAATTAACCAACATTAAGACTTTTAACGAAATTTAATCGGACAAAAGCGGTTTATTTTTCTCTAGAAGGTGCAGTCGCCAGGTGCCTGTTTTTTCAGAATTTTCAAGACAAGACAGCCTTTTCATTCTTGGCCGGTCACTTGCTGAAGGCAACGGTTGCATGGAGGCACCGACCGTGCGACAATCCGTCCTTCAACAAAACTGTGACATGCAACAGAAAAAATGCCCGATTGCTTTGCATTCCCAATTATTGTTCATATCTTTGCATTCGACAAAACTGTTACATGTAACATAAATAAAGAATGGAGATTAAACGCAACATACACCTGCGCCGAGTCATCGACAGGATGGGCAATGGCATGATCAAGGTCATCACAGGGATGCGCCGTTGTGGAAAGTCGTATCTGTTGTTCCGCTTGTTTGATGACTACCTGCTGGCACAGGGCGTCGACAAGCAACACATCATCAAGGTGGACCTCGAGGACCGCAGAAACGCGGCCTTGCGCAATCCCGATGCCCTGCTGCAACACATAGACGCGAAGATGACTGACCAGCAGACTTATTACATCCTCTTGGACGAGGTGCAGCTGGTCGACGAGTTTGAGGACGTGCTCAACAGTTACCTGAAGGTGCCCAACGCCGACGTCTACGTCACCGGCAGCAACGCCAGGTTCTTGTCCAAGGACGTCATCACCGCGTTTCGCGGCCGGGGCGACGAGATCCACATCTCGCCACTGAGTTTCCAGGAGTTCATCTCCGTCAAGCAGGGCGACCGGGAAGCGCTGCTCAACGAATACCTGACCTATGGCGGACTGCCCCAGGTGGTGGCCATGACCAACGAACAACAGAAGGTGGAGTACCTGAACAGCCTGTTCACCCACACCTACATCAAAGACATCAAGGAGCGCTACGACATCCAGAAGGACGACGACTTGGAAGAGCTGATCAACCTCATAGCCTCCAACATCGGTTGCCTGACCAATCCCTCAAGGCTGGAAAACAGTTTCCTGTCGGTCAAGCACAGCGTCCTGTCGAAAGACGCCATCAAGACCTACCTCGACCTGCTGCAAGACGCGTTTCTCATTGAGAAATCCGTCAGGTATGACATCAAGGGGAAGCGATACATCGACACCCCTTGCAAATACTACTTCACCGACTTGGGGCTCCGCAACGCTCGCCTCAATTTCCGGCAAACGGAATTCACGCACCTGCTCGAAAACGCCATCTACAACGAGCTTCGCCTGCGTGGCTACTCCGTGGACGTGGGGCAGGTGTCGATCATGACAAGCGGAGAAGACGGCAGTCGGAAACGAGCCACGCTGGAGGTGGACTTCGTGTGCAACCAAGGCTACAAGCGCTATTACATACAGTCGGCATACGCCTTGCCCACCGAGGAGAAGATGAAGCAAGAACTCAACTCCCTGCAGAAGATCAACGACAACTTCATGAAGTTTGTCATCGTGGGCACCCCCACGCCGACCTACATGACCGACGACGGCATCGTCATCATGAACATCTTCGACTTCCTGGCCAACCCCAACAGCCTGTCTATCTGAGACAGCCCCCCTCGCACGCTCCCTTGGCACCGAACAGCACCCGAATAATGGCCCATGGGGAAAGAAAAGAAATCATTCGCTTTGCGTTCTCTACTTTTTGGAGTAACTTTGCATACATATTTATTTTTTAGGGACACAACGTTTCAGACAAGAAAAAACAATAACAAGATAACGCAATGAACTACGATTTCAGAGAGATTGAGAAAAAGTGGCAAAAGACGTGGGTGGAACAGAAGACCTACAAGGTGACTGAAGACCCCGACCACAAGAAGTACTATGTGCTCAACATGTTCCCCTATCCATCGGGAGCCGGCCTGCACGTGGGCCATCCCCTGGGCTACATCGCCAGCGACATCTACGCCCGCTACAAGCGCCAGTGTGGCTTCAACGTGCTCAACCCCATGGGCTACGACGCCTACGGCCTGCCCGCCGAGCAGTATGCCATCAAGACCGGCCAGCACCCCGCCATCACCACCGAGCAGAACATCAACCACTACCGTGAGCAGCTCGACAAGATCGGCTTCTCGTTCGACTGGGACCGTGAGGTGCGCACCTGCGACCCCGCCTACTACCACTGGACGCAGTGGGCCTTCCAGAAGATGTTCAACTCCTACTACGACAACGCTGAGCAGAAGGCCAAGCCCATCAGCCTGCTCATCGAGCACCTGGAGAAGCAGGGCACCGAGGGCCTCCGTGTGGCCCAGGGCGAGGAGCTCTCGTTCACGGCCAGCGAGTGGCAGCAGATGAGCGAGAAGCAGCAGCAGGAGACGCTGATGAACTACCGCATCGCCTACAAGGGCGAGACGATGGTCAACTGGTGCGCCGGCCTGGGCACCGTGCTGGCCAACGACGAGGTGGTCGAGGGCGTGTCGGTGCGCGGCGGCTTCCCCGTGGTGCAGAAGAAGATGAGCCAGTGGTGCCTCCGCGTGTCGGCCTACGCCCAGCGCCTGCTCGACGGCCTCGACACCGTGGAGTGGAGCGACTCCATCAAGGAGACGCAGCGCAACTGGATCGGCCGCTCCGAGGGCACCGAGATGCAGTTCAAGGTGGCCGGCACCGACGAGTCGTTCACCATCTTCACCACCCGTGCCGACACCATCTTCGGCGTCACGTTCATGGTGCTGGCACCCGAGAGCGAGCTCGTGGCCACGCTCACCACGGCCGAGCAGAAGGCCGAGGTCGACAAGTATCTCGACTACGTGAAGAGCCGCACCGAGCTCGACCGCATGTCAGACCACCGCGTGACGGGCGTGTTCAGCGGCTCCTATGCCGTCAACCCCTTCACGGGCGACAACATCCCCATCTGGATCTCCGAATACGTGCTGGCCGGATACGGCACCGGCGCCATCATGGCCGTGCCTGCCCACGACTCGCGCGACTACGCCTTCGCCAAGCACTTCGACCTGCCCATCATCCCGCTAATCGAGGGTGCCGACGTCTCCGAGGAGAGCTTCGACGCCAAGGAGGGCATCGTCATGAACTCGCCCGCCGCCGGCAAGCAGACCCTCGACGGCTTCACGCTCAACGGCTGCACCGTCAAGGAGGCCATCGCCAAGACCAAGGTGTTCGTCACCGAGCACCACCTCGGCCGCGTGAAGGTCAACTACCGCCTGCGCGACGCCATCTTCAGCCGCCAGCGCTACTGGGGCGAGCCCTTCCCCGTCTACTACAAGGACGGCATGCCCCAGATGATCCCCGAGGAGTGCCTGCCCATCGAGCTGCCCGAGATCAAGGAGTACAAGCCCACCGAGACGGGCGAGCCACCATTGGGACGCGCCGAGAAGTGGGCGTGGGACACCGAGAAGAAGCAGGTGGTGGAGAACAGCCTGATCGACCAGAAGACCGTCTTCCCCATCGACCTCTACACCATGCCGGGCTTCGCCGGCTCGTCGGCCTACTACCTGCGCTACATGGATCCGCACAACGACAAGGAGCTCGTCTCCAAGAAAGCCGATGAGTACTGGCGCCACGTCGACCTCTACGTCGGCGGCACCGAGCACGCCACCGGACACCTCATCTACTCGCGTTTCTGGAACAAGGTGCTCCACGACTACGGCGTGAGCTGCGAGGAGGAACCCTTCCAGAAGCTCATCAACCAGGGCATGATCCAGGGCCGAAGCAACTTCGTTTACCGTGTCAACGAGCTCAGCACCGCCGAGAAGCCCGTCTTCGTGTCGGCCGGCCTGCGCAAGAACTACAAGGACGTGACGCCCATCCACGCCTGGGTCAACCTGGTGAAGAACGACATTCTCGACATCGAGGCCTTCAAGGCCTGGAGCCCCGAGTACAAGAACGCCGAGTTCATCCTCGAGGACGGCAAGTATGTGTGTGGCTGGGCCATCGAGAAGATGTCGAAGTCGATGTACAACGTGGTCAACCCCGACGACATCGTGGTCGACTACGGCGCCGACACGCTGCGCCTCTATGAGATGTTCCTCGGCCCCGTGGAGGCTTCCAAGCCCTGGGACACCAACGGCATCGACGGCTGCTTCCGCTTCCTCAAGAAGTTCTGGAGCCTCTTCTGGGAGAACCGCACCGACAAGTGGCTCGTCGACGACGAACCTGCCTCGAAGGCGTCGCTCAAGAGCGTCCACAAGCTCATCAAGAAGGTGACGCAAGACATCGAGTCGTTCAGCTACAACACCTCCATCTCGGCCTTCATGATCTGCGTCAACGAACTGGGCCAGCAGCAGTGCCACAACCGCGAGTTGCTGCGCACGCTGGTCACCCTCCTGTCGCCCTTCGCTCCCCACATCGCCGAGGAGCTGTGGCACCAGCTGGGCGAGCAGGGCACCGTCTGCGACGCCCAGTGGCCCGCATGGGACGAGAAGTACCTCGTGGAGAATGAGATCCAGATGACCGTCAGCTTCAACGGCAAGGCCCGTTTCCAGAAGACCTTCGCCGCCGACGCCACCAAGGAGGCCATCGAGCAAGACACACTGGCCGACGAGCGGAGCCAGAAGTATCTCGAGGGCAAGAACATCGTGAAGGTCATCGTCGTGCCCCGTAAAATCATCAACATCGTTATCAAGTAAATGACCATCAATCATCAGCTGATCAAGAATGAGGTCGAGGACTACGTGTTCATCACCCTCGGCCTCATGCTCTACGCCTTCGCGTTCACCATCTTCCTCCTGCCCTACGAGATCGTGACAGGCGGCGTGACGGGTGCGGCGGCCATCGTCTTCTATGCCACGCGGGTGCCCATCCAAGACACCTACATGGTCATCAACGTGGCGCTGCTCGTCGTGGCGCTGAAGATCCTCGGCCTGAAGTTCCTGATGAAGACCATCTACGCCATCTTCATGCTGTCGTTCCTGCTCTGGCTGGCCGGACGGCTCGCGCCTGTCAACCCCGACGGCAGCTACGTGAAGATCCTCGGCGAGGGACAAGACTTCATGTCGCTCCTCATCGGCTGTACGATGACGGGCACCTCGCTGGCCATCGTCTTCATGAACAACGGCTCCACGGGCGGCACCGACATCATCGCCGCCTCGGTCAACAAGTTCTACAACCTGTCGCTGGGACAGGTGCTCATCGCCGTCGACTTCATCATCATCGGCTCCTGCCTGTTCATCCCGCAGTTTGGCGCACCCCTCGACAGGGTCCACAAGGTGGTGTTCGGCCTGTGCACCATGGCCGTGGAGAACTTCACGCTCGACTATGTGATGAACGCCCGCCGCGAGTCGGTGCAGTTCATGATCTTCTCCAAGAAATACCAGGAGATCGCCAACGCCATCGGCATGCAGATGGACCACGGCGTGACCATCCTCGACGGCCACGGCTGGTACACCGGACAAGACATGAAGGTGCTCTGCATCCTCGCCAAGAAGCGCGAGAGCACCACCATCTTCCGTCTCATCAAGATGATCGACCCCAACGCCTTCGTGTCGCAGTCGGCCGTCATCGGCGTCTACGGCGAGGGCTTCGACAAGATCAAGGTGCGACTGCCCAAGGACAAGAGCAAAGGCAAGCTCACCGACACTAACAACGACAAACAATGAAAATAGTATTCGCCACCAACAACCAGCACAAGCTCCAGGAGATCCGCGAGATACTGGGCGACCAGTTTGAGATCCTCTCGCTGGCCGACATCGGTTGCCATGAGGACATCCCCGAGACGGGCAACACCCTGGAGGCCAACGCCCACCAGAAGGCCGAGTATGTGTTCGACCATTACCACATCGACTGCTTTGCCGACGACACCGGCCTCGAGGTCGACGCCCTGGGCGGCGCGCCCGGCGTCCACTCGGCCCGCTACGCCGAGGGCACCGACCACAACAGCGAGGCCAACATGGCCAAGCTGCTGCGCGAACTGGGCGACAACGACAACCGCCGCGCGCGCTTCCGCACCGTCATCTCGCTCATCCAGATGGAGGGCGGCAACCCCGTGTGCAGTCGCGAGTATCAGTTTGAGGGTGCCGTGGAGGGACGCATCGACCGTGAGAAGCACGGCAGCGAGGGCTTCGGCTACGACCCGCTCTTCATACCCGAGGGCTACGACAAGAGTTTCGCGGAGCTCGGCGAGGAGGTGAAAAACCAGATCAGCCACCGCGCGCGCGCCGTGAAGAAGCTCGCCGAATGGCTCAAGGCCGAGGAGTGAGCACGCACGGTTGGTGGCGACCGTCATCGTCACCAACCATTTATTCACACCACAAAGAGCGGTCCAAACAATAGAACCGCTCTTTTTTCGTTTACATATCATAATATGTATTCCGTCGATTACCTTATATAATATGTCGATTATGCTTCATCTTTTCTCCCCCAAGCATCGCCCCGCACACACCATGCGGCCGACGGCCAGCGCCACCCGCGCCAGCCAGGCACCGCTCGTCCGGGCCACCCTGGCCCTCCTGTTGCTGCTCATGCCGCTGGGCGCGTGTGCCCAGTGGAAGGTCTACCAGGCCTACAGCGACCCCACGGAGATGGTGCGCGCCTCGGGAGGCGTCGTCTACGTGCTGGCCTCGGGAGGCCTCTACAGCTACGACACCAGCGACCAGAGCCTGCAGACCTACGACAAGACCACCGTGCTCTCCGACTGCGGCATCGCTCACATCGCCTGGTGCCAGCAAGCGCGACGCCTCGTCATCGTCTACGACGACTACAACATCGACCTGCTGGCGCCCAACAGCAACGTGACCAACATAGCCGACTACATGGACAAGACCATGACCGCCGACAAGACCGTCTACGACATCTGCGTCGACGGCCCCTACGCCTACCTCTCGACAGGCTTCGGCATCGTGAAGCTCAACGTGGCCAACGGCGAGATCAGCGACACCTACCAACTGGGCTTCAAGGTCTACTACAGCTACGTGAAGGATGGCTACCTCTATGCCGCCAACCGCGCCAAGGGCATCTACCGCGCGCCGATGAAGGCCAACCTGTCGGACCCCAACCAGTGGACACGCTTCGGCGACTTCCGCTGGAAGCAAGACACCACCGACGAGGACCTGCAGGCCCTGGTGAAGACGCTCACGCCGGGAGGACCCAAGACCAACCACTTCGGCTTCCTGAAGATCTACGGCGGCAAGCTCTACACCTGCAACGGCGTCTTCGGCACACAGAGCGGCTGCATACAGGTGCTCGACCACGACACATGGACCATCTACCAAGACGACATCAGCCAGACCACCGGCAGGCGCTACGAGGACATTCGCGCGCTCGACATCGACCCGAAGGACAGCCGCCACGTCATGGCGGCGGCGCGCAACGGCCTCTACGAGTTCAGCGACGGCAAGTTTGTGGCCTACTACGACGCCAACAACTCGCCCATCCAGTCGTACAACAACAAAAGCATGGAATACCAGTTGGTGACGGGCCTGAAATATGACACCGACGGCAACCTGTGGCTGCTCAACAGCCAGGCGCCCAGCCAGTCGCTCATCGAACGCACCGCCGCGGGCCAGTGGCTGACACGCGGCAGGAAAGAGCTCATGGGACTCGACGACGGCGGACTCACGGGCAAGAGCCTCGGCGACCTCACGGGCATGATGATCGACAGCCGCGGACTGATGTGGTTTGTCAACAACCATTATGTCAAGCCCTCGTTCTACGCCTACGACTTCACCAACAACGGCATGAACAGCTACACCTCGTTTGTCAACCAGGACGGCACAGAGACCACCGTCACCGCCGTGCGCTGCGTGGCCGAGGACAAGGACGCCAACATCTGGATAGGCACCAACCAGGGCCCCTTCATGCTCGAGACCAGCCAGATGACGCAGCCGTCGCCCCTGCTCACCCAGGTAAAGGTGCCCCGCAACGACGGCACCAACTATGCCGACTATCTGCTGGCGGGCGTCGACATCACCGCCTGTGTCGTCGACGGCGCCAACCGCAAGTGGTTTGGCACCGACGGGTCGGGCGTCTATCTCATCGCCAGCAACAACATCACGCAGCTACAGCACTTCACCAAGAGCAACAGTCCGCTCCTCTCCGACAACATCCAGGCCCTGGCCCTCGACGAGACCACCGGCGAACTGTTTATCGGCACCGACAACGGCCTCTGCTCCTACACGGCACCCATCCCCAAGAGCGACGGCATGACCAAGGACAACGTCTACGCCTATCCCAACCCTGTCAAGCCCGACTACCAGGGCGCCATCACCATCACCGGCCTCGACGCCGACGCCGACGTGAAGATCCTCACGTCCAACGGGTCGCTCGTCAGCGAGGGACGGGCCTCGGGCGGACAATACAAATGGTACGGACTCGACCGCGACGGACGGCGTGTGGCCAGCGGCGTCTACATGGTGGCCACGGCCACCGCTGAGGGCGAGAAGGGCGTGGTCTGCAAGATTGCCATCATCCGCTAACCATGACCCACACCCACAACGCCGACAACGCCATGCAAACCACCCGACACGAGAAGGCCCTACTGTCCCTGCTGTTGCTCACAGCGCCCCTCGTGGCCTATGCGCTGACGCTCCTCAGGCCCACGTTCGACGACTGGACCTACACCACCTATCCCAACACCGACCCCGCCTTCTGGAAGTATCTCCTGCCCTACGGCGACTACTGGCGGCCCTTCGACGGAGCCTTCGGCTATGTGGTGGCCCTGGGCGACAACCTCTTCCCGGCGCTCAACCACCTCTGCATCTACGCCGGCCACCTCATCGCCACGTTGCTGGTGTGGCTCGTGGCCCGGCAACTGGGGTTCAGTCCGGCGGCGCGCCTCACGGCGGCATCCATCCACTATGTGTCGCCCGCCATCCTCGGCACGCTGATGACCCTCGACTCGCTCAACCAGGCCTATGCCTCCTGCTGGGGCCTGGCGGCCCTGTGGGCCTACCTGCGGGGCGGACGCCACAAGACGGCCCTGTGGCTCACGCTGTGCCTCATGGCCATGTGGTGCAAGGAGAACGGCGCCATGTGGCTGGCCATCGGCCCTCTCGTGGCCTGGTGCTTCGGCCGTGAGACGGGGCGCGAGGTGAGGCGGCACCTGCGCTTCGCCGCCTTGCTCTTCGCCGCCTACTGGGCCGTGAGGCTGGCCCTGCCCAACTATTACCACAAGGCGGCCAACGAGTATCTCACCGCAGCGCCCATCGAGAAGGTGAAGAACGTGGTGAAATACCTGCTGTTCTCCTACACGTCGATGGACTTCGTCAGCCTGCTCCACCGCCCCAGCCGCAACGTGCTGTTCCTCCTGCTGACAGCGCTCCTCTCTGCTCCCTACTTTCTCATCAACCTCATCCTGGCCTTCCGCCGTCGGCGCGACAGGCGGCTGTGGGGCCTGCTGGCGGCCTCATGGGTGGCGGCGCTGCCCCACCTGGCCACACTCTTCAGCACCATGCACGCCTACGCCGGACTGGCACCGCTGGCCCTGCTGGCCGGATGGCTCATGCCGGGACGGGGCAGGGCGCGCACCATGGCCCTGTGGGCGCTCGTCCTCTATGGGGTGTCGGCGCTCGCCGTGGATGTCCGCCACTATGCCAAGGCCTACCAGTCGGGCATGGACGGCTACCACATGGCGCTCGAGACCATCCGACAGACCCACAAGCCCACACACCGCGTGTGCTGCCTCTGCGTGGACCGAGGCGAGGAGAAATACTCGTGTTTCTGCGTCATCCCCTACGACTCCTATGGCTGGGGCAACGCCGTGGTGTGGCAGACGCGCGGCCGCTGGCCACAGGTGCTCGACGTGGAGACCATAGGCGCTGGCGACAACCCACGGCAGACGGCCCTCAGAAAACTGCGTGAGGGCTACGACCACGTGTGGATCGCCGACGGGAAAAACATTCAAGTGATCGAACAATGAGACAACTGCGCGACATCCTGTTCCTACAGACGTTTGGCATCATCCTCGTGGTGCTGGGCCATTCCTTCTACCGCTTTCCCACCGACACGCTCTTCATCCGGTGGATCTACGGGTTCCACATGCCCCTGTTCTTCTTCATCTCGGGCTACCTGCTGCGCTATGTGCACGGCGACCTGGCCCACCTGCGGCTCACAGGGCGCAAAGGCTACCTGACGCGCAAGGCACGGCGCCTGCTCGTGCCCTATGCGGTCATCAGCAGCCTGTTCTTCGTCCCGAAGGCCCTGCTGTCGCGCTACAGCGTGAGACCCATACAACTCAACCTGCACGACTACCTCGACCAGTTGCTCGTGCCCTACCACAACGTGTTTGGCGCTTATTGGTTCATGCCCACGTTGTTTCTCATCTTCACCGTCTTCGTCGTCGCGCGGAAGGCGCTCGGACGGCACACCACGCCCTGGGGCGGCGCCGTCGCGCTGGTCCTCCTGGCACTGGCCAACTGCCTCATGCCCTTCACCAAGGACACCTTGTTCAATGTGGCGGGCGTGGCCTTCTACATGGTCTACTTCACCACAGGCTACCTCTACCAGGCGTCGCGCCTCGAGACGGCCATCAAAAAAGCCAATGCCATGATGGTCGTCATCATGACATTGGCTCTGTCGGTGGTGTTGCTCTTTGTGCCCCAGGGATCGCTGACCGACCTGCTCACGGCGCTCAACGGCATCCTGATGAGCATCGGCCTGGCCCAGCTCTATGAGCGGCATGGCTGCCACTGGCTCGACCATCTCTACGGACACACCTACCACATCTATCTCTACTGTGGTTTATTCCAAATACTGACCCTCCAGGTGCTGCTCCACTTTGTGAGCATGCCCCCGGTGGCCTATGTGACGCTGGCCTTCCTCACGGGCCTCTATGGGCCCTGGGCGATGCGGAAAGCCTGGCGGCGCATGCGCGGTTAGCTCCAGTTGAGCTCAGGTTAACTCCATTTGAGCTCAAGTTAGCTCAACTGGAGCATCCGCTCGATGGGCTTCACAGCCTCAGTGGCCACCTCCTGCGGGATCTCGATGGAGGGCCATCCGTATTTCAGCGCGTTGTAGATCTTCTGCAACGTGTTCTTCTTCATGTATTCACACTCATTGCAAGAGCAGCCCAGCGAACCCTCAGACACCTCGGGCGGCACGGGGATGAACTCCTGGCCGGGACAGGTGCGCTGCAACTCATGCAGGATGCCGGCCTCCGTGGCCACGATGAACTGGTGGGTCTCGGGATGGTCTTGCGCATACTTGAGCATCGTGGCGGTGGAACCCTTCACGTCGGCCACGGCCAGCACGGGGGCCTTGCACTCCAGGTGGGCCATGACGACGGCCTCGGGGTGCTCGCGCTTCAGCTTCACAATCTCCTCGACCGAGAACTTCTCATGCACGTGGCAACCGCCGTTCCAGAGCAGCATGTGGCGCCCCGTCACCGAGTTGATGTAGTTGCCCAGGTTGTAGTCGGGACCGAAGATGATCTTGGCGTCGGCGGGGAAGGTGTCGATGACCTTCTTGGCGTTGCCCGAGGTCACCACACAGTCGGTGAGGGCCTTCACGGCAGCCGTGGTGTTGACATAGCTCACCACCTGGTAGCCGGGATGCTCGGCCTTGAACTTCTTGAGGTCCTCGGCCTTGCAACTGTCGGCCAGCGAGCAGCCGGCGGTGAGGTCGGGACAGAGCACAGTCTTGTCGGGCGAGAGCAACTTGCACGTCTCGGCCATGAAATGCACACCGCACATCACCATGACCTTGGCCTCGGTCTCGGCGGCCTTGCGCGCCAGCGCCAGCGAGTCGCCCACAAAGTCGGCGATGTCTTGTATGTCGCCTGTCGTGTAATAGTGGGCCAGGATGATGGCGTCCTTCTCTTGGCACAGTTGGCGTATCTCCTTCTTTAAGTCGAGCGACTTGTCGACGGGTTCATCGACGAACCCCTTTTCCTTCCAGTTTGACTTGATCATATCTGTTGTCTGTTTCTTGCTCCGGACGATTATCAACGACATCTTATTATTATCTTTCCTTTTTTAATTTAAAGAAAAAGAAAAAAAGAGTATGATGATAGGCTGTGGAAAAAGTGGATAACAACACCCCCCTTGGAGGCCCTTGATGACTATCCACATCCTGGGTTGGCTTATCCACAACGTCCCGTCATATCTTTCGGTTGATTTTCAATTCCTTAGCCGTTTATCCACAATTGTTGTTTGGGATGCAAAGTTAATAAGTTTATATCTTTTCCCCATGAAAAACTGTGGAAAAATGGTTGGCTTCTTTTGCAAAACCCTGTGGATATCCACCTTTTGGAGGGTGGGGAGCAAGGGGTGTGGATAATGAGAGGGTTATCCACAGTGTTATCCCTACACTTATCACCCACTTATCCACAGTGTTATCCACAGGGAGAGAAAGGGTGGGCCCATAGGGCATAATGAGCCTATTATGCCTAATGGGCCTAATAGGCTTAATATGCAAATAGGCCTATTATGCATAATGAGCATAATAGGCCTATTGGGCTATGGTGGAAAGAGGAAAGTCAGAGGATGGCCTCCACCTTATCTATTATAAGTTGCGGGTCGAGGGTGGTCATGCAGGCGTGGTCGCCCCGCAGGCATTTCTTGTTGCCGAAGATGGAACAGGGGCGGCAGGGCATGTCGAGCTGCACGGCACGGTCCATCGACTGGCGCCAGCCCATGAAACCGGCGTAGGGATGGGTGGCGCCCCACACGCTGACCACCGGGATGCCTGCGAGCGAGGCCAGGTGCATGTTGGCGCTGTCCATGCTCACCATGACGTCGAGGTGGCTCATGAGCACGAGCTCCTCGGAGAGGCCATGAAGCTGTGCGGGCACGCTCACACAGTTGGCGTGGCGCTCGGTGAGGCTGCCGATGAGCGCCTGCTCCTGGTCGCCGCCGCCAAAGAGGAAGATGCGGCACGAGGGGTGCTTGCGGGTGAGGCCGTCGATGACCTGCTCCATGCGCTCGAGGGGATAGGCCTTGCCGGGGTGTGCGGCGAAGGGCGCGATGCCGATCCACTGCTGGAACGCCTTCTTCTCGCCGATGGCCTCGGGCAACATGCGGAGGCTGGCGCCACCGGGCAGGAGCGGATAGGTCTGGCTCAGGTCGACAGGATAGCCCAGTTGCTCAAACACCTTGGCATAGCTGTCGAAGGCCGAGGGCAACGGCGCGAGCACCTTGTTGCTGGCCGACGTGAGCGCGCGGCGCTCCTGGCGGTGCTTGTCGAGGTGGGCCACCTTGTAGCGGTCGAGGTTGAAGCGCATGCGCAGGTAGTCGGAGCGCAACACGTTGTGGAGGTCTGCGATGGCCGTGAAGTTCTTGGCCGTGAGGCGGCGGTAGAGGGCGTTGAGACCCTTGATGCCGTGATACTCGCCCTTGGTGTCGGCACCCATGAACCCCACGTTGGGCGCGAGGTTCTCAAAGAGCGGACGGGCGAAGGGACGCGAGAGCACCGTGATGCGCACATGGGGATACTGGTGGGCCAGCGCACACACCACGGGAACGGTCATGGCCACGTCGCCCATGGCCGAGAACCGGATGATGAGGATGTGGTCCGTCTTCATTATTATTTCTTGTTCCCGTAGAGCACGGGGTTGGTGCTGGGGTCGTTGTACATTTTCATCTGGCGATACACCTTCATGTATTTCCTGCCAGCCTCGATGTCCTCCAGGAGCTGGTCGATGGCCGTGCCGAGGTCTTGCTGCTGCTCCAGCAGCACGTCGAGCTTGGCCTGGCACTTCTGGCGGTGCTCGGCAGAGGCGTCCTGGCGCTCGGCCTGCTCCCTCATGTGGTAAATCTTCAGGGCGAGGATGCTCAGGCGGTCGATGGCCCACGCAGGGCTCTCCGTGTTGAGGCGCGCGTCGACAAGCGGCGTCACGTCGCTGTACTTCTGGCGGAAGTAGGAGTCGATCTGCTCCACCAGGTCGGTGCGGTCCTGGTTGCTGCGGTCAATGCGACGCTTCAGCGCCAAGGCCTCGACGGGGTCGATGTGGGGATCGCGGATGATGTCCTCCAGGTGCCATTGCACGGTGTCGATCCAGCATTTCAGATACAAACGGTTGTCAATGTCATCACGGTCATAGGGATTGTTGATCGCGGTGTCAACGTTGTCGGTGACATGATAGTCCTCTATGGCCTTGTTAAAAATTTCGTTGCAATGTGCTGTAAATGACATACTGTTTAGAGATTTAGATTTCGTGCAAAGATACCCATTAATTCTGATATGTGCAACAAAATCCATGTAAAATAGTCAATAAGATTTGCACAATGCATGGGTGTTTGTGCAATTGTGAAGCATTTTTATTAAAAAATATTTGCGTATTTACCAAAAAATCAGTTACTTTGCAGCCTGTTTGATAAGAAACTAAGTAATAATCAATTTAAAACTTTACAATTATGTCAGAAATTGAAGCAAAAGTTAAGGCAATTATCGTTGATAAACTGGGTGTAGACGAGGCTGAGGTTAAGCCCGAGGCAAGCTTCACGAACGACCTGGGTGCCGACTCACTGGATACCGTCGAGCTCATCATGGAGTTCGAGAAGGAGTTCGGTATCTCTATTCCTGACGACAAGGCTGAGACCATTCAGACCGTGCAGGACGCCATCAACTACATCCAGGAGAACGCCAAGTAAGTTGATAGCCCCCCGTTTAGCGTTTAGTGACAGCGTGGACATTGCCACCTCCACTAAACGCTAAACTTTAACCATCATTTTCTATTCATGGAATTAAAGAGAGTAGTAGTAACAGGACTCGGTGCCGTCACACCCGTGGGCAACACGCCGGAGGAGACGTGGAAGAACCTTGTGGCTGGAAAGAGCGGTGCTGCGCCTATTACACAGTTTGATACGACAAACTTCAAGACGAAGTTTGCCTGTGAGGTGAAGGATCTCAATGTCACCGACTACCTGGACCGCAAGGAAGTGCGCAAGATGGACCGCTACACACAGCTGGCCATGATCAGCGCCATTCAGGGTGTGAAGGACTCGGGACTCGACCTCGAGAAGGAAGACAAGACCCGCATCGGCGTCATCTACGGCGTCGGCATCGGTGGCATCCACACGTTCCAGGACGAGGTGGTCTACTATGGCCAGCACTTGGAGGCAGGGCCTAAGTTCAACCCCTTCTTCATTCCTAAGATGATCTCCGACATCGCTGCCGGACAGATCAGCATCCACTTCGGTTTCCACGGACCCAACTATGCCACGACCAGCGCTTGCGCCTCGTCGACACACGCTGTGGCCGACGCCTTCAACCTGCTCCGTCTGGGCAAGGCCGACGTCATCGTCTCCGGTGGTGCTGAGAGCGCCATCTGCGCTACGGGCGTGGGCGGCTTCAACGCCATGAAGGCCCTCTCGACACGCAACGACGACCCGGAGCACGCCAGCCGTCCGTTCAGCGCCAGCCGCGACGGATTCATCATGGCCGAGGGTGCCGGCTGTCTCGTCCTCGAGACGCTGGAGCACGCCAAGGCTCGCGGTGCCAAGATCTACGCTGAGATCGCTGGCGAGGGCATGAGCGCCGACGCTTACCACATCACAGCCTCTCACCCCGAGGGACTCGGTGCCAAGCTCGTCATGAACGCTGCGCTTGAGGATGCCGGCATGACCGTGAACGACATCGACTACATCAACGTGCACGGAACATCCACGCACGTGGGCGACATCTCGGAGGCCAAGGCCATCAAGGACGTGTTCGGTGAGCAGGCTTACAAGCTCAACATCAGCTCCACCAAGAGCATGACGGGCCATCTGCTGGGTGCCGCTGGCGCCGTGGAGGCCATGGCTTGTGTGCTGGCCGTGCAGAACGACATCGTGCCGCCGACCATCAACCATGAGGAGGGCGACGACGATCCCGAGATCGACTATAACATGAACTTCACATTCAACAAGGCTCAGAAGCGAGAGGTGCGCGCCGCACTGTCAAACACATTCGGGTTTGGCGGTCACAACGCTTGCATCATCGTCAAGAAATATGCTGAATAATGAATATGTTTGTATTCAGAGACTTAATAGAAACAATAAGGCTCCCTTTCCGAAAGGATAAGGAGCTTTATTTGTCTTTGCGCGACATCATCGGCTTTGTGCCACGCGACATCAGCTATTACAAGATGGCGCTCATGCACAAGAGTGTCATGCACCGCAACAAGAAAGGCAAGCCCGTCAACAACGAGCGGTTGGAGTTTCTGGGTGACGCCATCCTCGACGCTGCCGTGGGCGACATCGTCTACCGACACTTCCCGGGCAAGCGAGAGGGCTTCCTCACCAACACGCGCTCCAAGCTCGTGTCGCGGGAGACGCTCGGACGACTCGCCGTGGAGATGGGCATCAGCAAGCTCGTGCTGTCGAGCGGACACTCGGTGTCGCACAACAGCTACATGGGCGGCAACGCTTTTGAGGCCCTCGTGGGAGCCATCTACCTCGATTGTGGCTACGACGCCTGCATGCGCTTCCTCAACAAGCGCATCCTCTCGCAGATGATCAACATCGACAAGGTGGCCTACAAGGAGGTCAACTTCAAGAGCAAGCTCATCGAGTGGACACAGCGCAACAAGGTGAAGATGGAGTTTCGCGAGGTCAACAGCGGACGCGACCAGAACGGCAGTCCGACATTCACCTACCAGGTCTACCTGGAGGGCATGGCCGGATGCGTGGGACAGGGATTCTCGAAGAAGGAGAGCCAACAGAAGGCGTCCAAGGACACGCTCAACAAGCTGAAGCGTGAGCCGCAGTTCATCGACCAGGTGTTTGCCGCCAAGGGCAAGCGCACCAAGATGGAGGAGGAACCCGTGGAGGCGCTGCCCGACACCCACGAGAGCGACGCGTTCATCGTGACGAAAGGCGACAAGACACTCGCAGGCGACAAGCATGAGACAACATTCCGCGAGCGTGTCTTCACCGAGCGCGAGAGTGCCGCCAGCGAGCGACAAGAGACCATCATCGAGCAAAAGACCGATGCCGACACGACGCACAGCGAGTTTGACTTGAGCGACATCAGCGCCAAGGCACAAAGTCGAGAAGACATCATCGCGGCTGCCGAAAAGGAGGCCTTCGGACAGGCTAACGAGGCATGACGTGCTAAGTCTTATTTTGAAAAGATAAGTTGATATTTTTCACTAAAGTTATTTTTAGTATTGGTGAAGGTTTAGTCTAATCTTACAAAAGATAAGGCACCCTAAAGATGCAAAATAAACATCTTTAGGGTGTCTTTGTCGTTTTTGGTATTCTCTTTGAAAAGGGAAATAAAGCCCTTTGCAAAGAAAGTTGAAAGGCTGTTAAGCGAAGTGTTTTTTTTATTTAGAGTTTTTCTATGTACTTTTTTAGCCTGAAAAATTTTCATGAAAATTTTTCAGTCCGTATTAGTTTTATTTTTCGTTTGTTTTTATTAAATTCGCCACAAAAATTAACACTTATGAAACAAAGGCATTTTCTATCATTTGTCATAGCCATGCTATTTGTCTCCTTGCAAGGTATGGCTCAGCATAGGCCACCATTGTGGCTTAAGGTTTGTAGCGATGTTAATAATTATTATCACTCTGCGACCTATGATAAAAAACGAGCCGTGGACTTTTTATTGGAAAATGCGCCCTACCATCTTACCAAGGTGAACGATACCTTGTCCTCATACTATGAGCAATTGGCTCAAATCAATAAGGACAATAGATACCCTCAGTGCAAGCCTAAGATGATTGACTTGTACCAACAGTTCAATATGCAACAGCAATTTGATTGGGTAAGCGACACTTTGCTCCTCACACCCCAATACATTATAGATAATGTAGACTCAGCATATGCCTCTTGGAAAGAAGGGCGGTATGCCAATCATCTGACGTTTGATGATTTCTGCGAATACCTGTTGCCCTATCGAGTGGGAACGGAAAACATATCGCGATGGAGAAAAGAACTGTCTGACAGGTTTTCACATCGAATAGATTGGATGCAAGTGGAGGACGATAAGAAATCATCCGCCTATTGGGCAGCACTTTATCTTAATGACCAAATCAAGAACTTGGGGTTTCATATTGATGCTGTTCAACATTATGGAGGGATAGACTTGCCATATCAAGCTTTGAAGAACATAAAAATGGGAGAATGTGAGGATTACGCAGAGTTTACAGCTTACGTAATGCGTTCTTGCGGCATTCCTGTTGCGATTGACTTTACTCCTCAATGGCCATTTAGGTCAAGTGGCCATTATTGGAATACGGTGCTCGATAACTCTGGACGCAACATACCCTTCATGGGTGGCGAGAGTAACCCTGGCTATCCATGTAAAGCTGGATATGTCATGGGAAAAGTTTATCGAAAGACTTATGCCTATCAAAAAGAGAGCTTGTTTGCGCTTAACTCAAAATATTCGGAGATTGTCCCAAGTCTGCTAAACAGCCCTTTTATAAAGGATGTGTCTAAGGAATATGTTCGGGGAGTGGAAGTTATGGCCACTCAAAATGAGGCTGTCAAGCAAAAAGGCAAGTATAGATATTGGCGATACGTCTCTCCGAAGAACGGACATTGCAACGTGGCAGAAATCATTTTCAAAAAAGCGAAGCATACGGTGCCCTTTGACTCTATCATGAATGATTATACTACCGAGAATGGTTATGATGTAAGATATGCTTTTGATAATAACGAATTAACGTTTTATGAGAGTAAGAAAGCTGATAATGGTTGGATAGGCGTGGACTTTGGAAAAGCAGTGTCGATAGATAATATCGTCTACCTTCCTCGCAATGATGATAATAATGTCGTGCCAGGTCATCTGTATGAACTTGACTATTATGATGGAACTCAAAAGGTTTCATTGGGAGTGAAGAAATCAGTTGGATATGAGATAACCTTTGAGGGAGTACCTACTAACGCTTTATACATTCTGCATGACCTAAGCAAAGGCTCCGAAGAACGAGTCTTTACTTATGAGAATGGTGAAGTGAAGTGGTATTGAATGTGAAGAAAACCTATCTACATGTATAACATATAAAAAACTAAAGCTTATGAAACACATCAAGATGTTTTTTGCTGCTTTGCTGTTCATCAGCGCACCTGTCAGTGCTGAGGAGACTCTGCAGGTCAGATTAGGCAAGGATGCGTGCGCCTTGGGTGACACGCTGTCCTACAGCTTGACCCTGACGAGCAATGAGCCTGTCAGCAGCCGCATCGTGTATGTGGAGTGGCTGACGCCTGAGGGCTTTGTTGTGGACCGACAGGTGCGCCGGTTGGAGAACGGAAAGGTGGAAGGCTCGGTGCCCGTGTTGGCCAAGAACTACTCGGGCCTCTATGAGTTTCGCGCCTACACGCGCTATATGCTGAGGGGTGGCAACTATTTCAGCAAGGTCATCCCTGTGTATGAGATGAAGGATGGCAAAAAGTGCATCAAGAAGCGCATGCTCCGAGGAGAATATCGAACAGACGGACGGGAATTCAGCTTTGACCCTCACATTAGGGTGAAGCCAGAGCAAGACGTCACCATCCGCGGCATACTCTACAATCCCAAGAAGCCGCGGGACATGTATGGAAATGTGGATGTGACCCTGTCGGCCGACGGTTACTCGGGCACGGTGACGACCGACTCTACAGGCCAGTTTGAGTTTCATTTGGGTGACCGGAAAGGCACCTTTGACGCGACGATAGTTTATCCGAATGGCCAAAAGGACATGCCCTCCATCGTGCTTGATAACACGTTCTCCCCGAGTGTGCGCAAATACACGGCTGATGAGGTGAAGTTGCTGGACAGCTACACCCTCCTAAAGCCCAAGAGGTTCCTCAATGAGAACAATCCTGGCAAGACGTACAGCACCAAGCAGATCATGAGTGACCTCATGGACCTGTCGGGTGGCGGAAGTTATTTCTATTACACACCTCAACGTTACAGTGCCAATATTGGTTACAGTGCATGGGATCCTTTGTTCATTGCGATGTTTGAAGAGTGGAAGCAGGCTCCTGAGCCTATTCGTTATGCGTTGGCCAGTAAGCCAATGAGTTCGCTCAACTTGCTAACAGATACATTGGAAGTGTTTGATGATGGCCCTAAAGTGGCTATGGACGACTATGAATATCTGATTATTACCACTGACCCAGCTTTTTGCAACAGGTTGACTTACGAAAAATACCCTCCACTGACACGTCGTTTAAATCGTACGGAACAGGAAAACGGGGATATGCTGACCGTTACAGGCTTTAATCATTTTTCTGGTTCTGGGCCAGCCTCTACCATCATTGTCTATGTGCCTTACGCCAAGACGACACCCCTGTCTGAGCGTAAGAAAAACAAGGTTCCCAACATCCGTTACGCAGTCATCCAAGGACTCACGGAATGAAAAGGGTTTGAATAGTTTATCTCAGATTACAAGTTTCATTTGAAAGGAGATTGTATTTGAAAGATTGTATATTACCGCTTGCGACCAAAGTCATTGGCATGATGTTAATGACTTTGGTCGTTCTGTCCTCTGTTTTTCCGACATCCACAGGGTTAACAGACAGCATGACCCTTCCCAAATGGCTGTGCTCGTTGGCAAGCGCGCTTCTCTTGGTGGTTGCATGGTCACTATCCCGGTTTTTTCGCAAGCATGTGCCATTCTTGCATGCAGATGGCTTTTTTGTTGTCGTGACTTTGGCGTGTGCTTTGGAAAGCCTGCTCTTCTTGGCGCAGCAATTGTCGATGGTGCCCAAGTCGGGAATGGCCACTGCGGGCAGCTTTGACAATGTCGCGGGATTTGCCTCGTGCCTGGCCCTATCGCTCCCGTTGGGCATCAGTAAGATAAGGAGTCAACGACCTGTTGTCAAGTGGCTGCTGATTGTGGCCAAGGCGTTGTGCGTGATAGGAGTGGTTGGCAGTGGTTCTCGGGTGGGCATGCTCTGCCTTTTGGCAATGGCCATGATTTATCTGAAAGTCAAAAAGGCATGGCGGTTGCCGGTCTTATGCGTTGCCTTGCTGCTGATGGTGATAGGCTTCAAGCAGAACTCGTCCACGGGACGGTGGTTTATCTACGAGCAATCCATCAAGATGATGGCGTCGAAGCCTTTGACGGGATGGGGCTATAAGGGCTTTGAAAACCATTACATGCAGGTGCAGGCTGATTACTTCAGGCAGCATGGGCAGAGCGCTTACACGATGCTGGCCGACAATGTGCATCATCCCTTGAGCGAATACTTGCTCATCGGTGTCAACTATGGCATGGTTGCCCTTCTCGCCTCGTTGGCTGTCACGGGATTGATGCTCAAGAGACTGAGCAGGGACATGGGGCATCCTGACCTGTTTGCATCGATCGTTGCCCTCATTCTGTTTAGCCTCTTCTCCTATCCGATGCATTATCCGTTTGCATGGATGGTGCTGGCCGTGGCGCTCCTGGCAATGAAGAAAAGCCAAAAGCGTCTGCCAAGAATGGGGTATCTCGTGGTATCAGCCGTGGCTGTGGTCTTGTTGATGCCCCTTTATTCGTTCTTCAAGACAGAGCGATGTTGGGCCGGCCTTGCTGAAAAAGCTCAGTTGGGCCTATACAAAACAACATTGCCCGGCTATCAGCAACTGATGGATCGAAAAGGAGATGACCCTCGGTTTCTCTACAACTACGCAGCCGTCTTGTGTGAGGCAGGTGAATTAAAACAGGCAAGGGGCATAATAACCAAGTGCTACCAGTCGTTTAAGGATTATGACGTGTGCCTGCTTGCTGCCAATATCCATGCTGAAGCGAAGGAAATCGGCCAGGCTGAGAAATATTACAAAGAAGCCCACCTGATGGTTCCTTCTCGCATCATGCCTCTATATGGCCTCTTTCAACTCTATCAAAGAAATGAGATGCAGCTAAAGGCACAGCAAGAAGGAAAATATGTATTGAACTTGGGGGAGAAAATTCCCACAGAGACAACAAAGAAACTCAAAAGAAGAGTTTTTTTGAGTTTACAGATTAATAATAAACATCATGAATAGCATTATATACATAGTTTACCTTGTTTTGACCATTATATCCTTGTTGTCAATATGTTCAGGCAACAGGATGGCCTTGACAATTGAATTGATAGTATCCCTATTGTTTTCCATGTTTTTGCTGATTATATCCCGAAAGGCAAATCATTTTTCGGGTCATCAGGAAGCTCAAGGGAAAAAAGCGAGTCAAATAAAAAATTCCGAACTGTTATCATTGGAATCTCAAAAAAGGTGGTTAGAGCTTAAACGGAAAAAAACAAAAAGTGTAGACCAACTATTGAAAGGTACGATTGTATACTCTCGCTTTAAATGTTATTTGGAGAAACCAATAAAGTTTTCATTAACAGATGCTGATTGGAATGAGTTACAAGGTGTTCTTGAAAAAATTGTTCCAGTGTTTAAAAGCCTCATTGATGATACAAACCAATTATCGGTAGATGATATTCGATAGTGTATCTTGCTTCGCTATGGTTTTAGGCCATCAGAAATTTCCTTGATTATGGATAAGTCAAATGCCTCTATAACCAGACAAAGACGTTTACTCCTTCAAAAGTTGTTTAACGTTGATGGTGATGCGCCAGAATTTGATGTTAGAATAAAAGACCTGCTATGATGTCATTGCAATGAAGTTCTGATTCATCTGATTCATGGCGTGATGGGGAGGCGCTTGGCAAGGGAAGAGACAATAATCCTCCTCCTTTGCTAAGCGGAAATACTTGGATGATGCTTTATCCTGGCAGCCCGTCGCGCAGGAATGTGCGCAGGTGCAAATGCATGATGCCGTTGTCGTCGTTTTGGGTTAGCAGGGGCGTCATCGAGATGACATATTTGGGATAGTTGTCCTTGATGGCCTGTAGGTTGCCAAACTCCCGCTGGCGCGTGGCCTCGTCGGCGATGATGTAGGAGGCTTGCACATATGCGCGTTGCCCGGTGGGCTTGGTGCAGACGAAGTCTATTTCACCACCTTGCAGCTGGCCCACATAGACTTGGTAGCCCAAGCGGATGAGGTGTTCGTAGATCACATTTTCTATCACCTTCTCGATGTCGCCCTCTCGCGTTCCGCCTGCAATGGCATTGCGGATGCCATTGTCTTCAAAATAAAACTTGTCGTTGGTCTCAAATATTCTCTTTCCGTGGATGTCATACCGGTTCACCTTGTGCAAGATGAAAGCCTCGCAAAGGAAAGAGATGTAGTTGATGATGACTGCCGAGGTGATGGATTCGCCCTGTGACTTCATGTATTTGGCAATGCTGTTGGCTGAAATCAGCTTGCCCGTGTTGTCGGCGAGAAACCTCACCAAGTTTTCTAGGAAAGGCACGTTTCTTATCTGGTTGCGCATGATCACATCCTTGAGGAGCACGGTGTGGTAGATGTCCATTTGATATTCTCGTGCATCGTCTTCCTCCAGGCCTATTCTTGACAAACCCGGCAGTCCGCCATATTGTATGTACAGGGCAAGCGATGCGTCGTCGTCAGGAAGCTTGTGAAATGACAAAAACTCATTGTAGCCCAACGATTGGATGTATATTTCCTTGTATCTGCCTCCGATGAGGGTGCTCAGGTCATTGCTCAACATCCGGGCATTGCTGCCTGTGATGATGATGTCTGTGTCTGGTTCGGTGCGGTAGCTTCTGACGGAGCGCTCAAACTCCTTGATGTCTTGTATCTCGTCAATGAGGATATAGTTGTGCTTCGTGTTGTCGAAGTGTTGTGCGATGTAGTCATTGAGGTCTTGGTAGTTTTGGATTTTGTCAAACTCCCTCTTCTCCTTGTCAATATAGATGACGTTGTTATTGCTGTCTGCTGACTTGCGCTCACGCATCATCTTCATCATGTAGCTTTTGCCTACACGGCGTTGACCCACAAGGACGATAATCAATCCCTTGCCTAAGTGCC
>JBNMMB010000009.1:0-55852 GCA_050875105.1 Prevotella sp. | reverse complement strand
GCGGGTTTTGTTCGATTAAATTTCGTTAAAAGTCTTAATGTCGGTTAATTTGTACGAAATTGTTCGGCGAAAGATGCCTAATCGAGTTGCGATAGATATCGAATCGAGACTCGATAGATATCTTATCGAGACTCGATAGATGCCTAACGGAGACTCGATAAGATATCTATCGCAAAACTCTGAGCATGCGCAGAGTTTTCCCAAAGGCTTATTTTCGCTTAACACTCTGAATGCCAGACATTTGCGCAAAACCCTCGAAAAATCGCGTATTTGCGAGCTAAAGTAGTCGTGATGGATTTCGCGCGATTCTGGAGAGACTTTTTGTCACGCTTTTTCCTCCCCTTGCCCATTTTTCTTTTATTTTAACGCCAATCTCTTCACATTATCAACGGAAAATCATTACCTTTGCAAAATATACATCAACTCATCATTTAGAAGAAAATGGCAGAAGACAATTTCAAGAAGATTGTAAGTCACTGTAAGGAATACGGCTTTGTGTTCCCGAGTTCAGACATTTATCCCGATGGCCTGGCCGCCGTTTACGACTACGGACCCAACGGTGTGGAACTGAAAAACAACATCAAGAAATACTGGTGGGACTCGATGGTCCTGCTCCACAATAACATCGTCGGCATCGACGCCGCCATCTTCATGAACCCCACGGTCTGGAAGGCCAGCGGCCACGTGGACGCCTTCAACGACCCGCTCATCGACAACCGCGACTCGAAGAAGCGCTACCGCGCCGACGTGCTCATCGAGGACCAGATTGCCAAGTATGAGGAAAAGATCGACAAGGAGGTGAAGAAGGCTGCCAAGCGCTTCGGCGACAGCTTCGACGAGGCTAAGTTCCGCGAGACCAACCCCCGCGTGCTCGAGCACCAGAAGAAGCGCGACGAGCTCCACGCCCGTTACACCGCCGCCATGCAGGGCCCCGACCTCGAGGCGCTGAAGCAGATCATCATCGACGAGGAGATCGTGGATCCCATCAGCGGCACCAAGAACTGGACCGACGTCAGACAGTTCAACCTGATGTTCTCCACCGAGTTCGGATCGACAGCCGGCGCCACCAACAAGGTGTATCTCCGCCCGGAGACGGCACAGGGCATCTTCGTCAACTTCCTCAACGTGCAGAAGACCACCCGCCAGAAGTTGCCGTTCGGCATCGCACAGATCGGCAAGGCTTTCCGCAACGAGATCGTCGCACGCCAGTTTGTGTTCCGCATGCGCGAGTTTGAGCAGATGGAGATGCAGTTCTTCTGCCAGCCCGGCACGGAGATGAAGTGGTTTGAATACTGGAAGAAGGCGCGCCTGGCATGGCACGAGGCCCTGGGCATGGGCGATGAGAACTATCGCTACCACGACCACGAGAAGCTGGCCTTCTATGCCAACGCCGCCACCGACATCGAGTTCAAGATGCCGTTCGGCTTCAAGGAGGTGGAGGGCATCCACAGCCGCACCAACTACGACCTCTCCCAGCACGAGAAGTTCTCGGGCACGAAGATGCGCTATTTCGACCCCGACACCAACGAGAGCTACGTGCCCTACGACGTGGAGACCTCCATCGGCGTGGACCGCATGTTCCTCAGCGTGATGTGTCACGCCTATAAGGAGGAGAAGCTCGAGAACGGCACCTCACGTGTGGTGCTCAGCCTGCCTGAGCCCCTGGCACCCATCAAGTGCGCCGTGCTGCCGCTGGTCAACAAGGACGGACTGCCCGAGAAGGCACAGGAGATCGTGGACAGCCTGAAGTTCCACTTCACCACGCACATCGAGGCCAAGGACTCCATCGGCAAGCGCTATCGCCGCCAGGACGCCATCGGAACGCCGTTCTGCGTCACCGTCGACGGACAGACCCTCGAGGACAACACCGTCACCCTGCGCTTCCGCGACTCCATGGACCAGGAGCGCGTGCCCGTGGAGAAGCTGCGCGAGATCATCGAGGACCGCGTGAGCATCACCTCCGTGCTGAAGAAGCTCAACGAGGCCATCAAGAAGTTCTAACAGAACACGCAACGAACCCTTTTAACAGGAACAATGATCATGAACAACAATAGCTTGGCTAAGGTTGGCGGAAAATGGGCGAAGGCCATCGTGGCCCTGCCCCTTCTGCTCTTCGCCTTCCTGCTGCTGCCCGCATCGTGCTCGGAGGAGTCTGACGAGGTGGAGGAGTTCCCCAATTGGGAGAAGACCAACACCGACTACTGGAACAACCTCTATGCCGAGACCACGCAGCGCATAGCCTCTGGCGACACCAACTGGAAGATCCTGAAGAAGTGGAGCCTGCCCGACACCACACACGCCGAGAACACGCAGTACATCATCGTACACGTGCTCAACGAGGGCACCGGCTCGGGCTCGCCACTCTACACCGACTCGGTGCGCGTGCACTACACCGGGCACCTGCTGCCCTCCACGTCTTACGAGAACGGCTACCAGTTTGGCACCTCCTTCACCAATGGCTCGACAGCCGAGACATCGGCACCGGCCCAGTTCCTCGTCAGCCAGCTCACCGACGGCTTCTGCACCGCCGTGCAGCACATGCACATCGGCGACAAGTGGGAGGTCTACGTGCCCTCCGACCTGGGCTATGGCGACACGGGCAGTGGAACGGCCATCCCCGGCCACTCGGTGCTCGTGTTCGACATCCAACTGGTGTCCTACTATCGCGCGGGAACCGACGTCCCCGACTTCCAGGCCAAGCCCTGGCGCTTCGAGTAACTCGCAAACAGCCAGTTCACACACATACCAAGCGGCGTGCTCCATCCGGGCACGCCGCTTGTTTTGTCTGTTCCACCAGGCCAGCGCGCTATTTTTGATGGTCGGCCGTGATTTTTCTGCTTAGAGGCGGAGTAATTCAGAAAGCTTTTGTATCTTTACAGCAAAATAGAAATCCAAGGCAAGAATAAACGAAAAACCATGGCGCTAAAACGATATCCCATAGGCATACAGACCTTCTCCGAGATCCGCAAGGAGGACCGACTGTATATCGACAAGACGGAATATGTTTACCGGATGGCTCATGCCGACAGCAAGTATTACTTCCTGGGGCGGCCTCGACGATTCGGCAAGTCGCTCCTCGTCACTACCCTGCGAAGCTATTTTGAAGGGCGGAAAGATCTCTTCAAAGGGCTTGCCATCGAACAGCTGGAAAAGGAGTGGACCGAATACCCTGTCCTCCACTTTGACATGAGCGGCGGAAAGCACATGGAGAAAGAGCAACTGGAAAGATACCTGGCCGACATGCTGGAGGAGCAAGAGACCAACTGGGGCTACCACAGTGAGAAGATAGACCCCAACATTAGGCTCAAAGACCTCATCTTGACCGCCTTTGAGAAGACGGGCAAACAAGTGGTGATACTCATCGACGAGTATGACGCACCAATGCTCGACGTGGCCCACGAAGAGGGGCAACTGGATGTGCTGCGCAACATCATGCGAAACTTCTACAGTCCTCTGAAAGCGTGTGAACAGTACCTCCGCTTTGTCTTCCTGACGGGCATCACCAAGTTCTCCCAACTGAGCATCTTCAGCGAACTGAACAACATCACCAACATATCCATGGATCCCGAGTATGCTGGCGTCTGCGGCATCACCAAGGAGGAGCTCGTGGAGCAAATGTCGGAGGACATTGAGGCTCTGGCAAAGGCGCAGGAGATGACCAGGGAGGAAGCCTTCGAAGAACTGAAGGCCAACTACGACGGCTATCATTTCGCAGCCTCATCGCCCGACATCTTCAACCCGTTCAGCCTGCTGAACTGCTTCTCCAGAAAGGACTTCGGCGCCTATTGGTTTTCATCCGGAACGCCCACATATCTCATCAAGATGATGCGCAAATTTGGCGTCATGCCTGCCAACCTGGGCAGGGTCTACGCCAAGGCATCAGCCTTCGACGCGCCCACAGAGAGCATGACGGCCATCACACCCCTACTCTACCAGAGTGGCTATCTCACCATCAAGGGATATGACAAACTGAGCCGCCTCTACACGCTCGACTTGCCCAACAAGGAAATTAAGGTGGGACTGTTTGAAAGCCTGTTGCCCAACTACCTGGAGGGCATGTACGCACAAAACGGCGACGTGACCATAGCGCGCATGTCGGTGCTCATCCGACAGGACAACATCGACGGGGCACTGGAGCTGCTACAGACGTTTCTCGGCACCGTGCCCTACTGCAATGTCACCAACCACGAGGGACACTACCAGCAGATGCTCTTCATCATTTTCTCACTGCTCACGGCTTATGTCGTTGACGTGGAAGTGCACACCCCCAACGGCAGGGTCGACATCGTGATGCTCACGGCCACACGCCTGTATGTCATCGAACTGAAACTCAACAAGACAGCAAAAGAAGCCATCGAGCAAATCAACCTCAAGAACTATGCCGAGCGCTTCGCCCTCTGCGGCAAGCCCATCACCAAAGTGGGCATCAACTTCGACTCCACCAAGGGGAACATCACTGACTGGAGCATCGAGGAGTGAATGCGCAAAACTGACACCCCACACAACCTCACCAAGCGGCGTGCTCCCATCCGGGCACGCCGCTTGGTTTTGCTCAACACCATCACCTTGCAAATCTTTTTCCTCTCAACGACTGATAATCTTGAAAAAATACCTATCTTTGCACAAAACTCATAACGATTATGTCAAGAGAAGAACGGTACCAAATAAGATATCTCGTCGCCTTTGTCGCCGAATTCGCTAAGAAGTTCGGACTTGGCCAACGACAGGCTTTCAATTACCTGCAACGATTCAAAGGAATAGATTACCTGCATTCTTTCTATGACGTGTTACACACGCAATCATTTGAGGATGCCATTCACGACGTGACCATCATCTGCCAACGCAATGGTGGCGCACTAACTGCCCAAGGCTTATGATACTCTATCATGGCTCCAATGTGGAGATTGACAAAATAGACCTTACAAAGTCGAAGCCCTTCAAAGATTTTGGAAAAGGGTTTTACCTGTCCGCAGACAGGCACCAAGCTCGTCGTATGGCTGAACAACGAACTTCCATCATGCAAGATGGAAAACCTACCATCAACACATACGAGTTTGACGAATCGGCATTGTCAGATGGTAGTCTGAAAGTCCTGGTATTTAAAGATTATAGTGAGGAGTGGGCTTCTTTTGTCTTGAAGAATAGGGATTACAATACTCATCAGCCCTGCCACAACTATGATGTCGTGTATGGCCCCATTGCCGACGACGGCGTCACATTCCAACTGCGACGCTACAAGGCGGGAATGATAACCCTCAAACAGCTAGTCAAAGAACTGAAATATTCTCATGGTGTGACTTTCCAATACTTCTTTGGGACAACATTATCCATATCAAAACTGAAGAAACTATGAAACTTACGGATGAGCAAATTGAGATGATGAAAGAAGATATGAGCTCCGAACTTGTAGAGCTATTGATGAAAAACTGGAACTGCTCCATGGAAGAAGCCATGGACACACTATACAATTCTGACGCTTTCGACAGGTTGCAAGACAAGAACACTGGACTGTATTATCAAAGTCCCGGCTACATCTACAACTACTTGCAGCAAGAGTTGGCAACCGGCAACTATCGTGCATAAGCTCGCAAACAAAGCCTGTTCTATCATTTGGACCCCACACAACCTCACCAAGCGGCGTGCTCTATCCGGGCACGCCGCTTGTTTTATCTGGCGTGATAGCCTTAAATCCTACAGTTTTTGGCAGAAGCGCCATTTTATATGCCTCATGTATTGCGCAAGACCACATTATTTATTATTTTTGCAAACAGAAAACAACCTATTTACAAACATCTACTTATCAGCTAATTAACATGAACAGGTTATTATCCATGCTGTGTCTCCTGGGCTTCGTGGCCACAGGCGCACAGGCACAACGCATCCAGCAACCCTTGGGGCGTGGCGTGGTGGCCGTGCATCGCGGCGCGGAACGCAGCGTGACAAAGGGAACGGAGGGCGACCTCGTGTCGTGGCGGCGACTCGCGCAAGAGCCCGACACCACACGCTACCACGTCTACATGAACGGCACTCTCGTCGCGGAGACGCGCTCCACGTGCTACGTGCCCAAGGCGATGACCAGCGGAACGACCTTCCGCGTGGTGCCCGTCATCGGCGGCAAGGAGGACGAGACGACAGCCGGCTCGTTCACCTACGACACTGCACGGCAGCCCTACTCCAACGCTTTCATGAACATCGACTTTGAGGGCCTGGTGTGCTCGCCCGACAGCTTCGACGCCAAATACGTGTGGCCCGCCGACCTCGACGGCGACGGCGAATACGACTATGTGGTGGCACAGGTGAGTCGCGACCAGAGCAAATGGAGCGACAAGGTGCAGGCCTACAAGGCCGACGGCACCTATCTCTGGACCATCGACATGGGGCGCAACGTCTGGATATGCGGCGGACAGAACGACCTCGTGGTGGCCTACGACATCAACTGCGACGGACGGGCCGAGGTGATCATCAAGAGCTCGGACATGACACGATTCAGCGACGGACGCTACGCCTTCGGAAAAGACACACCCGACGTGGATGGCGACGGCATCGCCAACTACACCACGAGCACCACGCGCAACCCGCCTTTCTTCGTCTCGGTCGTCGACGGACTGACAGGACGTGAGATCACATCGGCCGAGCTCGACTACTCGCAGGTGCACGACGGCGCAGACAGCTACTCGCGCGACAACCGACAAGACTACAAGTCGGACAACATGTACACGGAGTATGCCTCTCTCGCCGGACACTTCGCCATCACCTACGGCGACGGCATACACCCCATGCTGATGATGGAGTGCCTGGACCGCACGACCGATGGCGCCCACCACAACTACGTCTTCGGCTTCTCCTACGACTGGACGGGCGGCAAGCCTGCCAACTGGCACCACAGCTTCACCTGGAGCCGCAACGACAAGAAGCCCTGGCCGGCCGAGTTCCACCAGCTGCGTGTGGCCGACGGCGACGGCGATGGCATCGACGAGATGCTCGAGGGTGGCTATGGCGTCAACACGGTCAAGGGCATGGTGTTCAGCGCGGGCATAGGCCACGGCGACCGCTTCCGCGTCGGCGACCTCGACCCCGACCGCCCCGGCATGGAGACCTATGCCATCCAGCAGTCGGCCCTGCTCGGACAGCTCACCTACGACGCGGCAACGGGCAAGCACCTCCACGAGTGGTACCTGCCCTCGGTCTACGACGTGGGACGAGGCGAGTGCATGGATGTGGACAGCACTCACCGGGGCTACGAGGTCTACAGCCTCGTGGGCACGCTCTGCGACATCCACGGCAACGTGATCAGCGACTCGCCCTCCTATCCCTACGAGGGTCTCTGGTGGGACGGCGCGCTCGACCGCGAGGTGATGAACTCGCCGGGCGGCAGCGGCTACAAGTCGAACGCCATGGTGACCAAATACAACGGCAACCGCCTCTGCGAGATGTCGCAAGAGAGCAACTGGGCCACCCATGAGGGATGGGCCGCACGCGCCGCCTTCTGGGGCGACATCACCGGCGACTGGCGCGAGGAGGTCATCCTGCTCAAGAATCCGGATGGACGCAACATGGGACTGGTGGGCTACTCCACCAACCTGCCCACCACGCACAGCATGTATTGCCTGCAGGAGGACCCGCACTATCGCCTCGACTGCACCACAAGGGGCTACTACCAGAGTCCGAACACGAGCTTCTACCTGGGCTACGGCATGCCCTATCCGCCTCTGCCGCCCGTCATGCGCACCGACCTGCGCTGGGCATCGGGCAACAGTTGGGACACGAGCAGCGCCAACTTCAAGACCTTCGACCTCACGGAGACGACGGCCTACCAGGACGGCAAGAGCGTGATCTTCGACCTCTCGGGCGACAGCACGCGCACCATCGCGCTCGACGCCACGGTGAGCCCAGCCGCCACCTATCTCATGACACCCGTCGGACACAGCTACACCCTCGCTGGCAAGGGGGCCATCGGGGGCTCAGGCGACGTGTGGAAATCAGAGCGTGGACGCGCTGTCGTCAACGCCAACATCACCACCACAGGACGCACCGTCGTGAGCGACGGCGAACTGGAGGTCAATGGCACCATCAGCGGACCGGTGGCCCTCATGGCCAAAGGCACTCTGGCGGGCAACACCACACTCGGTGGCCACGTCTCCTTCGAGGGGGCGCTCAACTACGCGGGTTGCCGCCTCGCTCCCACAGACAGCATCGTGATGCGACAGGATGTGTACTTCGACAAGCCGGTCTTCATCGTCAGCCACCTGGCGGGAGGCAAGGCCTCGCAAGTGAGGGGCAACGGCAATGTGGTCATCAGCGACACGCTCACGTTCACCATCGACGCTCCGTCTTACCAAAACGACGACATCAAGGGCCGATACCTGCTCTTGCACGCCGACAGCTTGCTGACCGCCGACGCCAAACTGCTCAAGACCCGACAACTCGACGGACTGCCCTACAACTTCGAAGTGACCGACCACGACATCACGCTGGTCATCGACGAGACACGACAAGCGGCCACTGGCGTGAGGTGGAAAGGGTCCGAGAGTGGGTTGTGGGACTACAAGTCGAAGAACTTCGAATACGACGGGGCCTCATCGGCGTTTGTGCAAAACGACGCGGTGGTCTTCGGCGACGACGCCACCGTGCGCTCACTGACGGTCAACGAGGCCATCGTGCAAAACGGAATGACCTTCGACTTCGACGAAGGCACCTACACGCTGAGCGGACAGGGTGCGCTGGCCGGACAGGGCGACCTGGTGAAGAGGGGCAAGGGTGAGCTCATCATGAAGCTCAACAACAACACCTACACGGGCAAGACCCTCATCAAGGGCGGCACGCTCACCGTGTCCAACCTCATGCCGAGCGGCGACGCCAGCGCGCTGGGCGCCTCGACGGCCGACGCCACCAACCTCGTCATCGAGGGCGGAACGCTGAAGGTGAACGCCACCAACACGTCGACCGACCGCAACATACAGATCGCCGACACGGCCACGCTCTTCATCAGCACGGGCGCCACATCGCTCAACGGACGGGTGATGGGCAGCCAGGGAACGCTCGTCAAGGCGGGCAACGGACAACTCAACATCAACTATGGCGGCGTCTACCCCGTGAAATCGCTCATCATGCGCGGTGGCACCATCGCACAAGGGGCCTGGAACGCCTCGTTTGGCTCGGTGAACGCGCTCGTCGACGGCAACACCACCTGGCAGATGATCGCCAACAACAGCATGTCGACCGTGCCGTCCTACCAGTTGCGCACCACCATCGCCGACGGCAAGCGACTGACCCTCAAGGGCTCCTTCCGCTCGAAGATCGAGGGTGCCTTCCTGGGTAGTGGCTACCTGACCATCAGCTCGGGCGGCGCACGCTGCGACCTGGCGGCCGACTTCTCGAAGTTTGCCGGCGAACTGACTCTCACGGGTGGCGAGGCGCGCCTCACGCCGGGCGTCACCGACATGAGCCGCCTGACGCTGCGACTGGCCAACGGCATCACGCTCTGCCACATGCGGGCGGGCAACAAAGACGCTGTGGTGGCGCCACTGACGGTGGGCGCACTGGCCGACGCCACGACGGCCGACGGCACGGCCCACTTCGGCGGCAGCGGCGAATCGTACACCGTGGGCACCAATGACCTGAGCACCTCGTATGGCGGACAACTCACGGCGGCCACCATCACCAAGAAGGGCAAGGGCACATGGACACTCACAGGAACAGGCTCAACGAGCAACATCAACGTGGAAGGCGGCCAACTGTTCATACGGAGCACCTCGGCAGAGGCCACGACGGGACTGGTCAGCGTGACCGACACGCTGCGTCTGCAGGGCATGACGGCCAAGGTGAAACTGGTGCGCGGTGGCGTGCTGACATCCGGACTGGTGATGACCTCCGTGGGACGCGGCACGGTGACGGGCGACCTCACGGGCGGAAAGGGCGTGGTGCTCATCAAGGCGCGCTCGGCCAGCAACTGCGATAAGTTCCAGGTCAAGGGTTCCGTCAAGCTCCAGGGCGACACGATACGCATCCTGCCCCTGCGAGACGACTTCATGACGGTGGGCCAGGCGATGAAGATCTTCGTCGGCAGCGTGCCACAGGCGGGCAGCACATGGGTCATCGACTGCAAGGGATATGACTTCGACGACAGCAAACTGACCATCGACGGAACGCTCACGCTGCGGGCCACCACGGGCATCCGTGGGACCGCCACCGACAGCGAAGGTCCGGCCACGGTCTACACCACCGAAGGACAATGTGTGGGCACCGGCCTCAGCCGAAAGGACATCGACCGCCTGCCAAGTGGCATCTACATCGTGAACGGAAAGAAACGGGTGGTGAAACACTGACCCTCTCGGAGCTAACAACAGAAAAAAAGACCATGCTGACACGAGGTTTCACACCTGCGTCAGTATGGTCTTTTTTTCTGTTGTCATCAATACTGCGCCGCACCCATGGGCGACGCCACACGTCACGCTTGGGCCGCCTTGGGCTTCAGGCCCTTGAGCCATCCGCCACGCCGGATGCGCCAAAGGAAGATGCAACCGCGGAACGTCAGCTCCGTGGCCATGGCGATCCACACGCCACGCAAACCATAGCTCTGCGACAGGGCATAGGCCAGCGTGAGACGCACGCACCACATGGAGAAGAGGCTCATGGCCGCCGGACGCAACGTGTCGCCAGCGGCCACGCACACAGCGTAGCTGACGATGGCGGCAGCGAAGAAGGGCTCGGCAAAGGCTTCGATGCGCAACACCTCGGCACCCAACTGGCGGATGGCCTCAACGGGCGAGAGGAAGCCGATCATCTCGGGCGCCAAGACATACATCACCACGCCCATGAAAGCCATGACCAACATGCCCACACCAATCGTCAGGTGGGCAAAACTCTTGCAGAGGTCGCGACGACCGGCACCATAGGTCTGGCCGACCAGCGTCGACGCGGCATCGCCAACACCATAGCCGGGCATGTAACAGAGGCTCTCGGCGGTGATGGCAAACGAGTTGGCGGCAATGGCCACATTGCCCAGCGGCGCCACGATGAGCGTGCTCACCACCTGCGCCGACCCCATGAGGATGTTCTGGATGGCCACGGGCAGGCTGATCTTCAGGGCATGGCGCACATACGACCACATCCACACAAACCGCGTGTGGTCGAGACGCAGGGCGATGATCTTGTTCTTGCAGATGGCCTGCCACGCCATGGGCACCACCGTGACGACATAGGCCGACAGCGTGCCGAGGGCCGCTCCCACCACGCCCATCTTGAGAAGATAGATGAAAAGGTAGTTGAACGCCACATCCAGACAGCACATCATGATGCTCAGCACGCTGGGCACACGCATCTCGCCCGCGCTCTTGAGCATGGCGCTCATGAGGTGATAGAGCAACACGGCGGGCAAGGTGAGACTGAAGATGAGAAAATAAGCCGATGACAAGGGGGCTATGTCTTCCTTGCCACCGAGCCAATAGGGCAATGGGGTGTGGACGATGACTCCCGCAAGGGCCATCAACACACTGACCACTCCACCACAGACGAGGGCGTGGCGAAACACTTGGCGGGCACGGGTGAAATCGTTGGCACCAATGAAATGGGCCACCTGCACCGAAAATCCCAACGACACGGCGCTCAGGATGCTGCCCATGAGCCATGTGGTGGTCTCCACAAGACCGATTGACGCCGACGCGGCGGCACCGAGATGGCCCACCATGGCGGCATCAATGAAAAACATCATCACCGTGGTGATCTGCGCAAGCATCGACGGAATGCTCAGCTCCACGATGAGCTCGAGCTTCTCGCGGCCCGACAGGTGGGCACCATTGCGAATCTTTGCGAGGAGGAGGTCGCTTTTCTTATTGCTGAACATAACTGCAAAGGTACGGACAAAACGACAATTGGCAAAGGCTATCTCGCTGTTTTTCACTCATGCCATGTCACCCCCTGCTTCACACGCCCTTCTTGACGACAGGGGTTCAACCAGGCTTTGCGCTCGCCTCTGATGCAACAAGCCCGCCGACATCCTGGCTCTCAAAAGGTTGGATGGACACCAAACAATAAGGGCGGCCTCCTGAGTGGGAAGCCGCCCTTAACGTGTTATATAACCAATCTCTAATGTTCTATGCTTTCCTATGTGTGTTCTCTCACATCTTTCAGCGTGTCACGTCGTGCATTCAGATGTTGTGCTCTGAATTGTCGTTGAGCCATTTCCATGAGGCGAACAGCGCCGCATACATGGCCAATACCATTGTCACATTCATTTCAAACCTCCTTTTCTTCAGTTAATGTTGCGTTCTTCTCCGCCGGGCCTGTTCCCTGAGCGGAGGGTTATCCAGGGCTGACGTAGTCGTCACGACTGGTCGCATGCCTTCCTCTTGTTATCCACTCATTCTGTTTCGTATCCCTTTCAACAATCCTTTACCTGTTGACCAATACCTGAGCGATACAATCTTCTACCTTTTTCCTAATGCCTTCCTAACAATCTTCTACCTTTGTTTTGACTGATACCTATGCTACTAATCTTCTACCTTATGAAACTAAACCTACGTATGACTTTCTCCTTCCATTCTGCTCTCTCTCAAATTCTCTTTTTATCTCTTGTGGCACTCACGTGTCGCCTGTATCTTTTTGACGCTGCAAAGTTACGTTGATTTCTAAAAGGCAACAATACTTTCGGCCCTTTTTTCTGCGAATATTGCCTCATTTTTGATATAAATCAAGCGCCTGTGTGCGCACACATCAAGAAAGACAACTTGTCCCTTCTGATTTTGGGCCTTGGGCGCGAGACCTGTGACAAACTTTGACTACCTTTGCAAAGGGCGTGCTAACGCTCCACCATCTCAACCGACCAACACCCTTGCGCATGAAGACAACCTATCCCTCAAAAGTGGACGCATGGCTCGTGGCAGTCATCTTGGCCACCCTGGTGCCCACTTTCACCTTATTATATAATGAGCCCTCACCCCTCTTCTTCCTCATCGGAGTGTTCACGCTCTTCGTCGTGGGCGTGCTGCCATTCACCATCCGCTATGTGATCGCCGATGGCGAGCTCATCGTGAAGTGGGGCTTCGTGGTCTCACAACGCTACGACATCTCGGCCATCCGCTCCATCCGACACACCCACACAGCCCTGTCGGCCCCCGCCGCTTCACTCGACCGACTGGAGATCTGCTTCGACCATGATGCCATCATCGTATCGCCCAAACGCGAGGAGGACTTCATCAGCCAGCTACAAGAACTATCGGGTGGTCGCATTCGGACGGACCTGTAAACCGACCGACAATCGCCTACTGCCTAAGCGGACACCAAAAGCCATCAGCCTCACATAGCTGGCCTTATTGCCTAAAAAAGTGTTTATTATCGCGCCAAATAGTTAACATGTGTTATTATTTGACGTTTTTTACCCGCTTTTCTTGCGGGAAAGCCCTTGTCGTCATATCTTTGCAGTGTACTATTAAAGTAGAACACCATAACACAACAGACAATCACAATAAAAACGACAAGAATATGATCAACATTCAAAACATCACTTACCGTTACCCAGGCAGCAAGCACTTGGTATTCAAGGACTTCTCGCTCAACCTGGAGCCAGGCCGCATCTACGGACTGCTGGGCAAGAACGGCACGGGCAAGTCTACCCTGCTCTATCTCATCTGTGGACTGTTACGCCAGCGCGAGGGCGCCATCACTATCGACGGCGAACAGAGCACCCTCCGCACGCCGGCCATGCTGCAAGAGATCTGTCTCGTGCCCGAGGAGTATGACTTGCCCGCCATCTCGCTGAAAGAGTATGTGCGCATCAACAGCGTGTTCTATCCCCACTTCAGCGAGGACATCCTCCATAGCTGCCTCACCGACTTCGAACTGCCCACCGACATCCACCTGAAAGCGCTCTCCATGGGACAGAAGAAGAAGGTCTTCATGAGCTTCGCACTGGCCACGGGCTGCCGCTACATCTTCATGGACGAGCCGACCAACGGTCTCGACATTCCCTCGAAGAGCCTGTTTCGCAAGGTGGTGGCGCGACACATGACCGACGACCGCACGCTCATCGTGTCGACACACCAGGTGCACGACGTGGAGTCGCTGCTCGACCACATCATCATCATCGACCAGAGCCAGGTGCTGATCAACAACAGTGTGAGTGACGTCACCAAGGCCTACGCCTTCCGCACCATCCCAGAGGCCGAGGCCGACAAGGCGGTCTACGCGGAGGCATCAGCCGGTGGCCTCAACGCCATCGTGCCTCGACAAAAAGACGAGGAGGAGACACAGGTCAACCTCGAACTGCTCTTCGACGCTGCCGTCAGCGGCAAGTTGCCCAAGACCTTCCCCATCGCCCAGTAAACTCACGGCGCATCCCCACTCCTTTTCCATCACATAACAAACGCTCACGCTCCCAAGGGCTGAGCACTACAGAACAACAACATATCATGCAAAACTTCAATATCACACGGTTCGCCAACACGCTGCGCTGGCAACTGGCCGAGCGCAAGAGCCTCTACACATACGCGGCCACCGGGTTTATCCTCACCGCCCTGCCCACGCTGATCATCCCCTTCCTCTGCGGTGTGTTCACACAAGACTACTCCAACATGGAGTACATCTCAACAGCATCCACCATCATGATAATCTGCGCCACCTGGTACTATCTGAGTTGCGGTGCGCTCATAGTCTACGACCTAGGCGACAAGCGCAAGCGCATCAACGCCTTCATGCTGCCTGCCAGCCGACTGGAGAAATTCTCCGCCCGCTACCTGCATCTGCTCATCACGCTGCCCTTGGCCTTCCTCATTGGCTTTGTCGCGTGCGACCTGCTTCAGATGGGCATCAGCCAACTGTTCCTCGGATCCAGCAGTTCCGTCCTCGCCCAGTTTGTCGCCATCTCGGTCGATGCTCACACTGGCATTTCCCCGTTGTTCGGTGAGAGGCTCTTGGCTTTTGTGGCCCTGTTCTGGTTCCCCCACTCCGTGTTCCTGCTCCTTGGTTCCTTCTTCCGCCGCCGCGCTTGGATTATGAGCAACCTAATCTTGTTTCTGCTGAGCACCATGGTCTTCGGAGGAGGCGCCATCTTGGGCAAGGCCTTGCTCGACTCGTGCGTTGAGAGTGGCATCTACCGTGTGGGCATCATCACCACGCCACTCGCCACTTGGCTCTACACCCTGGCCATTCTCGTGGTCATCGCCTTCAACTATTGGGCTGCCTTCCGCATCTACTCGCGCATGCAGGCCATCGCCAACAAGACATTCAACTTCTAAAGCACCATCATCATGAAGAAAATAGCTCTATTGCTCATCGCCGCCCTGGCACTGTTCAACTCCTGCAAGATAGAGACCTCCAAGGACCTCGGCCCTGAGACCACACGCACCGTGACCGTGCGCGAGTTCAAGAACCTGACCATCAGCATCTGCACCGACGTGGAGTACATCCCCTCCGACACATTCAGCGTGACCATCACCGCCCCCGAGAAATCGCTCGACCGCATACTGCTCAACGTGAGCGACAGCACACTGAGCATCGAGGAAAGCACATTGAAAGAGGAAAAGGGCGTCACCTGGATCATCAACAACTCTGGCTACACGGCCTCAAAGATCGTGGTGCGCGCGCCCTACCTGACCTGCGTCAACCTGGCTGGCAGCGGTTCCTTCACCTGCACCAAGACCATCAAGGCCCCCAGCCTGGCCCTCACGATCACCGGCAGTGGCGAGATGGACGTGGCGGGCATAGAGGCCGCCAACGTGAAAGCCTTCGTGGCGGGCAGCGGCGACATCAACGCCCACATCACACGGGCCGCCAGCACCCTGGTCAACGTGGCTGGCAGTGGCGACGTGAAGCTGAAACTGACCGACTGCGGCGAAGTGACGGCAGGCGTGGCCGGCAGTGGCGACATCGCAATCAGCGGCAATGCGCAGACGCTCAAGCAAGACACAACAGGAAGTGGCAACATCGACACAGACAACTTAAAACTGACAAAATGACGTTCAACAACAATAAGGCCATATACCTACAGATGGCTGATCGCCTTTGCGACGACATCCTGGCCGACAAGTATCGGGCTGACGACCGCATCCCCTCGGTGCGCGAGTATGCCGTGACTCTGGAGGTGAACACCAACACGGCCGTGAAAGCCTACGAGGAACTGGCACGCGAGGGGGTCATCTACAACCGGCGCGGACTGGGCTACTTCGTCGAGGCCAAGGCCAAGGAACACATCATGCAGGCCCGACGAAAGACTTTCTTCCGCGAGGTGCTGCCCGAGATGTTCCGCCAGATGCGGTTGCTCGGTATAGGAATCGATGAAGTGAATGAGAAGTGGGCCGAGCCATAACGGCCCAATAAAGGAGGTGTGGGGTCTCTCTCTTTCCCACACCTCAAGCCAAAGGCCAACACGGTAGCGATAGCCGGTGTTGGCCTTTTGTCATATAGTTATTTGTCATTTGGCACC
The DNA here is from genome assembly GCA_050875105.1 of Prevotella sp. GTDB lineage: Bacteria > Bacteroidota > Bacteroidia > Bacteroidales > Bacteroidaceae > Prevotella. Next base: position 39,435 of record JBNMMB010000009.1, on the reverse strand, counting down.
TGAGCGCGCCATGAAGCCCAAGAGCAACACGAGGGTCAGCGCCTCTGACAAGGGCTCGGCCAACCACAGGCCGCGGATGCCGACCACCAAGGGCAGCACCACAAAGCACGGGATGACGAAGATGAAACCGCGCAGCAACATGAAGACCGTGGCAGGGCGATAGAGCTCGCGACTCTGTAGGTAGCCGATGAGCACCACATTGAGCGTGAACGGCAGGCTGGTGAGCAGGAAGAGCGGCAGCCCCTGACAACCAATGGGATTGGCGGGCGACGACGAGTCGATGAAGAGGTCAACCAAGGTGGGGGCAAACACAAAGCCCAGCACCGCCATCGCCAAGCCAAGCGCACAGGCCAACACCACCGACAGGCGCAACGTCTCGCGCACACGGTCTAACTGGCCCAAGCCATAGTTGTAACTGACGATGGGCAGGGCCGACTGGGCGATGGCATTGCCAAACATGAAAATCATCGGGAATAGGTAGCATGCCACGGAGAAGGCGGCCACACCGTCCTCGTGGAGATAGCGCATGAAGACGAAGTTGCCGCTGACCATCATGCAGCTGATGGCCGTCTCGGCAATGAGCGTGGGCAAGCCCAGGCGAAGCATGTAGCCACAATTGCGCGCGGTGAGGCGGAGCGCCGTGGCAGAAAACTTAGGCCGATAGAGCCGCAACTGGCGACTGCGGCGGAGAAAATAGTAGACCACCATCAGAGCGCCCAGCAACGCCGACAGCGACGTGGCAACAGCGGCGCCAAAGATGCCCATGTCCAAGGGGAAGACAAACAGCCAGTCGAGTACAATGTTGAGTCCGGCGGCCACCACATTGAGCATCATGGCATACTGGGGTGAGCCATCGAGACGGATGACAAAGAGCCCCACCAGTTCCACGACGAAGAACAACAGGCACGGGCTGACGCCCACCAGGTAGTCGTGGACCATCGGATAGAGCCGGTCGCTGCCTCCGAGCAGGGCCGTCGCCTGGTGGGGAAACACATTGATGGCGATGACCACCAGCGCCATCAGTGCCAGTCCCACGGTGAAGGCCTGCGTGACATTGATGTTGGCCGCCTTGCGGTTGCCCTTGCTCAGATGGATGGCCGCCACCACGCTGACACCACTGCCAAACATCAGGGCGATGCCTGCAGCCACCTGAAACATCGGCGCGGCAATGTTGATGGCCGCCAAAGCGTCGCTGCCCACGCCACGGCCCACGAAAATGCCGTCGGCCAGATTGAGCAAGACACTCGACAAAAGCCCCAGCAAGGTGGGGAAAAACAACTTGCGGAAGAGACGCGGGATGCGCATCTCACCATAACTCAGTGCGTCACGATTGTCATTCATATTCCTATTCCTTATATATATTATAAAAGGTGGGCACAGTTATTGGGGACAAGGAGAAGCTCTTGCAACAGCTCCGCCCTTAAGCCAAAGATGCCGGGTAAAAGCGCGCTGCCGAGGTAGCGGCGTTTTTATCCGGCATCATCATGGCGGCCTCCCCAAAGTGGAAACCATGGCAAAGGTACGACAAATTAACCGACCAACCAAAGGATTTGACAACAACTTTATCGGCCACTGTGTCAATCTGTCACACCACCAACAAGCACGCCCTCATTTGGCACGCCCTTTGTTTAAAGAAAGGCGAACATTAAGTTCACACAACATTCATTAAGAACAATAAAAATAAAAAATATACAACTATGGGAAAGATTATTGGAATCGACTTAGGTACTACTAACAGCTGCGTGGCCGTCTTCGAAGGCAACGAGCCGGTAGTGATTGCTAACAGCGAAGGCAAGCGCACCACTCCGTCTGTGGTGGGCTTCATGAAAGATGGTGAGCGCAAGGTGGGCGACCCCGCTAAGCGTCAGGCCATCACCAACCCGAAGAACACGGTCTACTCCATCAAGCGCTTCATGGGCGAGACCTATGAGCAGAGCCGCAAGGAGGCTGAGCGTGTGCCTTATACCGTGATCAACGATAACGGATACCCCAAGGTGCAGATCGAGGGTGCTGCTCACCCCTACACCCCTCAAGAGATCAGCGCCATGGTGCTGCAGAAGATGAAGAAGACCGCCGAGGACTACCTCGGACAGGAGGTGACCGACGCCGTCATCACCGTGCCTGCCTACTTCTCCGACTCTCAGCGCCAAGCCACCAAGGAAGCTGGTGCCATCGCAGGCCTCAACGTTCGTCGTATCGTCAACGAGCCTACGGCTGCCGCATTGGCCTACGGCGTGGACAAGTCTAACAAGGACATGAAGATCGCCGTGTTCGACCTCGGTGGCGGTACATTCGATATCTCCATCTTGGAGTTTGGCGGCGGCGTATTTGAGGTGCTGGCCACCAATGGTGACACACACCTGGGCGGCGACGACTTCGACCAGGTCATCATCGACTGGCTCGCCGACGGCTTCAAGGCCGACGAGGGCATCGACCTCCGCAAGGACCCGATGGCCATGCAGCGCCTGAAGGAGGCTGCTGAGAAGGCTAAGATCGAGCTCTCAAGCACCACATCGACCGAGATCAACTTGCCTTACATCTCTGCTGAGGGCGGTGTTCCTAAGCACCTGGTGAAGACGTTGACTCGCTCACAGTTTGAGCAGTTGGCCCACAACTTGATCCAGGCTTGCCTGGTGCCTTGCCAGAACGCCATCCGCGACGCTAAGCTCTCTACGAGCGACATCGACGAGGTGATCCTGGTGGGTGGTTCAAGCCGTATCCCCGCTGTGCAGACTCTGGTCAAGAACTACTTCGGCAAGGAGCCTTCAAAGGGTGTCAACCCCGACGAGGTCGTGGCCGTGGGCGCATCCATCCAGGGTGCCATCCTGAACAACGAGAAGGGCGCTGGCGACATCGTGCTGCTCGACGTCACTCCGTTGACCCTCGGCATTGAGACCATGGGCGGCGTGATGACCAAGCTCATCGACGCCAACACCACCATCCCTTGCAAGAAGAGCGAGGTGTTCTCGACAGCCGTCGACAACCAGACAGCCGTGACCATCCACGTGCTGCAGGGCGAGCGTCCTATGGCTGCCCAGAACAAGTCTATCGGCCAGTTCAACCTTGAGGGCATCGCACCGGCTCGCCGTGGCGTTCCTCAGATCGAGGTGACTTTCGATATCGACGCCAACGGCATCCTCAACGTCAGCGCTAAGGATAAGGCCACTGGCAAGGAGCAGGCCATCCGCATCGAGGCTTCATCAGGCCTGAGCGAGGATGAGATCAACCGCATGAAGGCCGAGGCCGAGCAGAACGCCGCAGCCGATAAGGCTGAGCGCGAGAAGGTCGACAAGATGAACCAGGCTGACTCGATGATCTTCACCACCGAGAACTTCCTGAAGGACAATGCCGACAAGATTCCCGCCGACAAGAAGCCGGGCATCGAGCAGGCTCTCCAGCAGCTCAAGGACGCCCACAAGGCTGCCGACGTGGCCGCCATCGACTCTGCCATCGCCAACCTCAACAACGTCATGCAGGCTGCCTCTGCACAGATGTACCAGGGTGGCGCACAGCCGGGCGCCGGAGCACAGGCTAACGCCGGAGCAGGCGCACAGACCGACAACGGAGGTGCCAAGAGCGACGACAACATCCAGGACGCCGACTTCGAGGAGGTCAAATAAGGTTATAACGACGTGATGATATTGAACATCAGATAAATAAAAGCCGTGTGGCTCAATGAGCTACACGGCTTTTTTGTTTCATATTGAGCCACACGGCATATTGCCTATGAGATTTCTACCACACTTGCACACTTTGTTTGTCACTGCGCCTTTCAACTTGACGGTGAAAGTTCTGCTGCTTATAGGAAGGACGTTCCATCTTTCATACAATGCGGTGAACATTATCATCTGGTACATGTTCCTGCCCCTGCTTTGGATGGCCATTTTAGACCACAAACTTCACCGGCCTCTTCTTGTTCCCTTGTGGCTATTGCTATGCATAGGAGTCGCTGTGTTGCAGAGAAAGAAGTTCAACCACTTCTGTGATCAGATGTTCAGGTTGTCTCAAGGTTTCATCCTGGCCTTTGGCAATTACCGCCTATGGTCTGTCATCATCTGCCTACTGGTGCCATTAGTGATAACAATCGTCTTGCTGATAGCCTAACTAGGCGAAAACTGGAACTGCATCCTCTACCGTTAGAACAAAGACGCATTATTAGCGATATTCCCACAAACAAGGCAAGCACGAGCGACATTGCGCAGAAGCATAGTGCCAATAATGCTGTTCCCATATTTATTCTGTTTTTTAATCTTTCAAACATGCAAGCGGTATGACCTTCACTCCATCTGGGCGCGTGTAAGCCATACTGCCACCAGTCATTACAATCATCAAGTCGGGCTCGCGCAGCGGCACTTGCTTTTCTGTTTTATTATGCTCTTGAACGAGTCGTTTTATTTCCAGAAGATGTTTTGCACCTTCTTCAATCCCACGACTACCAAGCTTACACTCTATGAGAGCGTAGCGTCCATCGTCAAGATGAAGCACCAAGTCGGCCTCCAAACCATAGCGGTCACGGTAGTAAGACAGATGACTATCGTGAGAAGCGGAATACACCCTAAGGTCGCGTGCGCACATCTGTTCGAAAATAAAGCCGAATGTTTTCAGTTGGGTCATCAATGCATCAGGTGAAAGATTGAGTGACGCTACTGCAACAGAGGGGTCACAGAACGCTCGTTTGGGTCTGCTTTGAATTGTTGCCTTGCTCCTAATGGCCGGACACCAAGCTTCTATGTCCTGAATGACAAACAGTTTTTCCAATGCTTCAATATAACTTTCAAGAGTAGGTCGGGTACATTTTATATCATCTGCTGCAGTAACATCCGCCAAAATAGAGGACGTTTTTGCCAATGTGGAGATGTTGCGTGCGTATGATTTCATTATCATGTGCGCCAACTTCTGATTCCTCCTTACTCCGTCAATGCGTGATATGTCATTCTTGTATACAGACTTTACATACTCTTTAGCAACAAGCAGTTTTGACTTGTCATCGCCTAAATTCAATGTTGCAGGCCATCCTCCTCTACATGCAGAAAAAATAATTTCTTCCATTTCAAGTTCCGAAGTAGCGAACACTTCTTCTTGGGGATTGTCAAACATTTCCATCAATGACACGCTGCCATTCGATTCTCCATATTCCCATAGGCTCATAGGCTGCATCTCCATGCGAGAGATACGGCCAGTTCCGCTATGATGGATTTTACTGTCGTCTACAGCGTTAGACCCCGTCAAGATGAATTGACCTGGCAAACTGCGCTCATCGATTTTGGTACGTACTGCATCCCACAGCATTGGGGCATCCTGCCATTCGTCTATCAAACGAGGCACTTCTCCTTCCAGCAAGAATGAAGGCTTGGTAATGGCTGTTGCCAAATATTCTTCGCGATGGTCTGTGTCTTGCAAACTAATAACACTATTGGCCAATTGCTTGGCAGTGGTTGTCTTGCCACACCATTTTGGTCCCTCTATAAGCACAGCTCCCATTGCTTTAAGATACGCTTTGAGCTGCACGTCAAAGACTCTATTTAGATATGCCATACTCTATTTTCTATTTTATTTTGCAAAGGTACTTGTTTTTACTTTGGTTACCAAATATATTTGTAATTTTAGAGGCGTTTCATTTGTAATTTTAGAGGCGTTTCATTTGTAATTTTTGCTGTAATCCATTTTGTTTTTTTGCTGTATTTTGTTTAGCATTCTTGTGGCAAGCCATTACCTTTGCACCCATTGAGTGCGTGTTTGCTTTTTGTTGCTTATCCCCATATTTGCAGCACATTTTTATAATGTGCGCTGCGCCTCAGCAGGCCATTCAAGCAAGCTTGATGTTCTGCATTCGGCTTGCAACACATTTGCATCACGCTCACGCAAACGGCTTGTTTATGGGCGGAGTGCATTTTGAGGAGGTGGAGTAAGGTCATAACGACGTAAGAAAAAAGTCTGATAATAATAAAGCCGTGTGGCTCATGTGAGCCACACGGCTTTATTGTTTCATCGTGTTGCTTATGAGATCTGAGCAAGGGTGCTTTTGTTGCTCAAGCAATAGCGGTCTTTGGTTGATCACAGTGGTACTTGATAGAGAAGCCAGCTGTACTTGATAGAGAAGCCGGCTGTACTCGATAGAGAAGCCGGCTGTACTCGATAGAGAAGCCAGCTGTACTTGATAGAGAAGCCGACTGTACTTGATAGCGGGGCCCAGGTGGTTAGTCGTTTCGCTCCTCATGGGCGTCGAGCTTCCCAGTCGTCTTCCACGCCCACTTGCTTGAGGGCCTTGGGCATGAAGGCTCGTTCATTGGGTGGAAGGGCCGTAGGTCATGGGACAGCATCTGTGTGTGCCACAATCGGAGTTCTCAAAATGCCGCTACTGATTATCAACCACTTACGCCAAATTTGTTGTAGAGGTCAAAGTTGGATTATGGATTATGTCCTATCACTTGTCGCCTTTTCTTCTGTTACACTCTTTGCAAAGCATTTGGCAATTCTCTATAATTCAAGTTTTTGCCTTAACTGGATCCTTTCGATTTGTCCAGTGCGGGCTGAAAGCCCAATGATTTCCTAGCCCAAGGCAAGCGAAGCGGCACCCTGGGTTGGGATGGCAGGCGTGAGCTTACGCCCTGTAGGGGGCAAAAGTATAGTCGTCAGCATTTGACCGCAGACAACAGCACATCGATTATTATACTTTTGTCCTTTCAGGACGTAATTACATAGGGCACTTCTACCCAGGGTGCCGCTTCGCTTGCCCTGGGCTATGTACTTACTGGGCTTTCAGCCCGTTTCCCTAAATTCGCTTGAATCTATAAACACATCATCCGACGTTTTTGCGCTAAGCCACGGCAAGCCGTCCTTGTCTTCTCTATCTCCAGCGTCTCAAATGCTTGCCCACAATGAATGTGTAGCCATTGATGATGACCTTGTCTTTTGCCGATCTGATAGGGGTGTAGTTGCCCAAGTTCTTTTTGGCGGGGTTCGTTCCGCTGATTATCTCTATGTCTTGTGCGGGTATCCAGCTGTTGGCAAACAGGTAATAATGGGTGTTGTTGGCCACCTTCTTGTCGATGACGATCACCACGTGGCCTGGGTAGCCGGGCAGAATCAGCACATCGCCTATCTGCGGCAGCCCCCTGACGCTTTGCATGTCGCGATACAGCGAAGCCGATCCGGCATAATACATGACAGTATGCAGATAGCGCTCGAAGTTGCTGCGGCTGTAGTCTTTCGTTCTTTTGCGTGGCGCCACCAGCATGGCGTCATTGCCCACGACCTTCACCCTGTAGCCCGCGGCCCACTTCGTGAACGGCACTTCCAGTCCGCAAGTCAACCGAAACCGGATCTTGCCATATTCCTTCCTGCCGTAGAAATATTCGGCGCGGAGCCTGATGGCGGCGTCGGCGCACTGCTGCACGGGGGTGACCCTCACGTTGAGCACCCCCAAGGAGTGGGTCTTCAGGATGTTTCCCTGGTAGTCTCTCACGATGGTGGAGCGCTTCCGTGGGAAGTGTTTGATGTAGCTTTCCCATGTTTGCGCGGAGCCTGTGCCGGCAATGAAAATCGCCCATGCGATGAACAGGAGTCTCAGCCTCATCACAATGGCAGAGCCCACCCATGCCATGACACTTGTGAGACGCACCATCTTCTGCACGTTCTGTCCTCTCGGTGATAACTTCATGTCTTTGTTCACTTTAGTTGGATGACTGCTTGTCCTGCGGCGAGCTTGCAACTTGCCTCACAACTTGCCGTTGCAATAGTCCATCTCTTCGAGTGTGCACCATCCGGCATCGCGTATCTCCCGCAGGAAGAGGCGGGCGCACATCTCGGCGTCGTCGCCCGCGCGGTGGTGCTTGCCCTCGGGTATCTCAAACTGCTGGCAGAGATAGTCGAGCTTGTTGCAGGGGAAGTCGTAGATGTGGCGGGCGGCACGGAGCGTGCAGTAGTAGTCGGCAGGGGGCCTGTCGAGTCCATAGAGCTCGAGCGACTTGCGGATGCACGACATGTCGAAGGCGGCGTTGTGGGCCACGAGCACGGGTGTCGCCTCCAGGCGCGCAGCTATTTCGGCCCACACCTCAGGAAACTCCGGCGCGTCGGCCGTGTCCTCCGGATGAATGCCATGCACCTGGATGTTCCAGTAGGAATAGAGGTTGCCCTCGGGCCTCACGAGCCACGACCGCGTCTCGGCCACCTTTCCGTCCCTGACCACGCAGATGCCCGCCTCGCAGACGGAGGCGCGCTGAGCAGTGGCTGTCTCAAAATCTATTGCGATAAAGTTGAGTCCCTTCATGTTTCGTCATTAAGTTGATGTTCCGCTTGCGTGTTAGGATGCAAAGATAATACAAATCTCAGCAAAATATTCAAGCAGCTTGAATATTTTGCTGAGATTTGTATTATCTTTGCACACAGAGACATGCGCCACTGGCGCAGGCTCACCTGCAAACGACGAACACACACGACGATGGGAAACAATCAATGGAGAGTCAGTTGCCTGCAACGCCTGTTTGACCTGATGGCGCGCCGCCGCTGTTGCGTCTGCCGCCAGCCCCTCGCGTCCGGGGAGCAGCGCATCTGCGCCTCGTGCTGTCTCGACCTGCCGCGCACCGACCACCTGGCCCACCCCTACGACAACCCCATGGCACAGGTCTATTGGGGCCGCGTGAGGTCTGTGGGGCGTGCGGCGGCCTTCGTCTATCACCATTCGCACGCCGAGTCGGCCCGTCCCATCTACCAGCTCAAGTATTTCTCCCATCCCGAGCTGGGTGTCTTCCTTGGCGAGCTCTTCGGCCGAGAGATGATGGCGAGCGGCTTCACCGAGGACGTCGACCTCATCATCCCCGTGCCGTTGGCCCCTCGCCGCCTCCGCGAGCGGGGCTACAACCAGAGCCTCATGTTGGCTCAGGGCCTGTCGGCGGTCACGGGCATCGCCGTGGACGACACGACCCTGGCGCGCACCCGTTTTGAGGAGAGCCAGACCCACCGTGACCGCTGGCGCCGCAACAACAATGTCGAAGGCGTCTTCGTGGATCGCGCTCCCGACCGGTTGGCTGGCAAGCACCTGCTCCTGGTCGACGACGTGGTCACCACGGGAGCCACCTCCTGCGCTTGCGCCCGCGCATTGGAGCAGGGCCACCCCGCCAGCATCAGCTTCGCCAGCCTGGCCTTTGTCGACCAAGGACGGTGAGGACGGTGAGCGTGATTCATCATAAAAACAATAACCACTGGACACATGAGACACCTATTTCCATTCTTATTCGCCTTGCTGTTTTTGTCTTGCACCGCCAACATGCGGCATGATCTGCTCGTGGAAAACAGAGCATGCGGCTATTACATCCACGGCGACACCCTGGAGACACATAGTGCTCCAAACTACTGCAACAAATTTGAAGAAGGCGATCTGCCCCATCTGGAAAACAAAAAGTCGGTCTTGCGTGCCTATCCATTCCTTTCCTGCCAAGACTCCTCTTATAATTGGGGAGACGAAAGACAAACCGCCCATCTGTTTCGCCACGGTGCCACCATGTTATTGTTGTATAGTCCCACTTATGCCCCTTTGGTCTATGCGAACATCGAGGATGGACGAGTGAAGATACAACAAGGCATCCACGTGGGCATGAGCACGCAAGAAGTCATCCAGCGCATCGGATTTCCTCACATGAACCAGAAGATCAACCACATCATCTTTGAGAGAGCCTTCTGTCAGCTTTACACGTTCGACTTTTCGGGTGACACACTTCACAGGATACAAATCCAGACGGACATCAAAAAAGACATGGCATGGAACCCTGCCCCCTATTTCGAGTATGTGGAACCAGCACTGTCGCGTTCCGACCATGGCCCAAAGATCTATGCCCACGGCAAGGACTCGTTGGAATGGTTTGAACCTGTCTGCTATCTCAATGCAGAGGGCGACACCATCGTCCCCTTCTCACGGGGATACGACTACCAAAACTGGGACGAGATAGGCCGAATGGGACTGGTACATCGTGGACCTGACCCTTATTGTTTCATGGCCATCAACCACAAGGGGGAGGAGTTGTTTCAAGTATTCATACTTCTCGATGGCAGTCCCGACTGCATCGGTGATGGTCTGTTCAGGATCGTGAGCGGCCCTGATGAGAAAATTGGCTATGCCGACACATTGGGCAACGTGGTGATCAAGCCACAGTTTGCCTACGGCAGCCCGTTTCGCTACGGTCGTGCCAAGGTGACTATGAAGGGTGGTTGGGACAAAAGCCATCCGGAGGCATGGATCTGGAAGAGCGACGATTGGTTCTTCATCGACCGCTCGGGGCGCAGGATAGGTTATGTAGACAACACCGCCAACAAGAGGGAGCTAACCGTTGCCAAATAACCTGCAAGCCCTAAAAAAGCCTGCTTTTGCTTTGCGTTGTCCGCAGTTTGCCTTACCTTTGCAATAGCATGACAACATATTCTATTCTGTGGCACCGCTTGTTGCCACTCTATGATCCCGACGAGGCCCAGGGCATTGTCCGCTGGGTGCTCGACGCCCTGTTCGGCCTGTCGCTGACCGACATTGTCTGTGGCGAGGTCAGTCGCCTGTCTGCCGCCGATGCCGACCGACTGGAGGGCTTGATGCGCCGGCTGGAGCAGGGTGAGCCTGTGCAGTATGTCGTGGGCGAGACCTCGTTTGGTGGCCGCTCGTTTCAGGTGGCGCCTGGTGTGCTCATCCCCCGTCCCGAGACAGAGGAGCTGTGCAGCCGCATCGTGGCCGCCAACAGCCGCCCCTACTGTGGTCTGCAGCCACCCGAGCCACTCCGCGTGCTCGATGTGGGCACGGGCAGCGGCTGCATCGCCTGCACGCTGGCCCTCGACCTGTCGCCCGTCCGGGTGAGCGCCTGGGACATCTCGCCCGACGCGTTGCTCATAGCGCGCGACAACGCCCGCCGCTTGCAAGCCGAGGTCAACTTCGTGTGTCGCGACGCACTGCTCGCCGCACATGAGGCGGAGGCCCAGGACGAAACCGACCTGTGGGACGTCATCGTCTCCAATCCCCCCTACATTGCCGAGAAGGAACAGGCCGAGATGCGCCCCAACGTGTTGCGCTATGAGCCTCGGCTGGCTCTCTTCGTGCCCGACGACGACCCGCTCCGTTTCTATCGCGCCATCGCCCGTTATGCCCGTCTCACCCTGCGGTCGGGCGGCCAACTGTGGTTTGAGATCAATCCGCTGTTTGCCGATCCTCTCGAGCGCATGCTGGTGGAGCTGGGCTTTGTCCATGTGGCCATCCTCAGCGACACCTTTGGCCGCAAGCGCTTCGCCCAAGCCGTCATGGGCAATGGCCGATGACCAGCGACCACAACCATAACCCGAAACAAGAAATGGAAAACAAGAAGACCATCAGCGAGGAGAAGGCCCTGGCCAACCTGGCCAACCTCTGTTCCAAGGCCGAGCATTGTGCTGGCGAGATGACCGACAAGATGCGCCGTTGGGGACTCGACGACGATGCCCAGCAGCGCATCCTCGACTACCTCACGGCCCATCAGTTCATCGACGAGGACCGCTACTGCCAGGCGTTTGTCGAAGACAAGGTGAAGTTTGACGGTTGGGGCCGTCGCAAGATCGAGCAGGCCCTCTTCGCCAAGCGTGTCAGCCGCGAGGCCATGGCCCGCGCCCTCGACAGCGTGCCCGACGACGACTACCTCGCCGTGCTCCGCCCCCTGCTCCACGCCAAGTGGCCCACCATCAAGGCGCGCACCGACTATGAGCGCAGCATGAAGCTCATCAAGTATGCCATGGGCCGCGGCTTCGACCTCCGCCTCATCCGCCAGTGCATCGACGACATGGCCGACGAAGTGGTCGACCTCGACGAGGATGAATAATCCATCAAAAATATGATTATGAAATCGTCTAAATGGTGTAGACGATTTCTTAAATGTTCCGCAGACTGCGGAACATTTCTATATAAAAGGGCATTCAATTGGGCCTCTAAATCAGACAAAACCAATGGGATAGAACCCGTCCCACAGAAAAAAGTCATGGTTTTGCTTAGTTTTTGGTGTGGTTCAACTGTATTGATCATGTATGAAGCAGAAAAACGACATCGAGCAATTGTTTCGCCGTCACTATGAGCAGATGTACCACCTGGCCCGGTGCATCCTCGCCGATGGCGACGAGAGCAAGGATGTGGTGAGCGACGTGTTTGCGCAGTTGCTTGCCGACCATGTGGTCTTGCTGCCTGGGAGCGAGGAGCGATACCTCATGCGGAGCGTGCGCAACCGCTGTCTCAACCTGATAGCCCACAAGGGCGTGAAGGAGCGCGTGGCGAAATTGCTCGTGAGCGATGCCGACGCCGTCCTCTCCGACGACACCGACGAGCGGCTGGAGCGCCTGTCGCTGCTCATCCGCCTTCTGGAGCCGCCCATCCGCAAGCGCATCTTCAGCCTGCGCTATCTGCAAGAGCTGTCCTACCAAGAGGTGGCCGACGAGGTGGGCGTGAGCAAGGTGACGGTGTTCCGCCATATCTCGCAGGCACTTGACTGGATCAAGCATCAGATGAACCAAGGATAGGGCAAGCGGCCTTTCTTTTTAACAAGCAAAACCATGACAAACAAAACCAAGGAAGAAAAGCGACTGATGTTCTTCGACATGCAGGAACATCCCGAGCGCTATAGCGACGAGCAGGTGGAAGCCCTCCTCGCCGACGAGGACACGAAGGAATTCTTTCACGACATGGCCCTGGCCAGGATGGCCCAGCAGAAGGCCCATCCCGACCAGGTGGACGTCGACGAGGCGTGGAGGGCCTTTGCCTCTGGCCATCGTCTGTCCGCAGCTCCCATGCAGCGGTCATTCGGCATGCGCCACAAGATAGCGGCCTCCATCATCGGCGTCGCCTGCCTTTCGGCCATCGCCCTGGCCGCCATCCACACAGGCATGTTTCGCCCCTCGCCTGCCAGCGGCGACCACAAGACGACCACTGAGCAAGCTGTGGCCAAGGCCGACACCACCACGACCGACACCACGCAAACGACGGTGGCGGTCCAAGCCGACAGCCTCAGCCGCAAGCCCGTCGTCTTCGACAATGCCGAACTGGGCACGGTCGTGACACAGCTGGCTGCCTTCTATCATGCCAAGGTGGTCTTCGAGAATGAGGAGGCGCGCCACATCCGCGTGTTCTTCAATTGGGATAAGGCCAAGACACTGGGCCAGAATCTCGACATCCTCAATGCCTTTGAGCGCATACAGATCACGGAAGACCACGGAACGCTAAAGGTGGAGTAAGGCCATGAGAAAGTTTTTGGTTTGCATGGCTTGCCTGTGCGTGTGCTGCCTGTCTGCTGCGGCCCAACGCATCACCCGCCAATACGACAACGTGTCGTTCGCCGCAGCGCTGAAAGACCTGAACGCGGCGCAACACCAGTATGTCATCAACTTCGTCTACAATGAACTGGAGGACTTCCGCGTCACCAAGCGCTTCCACAACCTCAACGTGCCCGACGCCATACGCCAGCTCATCGGCTTCTATCCCATCAAGATGACGCAGATGGACAACGTCCTCGTCGTGGAATGCACGCAGAAGGCCCCCACAAAGATGATTGGGCAAGTGGTGGATGAACATCAGCGCCCCATCGACTATGCCAATGTGGCCTTGCTCAGCACCACCGACTCCACTTTCATCACAGGTGGCGTGAGCAATGAGAACGGCCTGTTTGTCATACCCTGCGAGGCGAGGAGGGTCATCGTGAGGGTGAGCTGCGTGGGCTACCAGACCACCTACCGCACCTGTGCCACAGGCCGGACAGGAACCATCACGCTCCGCGAGAACGCCATCCGCCTCAACGGCGTGCAGGTGAAGGCCATGCGCCACAACATCAAGAGGGGACGCGAGGGCATGGTGGTCGACATCCACGGCACGGAACTGGGCAAGATCGGCACCGCCAGCGACGTGCTCAGCGAGATGCCTCGTGTCAACGTCGACGCCGACGGCACGGTCAGCGTCTTTGCCAAGGGCCAGCCGCTCATCTATGTCAACAACCGCAAGATGACCGACCTGACGGAACTCAAGCGCATCAAGTCGGACGACATCAAGAGCGTGGAGATCATCACCTCGCCCGGCAGCCAATACGACGCCACGGTGCACTCCGTCATCCGCATCAAGACCATCGCCAAGCTGGGCGACGGGTGGAGCGGTGAGGGCTTTGCCACGGCATCCTATAATAAGTGGTGGGGCACGTCGCAACTGTGGTCGTCGACCTATCGTGCAGGACGCATCGAGGTGACTGGCGAGGTGTGGGGCACGACCACCCCCGGCGGTGAGGACAACCAGCTGACCAACGAAATCCAGGGCGAGAAGCACATCTTCATCACGCAACACACGCCCCTGGCCTATCGCTCGAAGGGAGCGGGCGCAGAGACCAAGTTCAACTACACCATCGACGATGACAACGAGGCGGGACTCGCCTACGACCTGCAATACAAGGGAACGGGCAATGGCCACACCACGGCCGGCTGCTGGCAGGAGATCAGCGAGGACGGACAACCGACAGCACGGGTAGCCAACACCGACGTCATAAGAGACACCTACGCACCGGTCCACGACATCAACGCCTACTACGTCGGCAAACTGGGCAAAATGGGCATCGACTTCAACGCCACCTACCTGTGGAAGAAGCAAGGACGCGACATGCGGGTCGAGGAACAGAGCGACGACCTGGACAGCCGCGACGTGCACACTCGCAATCGGCAGCACGGCCAGATGATGGCCGGCAAGCTCATCCTGACCTACCCCATCGGAAAAGGGACCATCGACCTGGGATCGGAACTCACCTTCTCACAGATACGGGGTACGTATGCCAATGAGGAGCAATATGTGGATGGCGCCAACACCAAGATACGCGAACAGAACGTGGCGGGCTTCACGGAGTATGCCCTGCCCTTTGGCGACTTCCACCTCCGCGCGGGTGTCAGATACGAACACGTGAAGACCGACTACTACTCGTTTGGACAATGGGAACAGGAGCCGAGCCGCCGCTATGCCGACTGGTATCCCTCGGCCTCAGTGGCATGGAACAAGGACCGCTGGGCGCTGAGCCTGGCCTACACGCGCAAGACCAATCGGCCGAGCTACAACAGCCTGCGCAGCGAGGTGCAGTATGACAACCGATACACCTACGAGGGTGGCAACCCCTACCTGCGCCCTTGCGCCATCAGCAACATCGACCTCAACATGGTCCATGGATGGCTGTCGCTCAATGCAGGCTACACCTACCGCGACAAGCCCATCATCTGGGTGGCCACACGCTATCAAGACCGCGACATCATCTTCCTGCGCAACGTCAACTTCCGTCACCAGCAGGAACTCTACGCCTCGGTGGTGGCCTCGCCCCGGTGGGGATGGTACAACCCAATGCTGGAGATCGACTACACGCAGTCGTTTCTATCGACAGAAGGCTTCGACATCGGCCACCTGTCTCACAAGCCATGTTTCAACTTCCGCCTCAACAACCGCTTCAACATCACCAGCACCCTGAAGGCCTTCGTGAACATGCGATACAAGACCAGCCGCCACGACGACCTGCAGCACACCAAGGCCTTCGGACGCCTCGACATGCGCATCAGCAAGTCGCTGTTGCGTGAGAGCATGGAGATCAGCCTGTTTGCCAACGACCTGCTGCGCACCGACAAGGAGCAGTGGACGATGCAGGGCAGCCATGTCGTCCTGACCAAGGACTGCTATGGCTACAGCCGCAGCGTAGGCCTCAGCGTGTCATACAACTTCAATGTTGCCAAGAGCAAATACAAAGGCACGGGAGCGGGCAACGCCGAGAAGGGCCGGTTGTGACGCCTCGCTGGTCAAGGCATGTCGTGAGCACCGGTCACGCCGGTCATGACTTTCCCCGATACTCCTGTGGCGTGCAACCGCTCAGCCGCTTGAAGTATTTGCAGAAGAAGCTGGCGGTGGGGAAATGCAATGCCTCGGCGATCTCCACAACCTGGCGGTCGCTGTGGCGAAGCATCACCTTGGCAGCCGTGATCACAGCCTTGTCGATCCATTCCTTGGCCGTCAGCCCGCTCGCCAGATGCACCATGGTGCCCAGGTGGCGCTCGGTGACACACAACTTGTCAGCATAGAATGCCAACCGGCGTTGCTCCCGGCAATGCTGGTTGACCAGTTGGATGAAACTGTCGAAAATCTTGTTGCTGGCTGGCTGGTGCCTCATTGTCTGTGGACCTTGGCGGGCAAACAGGGAGTCGTAAAAACTGGTGAGGGTCGCGATCATGCGCAAGGCAGCGGGGGCAAGGCCCAGCTGTTGTCCATCGTCGGCCGCTCTCCCCTTTTCGCCCACGGTCGCTATCTCCCACATCAGTCCGAACATGTGCTCCACGACCTGCCGTTCCTCCTCTTCAATCAATAAGATGCCATGTTTCTGCCTGCCCCCGAACAGGCTGGGCAACGGGTCGACATGAGCCAGGTGCATCATGTCGGCCGAGACGCCCATGCCTCTCAAGCAAAAGTCGTCGCTCACCTCGAGGGGCTCCACGATGGAACCCGGCGTGACAAACATGATGTCACCAGCCTCCACATGGTACTCTTGCAGGTTGATGATGCTCCGCATGGAGCCCTTGGTGACGATGCCCAAGCGGAAGTCTTCCAGGAGGTAGGGACACTTCACGGCCGTGATAAACGGTTTCAGGAAGCGGTCAAGATCAATGACCACCGCAAATCCGTCCTTGAAGAAACACCTGTTCGGGATCATGTTCTGCTGGGCGAACGTGTCGAACATCCGTCGCATGCTGAGTCGTTGGGGTTGCTTGTTTTCCATGAGCGTCGATTGTTATCGTCAATTTTCTACAAAGATAATGCAAGCGCGAGAGCCATGAAGCTTGCTTCAATTGCCGAGCCGCAGCTTATCTTCTACAAAGATAACGATTATGGCGCATAATCGCCCATCAAACCCAAACAATCATACAAAAAGAACATTTTCTCCTTTCTTTGGGTAACGATACGCTCAAGGTTTTGTCCTAATTTTGCAGTCGAAAAGAATCGTCCAAACAATGACAGACATGACCCACAAAGCATTCTTATTGGCTTTGGCCCTGATACCGTTGCCCGCCTGCGCCTTGTCGCTGAAGGAGGCCCACCAGCAGGCACACGACAACTATCCGGCCATCAAGCAATACCAACTGTTGGAACAAAGCCGCGACTTCACTCTCAGCAACGCCATGAAGGGCTGGTTGCCCAGGGTGAGCGCTTCGGCTGGCGCATACGCCTTCACCGACCTCATCAAGAAGAGCTCCACCATGGAACAGATGGGCATCGACATGAAGAACTGGATGGCAAGCGCCTCGGTGACCGTCTCGCAAAACGTGTATGACGGTGGGCAGATCGCCGCACAGCGACAGGTGACGATCGCACAGAACGACGTGCAGAAGCACCAGTTCGACGTCTCGATGTATGCCATCAACGAACGGGTGGACCAGCTCTACTTCGCCATTCTCTTGATAGACGAGCAACTGAAGCAGAATGCCCTGCTGACAGCCGACTTGACAACCAGTGAACAGACCATCACCAGCATGATGAGAGGGGGCGTGGCCAACCAAAGCGACCTGGACGCCATACAGGTGGAGAAGCTGAAAGCGTGCCAACAGAAAGACGCCCTCGACAGCCAGCGCGAGGCCTACCGCAAGATGCTCAGCGTCTTCCTCGGCAAAGACCTGGCCGCCGGTGAGACCTTGGAGAAGCCCTCGGCAGCGACCACCAGCCATGGCTCATGGGGAATGGGGCGCCCGGAACTCGGCGTTTACGCCTCACAAGACGCCTTGCTCGACGCCCAGCGCCGACAGCTCGACACCCAACTGCGGCCCACGGTGAGCCTCTTCGGCATGGGACTGGTGCACTCGAAGATGAGCAGCTTGGTAAACAATGGGGCGCTGATGGGCGGCCTGTCGGTGTCGTGGAACATCGGAGCCCTGTACACCCGCAAGAACGACATCCGAAAACTCGAGACCCAACGGGCCATCAACCATTCTGAGCGCAACACCTTCCTGTTCAACAACCGCTTGCAAAACGAGGAGTCGGTCGGAGCCATCGGCGCCTTGCGCAAGCAGATCGCACACGACGACGAGATCGTCCGCCTGCGCGAGAGCATCCGCAGCAAGAGCGACCGCAAGGTACAGTTGGGCACGGAGAGCGTCAACGAACTGGTGCGCGACATCAACGCCGTGAGCCTGGCCAAGGCGCAGAAGGCGCAACACGAGATACAACTACTCAAGGAAATATATCACCAAAAGAACATCAACAATGAGTAAACCATACGCATTTGTGCTGATGCTGATGGCCCTCGGCCTCGCATCATGCGGAGAGCAAGACAAGGAATATGACGCAACGGGGACCTTCGAAGCCACAGAGGTGACCGTGTCGGCCGAGCAAAGCGGCACGCTGCTCAGCCTCGACGTGAACGAAGGCGACCAGGCCGAGGCTGGCCAACAGGTGGGACTGATCGACACGGTGCAACTCTACCTGAAGGCCCGCCAGATCGGTGCCACCAAACTGGTCTATGCCTCACAACGCCCCGACATGTCCAAGCAGGTGGCCGCCACACGACAACAGTTGGCCAAGGCCCGCGAGGAATGCGAGCGCTTTGACGGACTGGTGAAAGACGGCGCCGCCAACCGCAAGAGCCTGGATGACGCACGGAGCCAGGTGAAGGTGCTCGAACGACAACTGGAGGCGCAACTCTCCTCGCTCAACACATCCACCAAGAGCCTCAACGCACAAATGGGCACCACCGACGTGGAGAAGCTCCAGGTGGCCGACCAACTGAGAAAGTGCCACATCATCTCGCCCATCACGGGCACCGTGCTGGAGAAATATGCGGAGAAGGGCGAGTTTGCCTCCATCGGCAAGCCCCTCTTCAAGATGGCCGACACCCAGCACATGTACCTACGAGCCTACCTCACCTCCGCACAACTGAAAGAGGTGAAGGTCGGCCAACGGGTGAAGGTGTTTGCCGATTACGGCAATGGCCAGCGCAAGGCCTATGAGGGCCAGGTGACCTGGATCTCCTCCGAGTCGGAGTTCACACCCAAGACCATCCTCACCGACGACGAGCGGGCCGACCTGGTCTATGCCGTCAAGATTGCCGTCAAAAACGACGGCTATGTCAAGATTGGCATGTATGGCGAAGTGAAGCTGTAAGCTACCCATTGTTTGACTTGAACAGACTGACAACCATGAAAGCGATAGAGGCACACGACATCTACAAGCGTTACGGCAAAGTGGAAGCGTTGCGCCACGCCAGTTTCTCGGTCGACCGGGGTGAGGTGTTTGGCCTCATTGGGGCCGATGGCGCGGGCAAGACGTCACTCTTCCGCATTCTCGCCACACTGGTCTTGCCCGACAGCGGAACGGCCACAGTGGACGGTTACGACATTGTCTCAGGGCTGAAGGACATCCGCAAGCGGGTGGGCTACATGCCCGGTAAGTTCTCGCTCTACCAAGACCTCTCGGTGGAGGAGAACCTGAACTTCTTCGCCACGCTCTTTGGCACCACCGTCGAGGCGGAGTATGACCATATCCGGGCCATCTATTCCCAGATCGAGCCTTTCCGCAAGCGCAAGGCGGGCGCCTTGTCGGGCGGCATGAAGCAGAAGCTGGCCCTCTGCTGCGCCCTGGTCCACCAGCCCAGCATCCTCCTGCTCGACGAGCCCACCACGGGTGTCGACCCCGTGAGTCGCAAGGAGTTTTGGACGGTGCTCGAGTCGCTCCGTGAGCGCGGCATCACCATCGTCGTGTCGACGCCCTATCTCGACGAGGTGCGTCGTTGCCAGCGCATCGCCTTCCTGCAAGCTGGCGAGGTGAAGGCCATCGGCGAGCCCGATGGGGTGCTGGAGCAATTCAAGGAGGTGTTCGCCCCGGATGGGATCACACACACCAAGGGCAAGGCACAAGCCGACAATGTCATCGAGGTGGAGCACCTGGTGAAAGCCTTTGGCGATTTTCATGCCGTCGACGACATCTCCTTCACGGTGAGGCGTGGCGAGGTGTTCGGTTTCTTGGGCGCCAATGGGGCGGGCAAGACCACGGCCATGCACATCCTCACGGGCCTGAGCCAACCGACAAGCGGCCGGGGCAAAGTGGCCGGGTGCGACATCGCCACCGAGTATGAGCAGATCAAGAAGCACATCGGCTACATGAGCCAGAAGTTCTCGCTCTACGAAGACCTGACCGTCCGTGAGAACATCCGCCTCTTTGCGGGCATCTATGGCATGGCTGACAAGGACATCCGGCAGAAGAGCGACAAGCTCCTCGACGAGCTCCACTTCGCTGAGCATGGCGACGACATCGTGGCGAGCCTGCCCTTGGGCTGGAAGCAGAAGCTGGCCTTCTCGGTCAGCATCTTCCATGAGCCCGAAATTGTCTTTCTCGACGAGCCGACAGGCGGTGTCGATCCCGCCACGCGCCGGCAGTTTTGGCAACTCATCTACGACGCCGCCGACCGCGGCATCACCGTCTTCGTGACGACCCACTATATGGACGAGGCCGAATATTGCGACCGCCTCTCCATCATGGTCGACGGCAAGATCCGCGCCATGGGCACGCCCGACGAACTCAAGCGCTCACTCGGCCAGCCCGACATGGACCATGTCTTCACGTGTCTTGCCCGCCAGTCGACCAGGCAGTGACCCTCTCCTTATCTTATATTGCTCATCATCATGAAGCCATTCACATCTTTCATCATCAAGGAAGCACGCCATATCCTGCGTGACAGGCGCACCATGCTCATCCTCTTTGGCATGCCCATCATCCAGATGTTGCTCTTCGGCTTTGCCATCTCCACCGATGTGAGAAACGTGCGCACGGCGGTGGTCTTGTCGTCGGTCGACCACCAGACGCAGCAGCTGGTGGAAGCCTTGGGGGCCAGCGAGTATTTCAACATACTCTACACGGTCGGCACATCCTCGGAGGCCGAACACCTCATCAGGCATCAGAAGGCCGACATCGCCGTGGTGTTCGGGCGCAACTTCGCGTCGAAGCACAGTGGCTTGCAGGTCATCGCCGATGGCGCAGACCCCAACATGGCGCAGATGTATGCCAACTACGCCACACAGATCCTCACCCACTCGGCCACGGCGGGCGGCATCTCACCGACGGCGCAGGCCGCGATGGCCGCTCCCGTCTCCACCAAGCTGCTGTTCAACCCGCAGATGCGCAGCAGTTACAATTTTGTGCCTGGCATCATGGGCGTCATCCTGATGTTGATCTGCGCCATGATGACGAGCATCAGCATTGTCAGGGAGAAAGAGCGCGGCACCATGGAGGTGCTGTTGGTGAGTCCGGTGCGCCCGCTGATGATCATCGTGGCCAAGGCCGTCCCCTACCTGGTGTTGGCCTTTCTCATCCTCACCACCATCCTCGTCATCTCCAAGTGGGTGCTCATGGTCCCCCTGGCCGGGAGCCTGCTTGGCATCTATTTCGTGTCGGCCATCTACATCATGCTGGCCCTGTCGCTGGGCTTGCTCATCAGCACGGTGGCCAAGACCCAACTGGTGGCCCTGCTGGCCTCGGCCATGATGCTCATCATGCCATGCATCATGCTCAGCGGCATGATCTATCCCGTAGAGAGCATGCCCACCGTCTTGCAATGGGTGTCGGCCATCATGCCTCCGCGCTACTACATCTCGGCCATGCGCAAACTCATGATCATGGGCGTGGGCTTCGACAAAGTGGCCCAAGAGGTGACCGTGCTGTCGGCCATGACGCTTGTCTTGCTGACAGCCGCACTATTGAAGTTCAACAAACGATTGGAATAAGCTACACAACATGACTCTGACCTATCTGCTCCGCAAGGAGATCTTGCAAATCCGCCGCAACGCCTTCATCCCTCGCCTCATCCTGATGTTCCCCATCATGATGATGTGTGTCATGCCCTGGGTGATGAACATGGAGGTGAAAAACATCGTGGTGGATGTCGTCGACCACGACCGCTCCACGCTCTCCTCCCAACTGGTTCACCGCATCGAGGCAAGCCATTATTTCATCTTCGGCGGCCAAAAGGCCAACTACGCCGAAGCGCTCAAGGATGTGGAGCGCTCTGCGGCCGACATCATCGTGGAGATACCGCCCCACTTCGAGCGCGACATGACGCGTGCGCAGGCTCCCCAGATACTCGTTGCCGCCAACGCCGTGAACGGCACCAAGGGCAGCATGGGCAGCGCCTACCTGGGCAACATCATCACCACCCACATCGGCGGGCAGGCCGCCAAGCAGCCAGCGACGCTGGTGTCCACACTCTATCTCTACAACAAGCACCTCAATTACAAGGTGTTCATGATTCCCTCACTGATGGCCATCCTCATCATGCTGATGTGCGGTTTTCTGCCTGCCCTCAACATCGTGGGCGAAAAAGAGAAGGGAACCATCGAGGCCATCAATGTGACACCTGTCAAGAAGTGGCAGTTCATCCTGGCCAAGCTCATCCCCTACTGGGTCATCGGACTCATCGTGATGACGGTCTGCTTCGTGTTGGCTTGGGCCGTCTATGGCATCACGTCGGCGGGAAGCCTGGCCCTCATCTATCTCCTGGCCATGCTCCTGGCCCTCATCTTCAGCGGCATGGGCCTGATCATCTCCAATTACAACGACACCATGCAACAGGCGGTCTTCGTCATGTGGTTCTTCGTGATGTGCCTCCTACTACTGAGCGGCCTCTTCACCCCCGTGCGCTCCATGCCCCACCTGGCCTATCTCACCACCTATGCCAATCCGGTCCATTATTTCATCGATGCCATCCGCACGGTCTTCGTCCGTGGCGGCGACTTCTCCTGCATCGCCCATCAGGTGCTGGCCCTCGCCGTCATAGCCCTCATCATGAACGTCTGGGCTGTGACCAGCTATCGCAAAAACACATGAGTGTGTTGCCCCCTCAACCGCCTTGCATGAGCCAATAAGTCTTTCTTTTAGCAGAAAACAAGTGTCGATAAGTCTTTCTTTTAGCAGAAAATGGGCCATGATAAGTCTTTCTTTTAGCAAAAAGAACGCTAAAAAGTTTTGTATACAACAGATAATCAGTAACTTTGCAACAAGACAAATGCTACCCTCATAAAATGGCATTTGTCTTGTTGCAAACAAACTGACAGATATGGGGGAAAGCGCATCGACATCATCCCACTGTATGCCATATCCAACTTATTTGAAACCACAAAAACCAAATGACAACATGAGGCAAGACAACTTTGATTTTTTCCAGCATAAGATGCACCTGATCAGCGTGTATCAAGAGACCATGAAAGTCGCCATGACCGGTCACTACACGGCACCCGACGGCACCATCGTCGAACTGGGCAGCGACCGCGAGATGCGCGAGAACTCACGTTTCTATTCCCGGCCCTTCACGGTCTTTGACATACCTGCCCACAGGGAGCCGACCGAGGTGGCGCTGCTTCCCACCGACAGCATATCTGCCGGCAAGCAACTCATAGACGAAGGCTACAACCCTGTAGTCCTCAACTTCGCCAGCCGGCGCAACGCAGGCGGCGGTGTCATCAATGGGGCACGTGCCCAGGAGGAGAGCCTCTTCCGCTGCACCAACCTGTTTCGCTCGCTCTATCAGTTCATGCCCTATGCCGAGCAGTATGGTGTGGAGAAGAACAGGAGGCAATATCCGCTTGACGTGCGCTTTGGCGGCGTCTACACGCCTTATGCCACGGTGTTCCGCGAGAGTAAGAACAACGACTACACGTTGCTCTCCCACCCTTTCAAGCTCTCGTTCATAGCTGTCGCCGCCATCAACAGGCACGACCCCGACGGTAAGCGCAAACCACTGACCGACGAGGAAGTGGCACTGACCTTGTCGAAGATGCGCACCATCTTCCGCATCGGTCTCCTCCACGGCCACGACGCATTGGCATTGGGAGCCTTTGGCTGTGGCGCATTCAGCAATCCTCCCCGCCAGATAGCCCAACTGTTCCAGCAAGTGATGGGCGAACCGGAGTTTAAGAACAAATACCGCAAGATCGTCTTCCCCGTCATCGACGACCACAACCGCCATGGCGTCAGCAACTACGACGCCTTCCGGGAAGTCTTACTGGATCAAGATAAAAGATAAGCCGGCCAACAAAGTTTCCCTTTGTTTTCTTGCATATCTCAACTGTCTTTCTTAACTTTGCCCACGAACATAATCCTAAGCACTTATGGCAACTGTAACATTAGACAACAACACGTATGGCATTGCTGCCACATACGCTAATCTGCACAACGTCAGTATTGCTGACGCCATTAAGACTGGCATACAGATGCTTGTTGGCAAAAACAAGGACCAAGTTAACAAGTCACACGTGCGCCCCGTCGCTGAGTTGCACCCAACCATCCAGTCTCTCATCGGGATTGCAAGACAAAATGGTGCCAATGAAATACAAGACATGAACGGGGAAAACATTGTTGAAGAGTATTTAACTGAGAAATACAAATAAGTGCCATGAATGTTTTTATTGATGCAAACGTCATAATAGATGTATTGGACCAACGAGAAATGTTCTTTGAAGCAAGCAGCAATATTCTCAGCTTAGGTGTTGAGAAAAAAATCACACTATATGCCACTGCCATGTCTCTCGCCACCTGCATCTACATATTGCGTAAGCCTTTAGGATACCAAGGTGCTGTAGATTGCATCAACAACATCAAACAATTCATTCGCATATCACCCCTTACTCAAATAGAATTTGACCAAGCGTTCTCTATGCCAAGTCCTGACGTAGAGGATATGTTGCAATATTACTCAGCGGTTTCAGCTGCTTGTGACGTTATCGTCACAAGAAATGGAAAACATTTCCCATCGGATGGCCTTCCGATAATGACCCCTAAAGCGTTCTTAGAGAAATACTTCTAAAAAGGGCGTGTCCCCATCATTGCCAAGACAATAAGTCTTGCCTGAGATGCTTGCAAATGATCGCATTTGCCAATGTGTCGGGCAGAAATGTCAAAAAGCACAGGTCGCAAACAAAAAAACTTAGTAACTTTGTGGCATACAATCAACCCAAACCATCAACAAACGGTTTCTGCTAAAACAATCAGACCTATGAGACATGCCATTCTCCTCAGTATGATATGCGTGGGTGCGCAAGCCCTCGCAGGCAATGTGGTCGGCCTTGGCGGCGCATGGAAAGCCACGTTCGACGGGGCCACCCATGCAGTGACACTGCCCGGCTCGATGCTCACCAACAACCTCGGCGACCTGCCGTCGGTCAGCACCCAGTGGACGGGGTCGCTCTACGACTCGTCCTACTACTACAACCCCTACATGGAAAAGTATCGCCAGGCAGGGCACATGAAGTTTCCCTTCTTCCTCACCCCCAACCGCCACTATGTGGGCACGGTGACCTACAGCCGCACGGTGGCGGTGCCCAAGCAGTGGAAGGGGCGCCGTGTGGAGCTCTTCCTTGAGCGCCCCCACATCGAGACCACGGTCATGGTGAATGGCCGAAAGGTGGGCCACCAGATGAGCCTCAACACCCCACACGTCTATGACGTGACCGACTGCCTGCAATACGGGCGCGACAATGAGCTCACGATCACCGTCTACAATGGCATCGAGAACGTCTGCGTGGGACAAGACTCGCACAGTGTGACCGACCAGACGCAAGGCAACTGGAACGGCATCGTGGGACGCATGGAACTGCGCTGCACAGGCCGCCAGCCCGTGGGCCGCGTGGCCGTCTTCCCCGACATCCACCAGCAGGTGGCACGCGTGGTGGTGCCCAGCGCCAAGGGCAAGCTCCGCTTTGAGCTCGACGGCACCCCCGTGGCGGCAACACGCCAGGACGACTCCACCTATGTGGTGCCCATGACGGGCGCCCAGCAGTGGTCTGAGTTCACGCCACGCCTCTATCAGCTGGCTGTCTGCACACGCGACGACACCGTGCGCACCACGTTTGGCATGCGCGAGATCACCGTCAAGGGCATGCAGATCTATCTCAACGACAAGCCCGTGTGGATACGTGGCACGGTGGGCAACTGCGACTTTCCGCTCACTGGCTTTCCCCCGACCGATGTCGAGAGCTGGCGGAAGCTCTTCACCAAGTGCAAGCAGTATGGGCTCAACGCCATGCGCTTCCACAGCTATTGTCCGCCAGAGGCAGCCTTCACCGCTGCCGATGAGGTGGGCTTCTATCTCCAGCCCGAGGGTCCCAGCTGGCCCAACCACGGCGTGAAGATGAACCGCGGCATGTATATCGACACCTATCTCATGGACGAGACCAAGCGCATGACCGCCGCCTACGGCAACCACCCCTCGTTTGTCATGATGTCGGCGGGCAATGAGCCGGCAGGCGACTGGGTGACCTGGGGCGACCGCTGGGTGGACTACTGGAAGAAGACCGA
This sequence comes from Prevotella sp., assembly GCA_050875105.1. Classification (GTDB taxonomy): domain Bacteria; phylum Bacteroidota; class Bacteroidia; order Bacteroidales; family Bacteroidaceae; genus Prevotella. Next base: position 13,118 of record JBNMMB010000009.1, on the reverse strand, counting down.
CGCCCGGCGCATCTACGCCAGCTTCAATGTGGGCGGCGGATGGGCCTGGGACGGTGGCTCGCAATATCACGCCAAGGCCGGAGCACGCGGACTCGACTGGGACCGACACGCCCCGCAGAGCACCGACGACTACTATGAGCAACTGCTCTATCCGCGCAACTACAAGGGCACGGAACCCAACAACTCGCCCATCATCGCACACGAACAGGGCCAGTGGTGCGCCTTCCCCGACCTCAGCGAGCGCTCGCAGTACACGGGCGTCTACAAGGCTTACAACTTCGACATCTTCGCCGACCTGCTCCGCGACCATGGCATGCAGCAGATGGCCACCAAGTTTCTCCACTCCAGCGGCAAGCTGCAGGTGCTCAGCTACAAGTATGAGATCGAGCGCAACCTGCGCACCAAGGACTATGCGGGCTTCATGCTCCTCGCCCTCAACGACTACAGCGGACAGGGCACGGCCCTTGTCGGACCGCTCAACGTCTTCTTCCGCGAGAAGGGCTATGTCGACAGCACACAGTGGCGCCAGTTCTGCAACGATGTGGTGGTCATGGCCGAGTTCCCCAAGTTTGTCTTCACCACAGGCGAGAAGGCCGAGGTGGCCGTCGACGTCTACAACGCCCTCGGCGGCCAGACGCTCCGCCAGGCGCGCCTCTCCTACGCCATCTCGCCCTCGGCGGCCAGTGGCACCGTGCTCACGGCCGACCTGCCGGCGGGCAAGAGCCTGAAGGTGGCGCGCGTGCCACTCTTCACCGACGCCACCAAGCCGGGCAAGTACACGCTCACCCTCTCGCTCACCGATGGCCAGCGCCACTATGCCAACTCCTACGACTACTGGGTCTACCCTGCCCAAGAGGCAACGCCTGCGCCCAAGGACATCTACACGACCGACACGCTCGACGCCAAGGCCCTCCGCACACTCCGGCAGGGTGGCAAGGTGCTCATCACCGCCGCAGGGCGCGTGCGCTATGGCAACGATGTCAAGCAGCAATACTTGCCGGTCTTCTGGAACACCAGTTGGTTTAAGATGCGGCCGCCTCACACCACAGGCGCCTACATCGACACGCAGCACCCGCTCTTCCGCGAGTTCCCCACCGACGACTGGTCGAACCTCAACTGGTGGGAGTTGCTCAATCGTGCACAGGTCATGAACCTCTCTGAGCTGCCCGCCTCCTACCAGTCGCCCGTGCAGCCCATCGACACCTGGCACGTCAGTCGCAAGCTGGGCATGGTCATCGAGGCCAACGTCTTGGGAGGCCGCCTGCTCATGACCACCATGGACATCAGTACGAACCTCGATCGCCGGCCCGTGGCCCGACAGATGCGCAAGGCCATCATCGACTACATGCAGTCGTCCGACTTCCGGCCATCGCTGACGCTCGAGCCGCAGGTCATCACCGACTTCTTCACCAAGACGGCACCACCCGTCAACATGTACACCCACGACTCACCCGACGAGCTGAAGCCCAAACTCAAGTAAGCGGCACACCCCGTCGCCACTCGCCAAAAGAAAGAAGAAAACCGCCTCCAAACCTCTTTTCATCACCAACAAGTGAGAAAAAAGAGGTTGGAGGCGATGAATATCAGAATAATTGTGTAACTTTGCAATCCGTCACGTTCGCGCCCGTGGCGAAATTGGTAGACGCGCCAGACTTAGGATCTGGTGTTTCACGACGTGCAGGTTCGAGTCCTGTCGGGCGCACACAGAAAAGTCCTAACCGCTTGAAGACTTGCGGTTAGGACTTTTTTCTTTTTGGCACTGTTTCTGACGCTCATTCATGGCAGATACGCAGGGGCATGATAAAAAAAAGTGGTATGCTCCATACATCAATAGGGCGTCGACACTCGTTCATTTCTGCTTCTTCAACAGGCAACGATTGACGGGGATGCAGTGTGAGTCTTTGATTTCGCCGATGACGATGATGCTGTGCAGGCTTCCGATGCAGTCGATGTTACCGAGGGTGTTGAGCATGAAGTCCTGGTAGTCCTTCATGTCGTGTGCGTAGACCTTGATCTGGAAGTCGTAGTCGCCCGTAGTGTTGTAGCACTCGGTGATCTGGTCGATGGTCTGCACGGTGTCCATAAACTGCTGGATGAGCTCATGGGTGTGCTGTTTCAGGCGTATGTTGCAGAGCACGATGACGTTGTGCCCCATCTTGTGGTGGTCCACGACGGCCGTGTATCGCGTGATGTAGCCCTCGCGCTCCAGTCGCTTCTGCCGTTCAAAGGTGGGCGAAGGCGACAGGTTCACGCGTGCCGCCAGTTCCTTGACGGTCATGTGCGAGTTTTGCTGCAACAGCCTGAGGATCTTCACGTCTGTCTCATCGAGAGTCTCTTGATATGCCATGTGTGTATGGTTTTGATGTTGATGATATGCTTCTTGTTGGCGAATATTACAGAATATTATTCTGTGTAATCGCCCATTCATCCGCAAAGTTAGGAAATATTTCCGAATAACGGAGAAAATTTGGCGCACGAAGTTCTTTCCCTTACCTTTGCCGTCGAAAACAAGACAGCAAACCATCAAACAACAAATAAAGACAAGCACTATGAGCAACAGAAATCAGCATTTCGATGCAGTGGGCAGCTACCTGCGCCCCGCCGAGTTGAAAGAGGCAAGAGCCAAGTTGGCAGCGGGAAGCCTTTCGTCCACCGAGCTACGCGCCATTGAGGACCGTCTCATCGAGGATGTGGTGAAGAAGCAAAAGGCCCACGGCCTCCACTACATCACCGACGGCGAGTTTCGTCGCAGCTATTGGCATCTCGACTTCATGTGGGGCTTCGGTGGCGTGGAGCACATCGAGCTCGACCATGGTTACCAGTTTCATGGCGAGGAGACCACGAAGGGCTCGCTCCGCCTCACAGGCAAGATCACGGGCGCGAACCACCCTTTCATCCAAGACTATCTCTTCATGAAGCAGTTTGAGGAAGCAGGCGTGGAGGCCAAGCAGACCGTGCCCGCCCCGGCCCAGTTCCTCGCCGAGCTCTTCCGTGGCGACAACGCCAAGAACACCCGCGAGTTCTATCCCAACACACAGGAGCTCATCCACGACATCGCCAGGGCTTACGCCACCTTCTTCCAGGAGATCTATGCCGCCGGATGCCGCACCGTGCAACTCGACGACTGCACCTGGGGCATGATCGTCGACGATGACTTTTGGAAGTCGATGGCCGGCATGGGCTTCACACTGGAGCATGAGGCACTGCAATACCTCGCCGTGAACAACCTCGCCATTGAGGGCAAGCCCGAGGGCCTCACCATCAACACCCATGTGTGTCGTGGCAACTACCACTCCTGCTATGCCACCAAGGGCGCTTACGACCCTGTGGCTCCCTACCTGTTTGCGCGAGAGAACGTGGACACATTCTATCTGGAGTATGACGATGAGCGCTCGGGAGGCTTCGAGCCCCTCAAGGAGGTGTCGGCAGACAAGCGCGTGGTGCTGGGCCTGATCACCACCAAGTCGCCCGTGCTCGAAGACAAGGCCACGGTCATCGCCCGCATCCGTGAGGCCGCCTGCTATGTGCCGCTCGAGCGCCTGAGCCTGAGCCCCCAGTGCGGTTTCGCCTCTTGCGAGATTGGCAACAAGCTCACCGAGGAGGAGCAGTGGGCCAAGCTCGACCTGGTGAGAGAGATCACCGAGGAAGTGTGGGGATAAGCCGAGAGGCAAGACAAAGCAAAGAGGCGAAGGGCCTATGGGAAGAGTGTTCCCGATGGCCATTCGCCTCTTTTTCATTAGTCGTTGTCGCCCCAGATCAGGCCGCCGGTGCCACTGCCTCCGCCGGTGCCCGGCCATCCAGGTTCTCCAGGATTCTCCACTTCGCCCTCCTTGTCTCCTCCGTCAACGCGCCATCCTGATGCAAATTGCTTCATCAGCGATTCGTAAACTTCAATACTCTCCGTCATGGGAGCGACATATGTCTTCTTCATGTTGCTGCTTGATTTTAGTTCTTGACGATTACTTTCTTTCCGTTCACGATGTAGAGGCCGCTGGGCAGCCCCGTGGTGCTGGCATCTTGCCGCACCTGTTGGCCGTTGAGGTTGTAGACACCTGTGGCATATCGGCCGCCGATGGTCTGCTGGCCGTCGTTGTCCACGATGTCGACGCTGGTCACCTCGTCGCCCACGCCATCGATATACACCTTCGGTGTGACCTTGGCCTGCGTGTTGTCGAGCGTGTATTCAAACCAGCAGCGCAGGCCCTTGGTGCCATAGGGCTGTCCTTGCGGCAGGGCCCTCATCGTGTTGTCTTTCATCACGTAGGCATAGGTGTTGCCAGTGACGTTGAGCGAGGCGTGCCCCTCGTTGATGCTCGTTCCCGAGAAGTTCTTGCAGTAGGTGCCCTTCATGGCCATGGTGCCACGTCCGTCGCCATTGACGCCATCCGACGCTTTCACGTAGATGTTGTCGTCATAGTAGCTGGTGAGCGTCGTGAAGTTGTAGTGCTCTATTTCGTTGTTGGTCTTCATCGGTCCGTCGAGCGTCACACCGAGGATGGTGTAGAACGGCGTGCCAACGGTCACCTCTTTATATTCATCACCGTCCGACGCCCAGGTCCATATCTTCTGTGTGGCCAGGCTGGCGTCGGTGTTTCCGGCCGCCTTGGTAGGCTTGATGATGTAAGGTTTGCCGGCCTCGAGCACGATGTCGTCGTCGCCCGCATTTCTGATGTCCACCGACTTGAAGTTGACGCGTATGGGCGTCAGGTCATACAGGTTGGCCAGTCGGCTGTCCTTGCCGAAGGCGCCACAGAACTGCGCCTTGGTCAGGCTGACAGGCATGATGAACGTGTTCCACTTGTTGAGCGAGAACGAGCGGTGCAGCAGGAGCGACTTACCCTTGTAGGTGTGGAGGCCCATGTCGAGGTAGTCGAGCGATGTCTTGTCCTCGTCGAGGATGAGGAACGACTCCTTGGCGGGACTGATACCACCGAAGAGGATGCGGAAGTCGTCGAAGACCGTCCATTCGTCCTCCTTGTCCACCTGGTTGCCCGTGGCGGCGACATCATCGTCGGTCAGTTCCACACCGATGGTCACGTCGCCCTGGTTCTCATAGCTGACGTCGTCGATGTAGAGCAACACCTGGTTGTCGTATTTCTCGGGGTCGGCGTTCTTGCGGTAGGGGTCGTTCATCCACACCGACGAGTTGTAGATCGGCATGCCGGGGTCCATGGGCCATTTGGCCACGCTGGTGTCCGTGCTGCGCAGTGTCTGCAGGTCGGTGCTGGTCACCTGTGCCAGGGTTTTGGTGTTGCGCTGGCCATTATGTTCGATGAAGAGCTTGGCGCCCACATTGCTCATGCCCTTGCAGCGGATGACATACCATCCGGGGGTGAACACCTTCAGCGTCTGCGAGACGCGGCCGCGGCCTCCGTTGTAGATGTTGGCAGCCATGTAGCGTGCGTGGTTGTAGCGCTTGTCCCAGCCGCTGCTGCTCTCCATGTAGTCCACTTGCTGTGTCGTCGTCTTGTAGTAGCCGTCAAATCCGATGCGCAGGTGATCGCTGTCGACGGTGCTCTGCCACATGTTGAGCACCTTGTTCTCACGCGAGAAGTTGGGATCGGAGATGAGGAACGTGGCGTCGATCTGATGGCGCAGCTCACTGTCGGAGTTGTCCATGATCTGGCGATAGTCGTAGAGCGAGATCACCTTCCAGTAGCAGTTGTCGGTGAGCGTGCTCGTCAGCTCCACGTCTTGCAGTTCGTTGGCATTGTCGAAAGAGCCCGTCTCGTCCGTGTCGCTGTCATAATACTTGTTGCCCTCAGGGCCATACACATACTTCTGTGTGGGGGCCAGGAAGAACTGCTTCTGCGCGATGCTGGCACCTGTGGTGGTCTCAGCGTCATAGGGCATGGAGAGCGACAGGGTGTAGAGGTTCTGTCCCTTGCCCGACGGGTCGTCCACGGGGTTGAAGGACCACTGCGACACCTGCGGACTGTTCATGCCGCTCATTTGGATGATGGCACGGTCGCCATACACACCGCTGTTGTAGTCGCCATTCTCGCTTTGCAGGTTGGTGTAGGCAAAGAAGTTGCCCTCGGTATATGAGTCCTTGGCAGACTTGGCGAAGCTTGATGAGACGAAGTAGGTCTGTCGCTTGTTGCTTCGGCTCTCGTCGGCGAAGATGTAGTTGTTGTAGATGCGCTTGATGCGACTGCCGCTGTCATTCTGGATGTAGTGGCCCTTGTCGTCGACTTCGGGCACGTTGTTTTTGACATTCTTGTAGCGAACCACCTCGCCCTCATAGCCTTCGCGATAGGGTATCTCGAGCTTGACGAAATACTCCATGCCATTGATGGTGAGGCCTGTGGCTTTGGAGAACTCCACATGGAGCGTCGTGTTGCTCGCCACGCTCCTGACAAAACTTTCTTGTTGTCCGCGTCCCACATACCACACGATGAGCTCTCCCGTCTCGGACGTCTTGGGCGTGTAATAGAGATGTATGCGGCCGGTGGAGTCCTGTTGGCCGCTCCCCCAACTGCCCACCTTCCATTGGTCGATCTGCTGGCCCAGTGAGAGGATGTTCTCGTTGGTGCCCGTGCAGGTGGAGAGGTCGATGTCGGCCACCACCTTGTCGTTGTTGATGTCGATGACCTTGCTGATGACGAAGCCTGCGGTCTTCTGGCTGTTGAAGGTGCTGGTCACGTCGTCGTCGCCGATGGTCACCTTCTTGTAGGTGGCATGGCTGCGGTTGACGCCTTGCTTGCTGCCCACCTCGATGGCGTTGCCCTCGCAGTAGCCGATCGAGGCGCTCTCATGGGTGAAGAGGGTTGTGGTGCTGCCATTGTGCACCACCACGCCTTCCTTGCTCATCGTGATGCGGAGCGGTTCTGTCTTGTCGGCCAGAGGAATGGTCTTGCGGCCTGTTGTATAGAACCTGTCGGCAGTGGTGTAATCCATCTCCAGCGAGCCCGTGCTGGGCGAGTAATAGAAGTGGAGGTTGTAGCCCAGCCACTTGCCGACGGCACGACCGATGGAGAGGATGTTTTCCTTGTCTTTTTGGCAGGTGGTGAGGTCGATGGCGGCCACCACCTTGTCCTTGTCGATGTCGAAGGTGTGGTTGGCGCCACAGTCGGTTTCCTTCTCGTAGGTGGCCCCCTCGGCCAGTCCGAAGACGGTGCCGTTGGGTTTGTATCCGTCTGCCACGATCTTCTCGACGGTGCCGTCGCCACGCTCGATCTGCAACTGCTGGTAGGTGGCGTTGCTGCGCACGTCGCCCTCCAGGCTGCCCACCTGTATCTTGCCGTCGGCGCTCAGCGTGGAGGCCACGTCGGCAAAGTGGGTGGTGCTCGCCACCACGTTCACCTCCAGTCCCTTGCTGGTGAGGGCCAGTTTGAGGGGCGACGAGGGGTTCACGTTGTAGAAGCTCATCTTCTCACCATTGGCGTCGTTGCAGCGTATGCCCAGGTAGACCACCTGCAACTCGTGGGCGTCGAGGCTCTTGGTGGCCTTGTCGGTGGCGTTATAATAGATGTGGATGTTGTCGGCCACGGCGTGCTTTTCCTTGTCGCCCCATCCCCAATGGGCGATGTCGCTACCGATGGAGAGGATGTTCTCGTTGTTGTTCTTGCAGGTGCTGAGGTCGATCTCGGCCTCCACGCGCTGCTTGGTGAGGTCGATGGCGTAGTAGGTGCCGAAGTGGCCAGTGGCGTCCTTGGTCGGGTCGACGGTGTAGGCCACAGTGGTTGTGGTTGTTCCGGTGCTTGTGCCAGTGCCGGTGCCGGTGCCAGTGCCGGTGTTCACCACTTGCAACTTGTTGTAGGTGGCGAAGCTCTCGTCGCCCTGCTGACTGCCGATGCCTATCTGGCACTCCCGGTCGCGATGGACATCGAACATGTGTTCCATCAGCGAGGGCACCACGGTGGTCTCGCCCTCATGGAGCGGATACCTCACGTCGTTGTTGGTGGTGACCTTGTCGTTGTTGTGGCGCTGGAGCCAGAAGAGGTATGGCGAACTGCTGAGCACGGTGCGCATGCCCCACCAGCCGCCAAGACTCAGAAACTTGCCGGTCTTGACATTGTAGAAGGCAAAGATGCGCTTCATCACGTCGTCGTTCGACTGGCCCTCCACAGGCTTCACGGGGTTGCCCATCGACCAGTGTTCCGCTCGGTTGTCATAAGAAATCACTGTGCCAGGCATCTCTGCGGCACTCTTGGGCTTGGTTGCACTTTTGGGGTCGGTCGGAGTGGTGACAGATCCGCTGCCCGTGTCGTCATCGTCTCCAAAGGAGGAGGCGCAGACAGGCATGGAAACGAACCATCCGACAAGTGCAACAAATGCACACTTGTTCAAAAAGTTCTTCATTAAATCAAGTATTTTTGTTCTATTTATACGTGAATAACGTATTGCAAAGTTATTAAAAATTATGTTGGGGGGGGGGGAAAAAATACCATATATAATGTCTATAATCGTCTGATTTATTGACATAAATCAATCTCTTGGTGATTTGGTTGTCCCATCTCGGCCTTCAGGAAAAAATGCGCTCGATGCGTCCTAAAAGATGACAATGCACACTTGCTGTCGGCGGGTGAGCCCCATGACGCGTGGGGTGTCGGTCAAATGATAAGCTCGATTATAAAAAAGTGGACCGACACCCCTGCCTTCTGCCCAAAAAGTGATACCTTTGCATCAGAGAACCTAATTATAATTATGAAGATCAAATACACATTGACCGCCTGTGCGCTGCTGCTCGGCCTGCACGCACAAGCCAACCCCATCAGCCGAAGCGAGGCACGCCAAGTGGCCCAACAGTTTGTCGGCATCAGCGACGCCACGTCCGACAACGTGGCCAACGCGCCCTACTACGTCTTCTCGCGTGGTGCCGGCCAGGGCTACGTCATCGCCAGCGGCGACGACGAGACGGCCCCCATCGTGGGCTACACCGACCAGGGCGACTACGACCCGGCCCACCTGCCCGACGGCCTGAAGAGCCTGCTCGCCTCGTGGACCCGCAAGGTCGAAGCCCTCTGGCAGGCCCAGAAGACGCGCACCCACAAGGCGCCCAAGCGCTCGGTGGCCCAGCGCCTGCACGTGCCCAGCTACAAGAGCCAGTGGATCGACGTGCAGCCCCTGGTGAAGACCCACTGGAGCCAGGGCTACCCCTACAACATGCTGGCGCCCAAGCGCTCCGACAACGGCCAGCAGGCCATGTCGGGCTGTGAGGCCACGGCTGCCGCACAGATCGTCTATTACTTCCGTCGCGACAACCCCGACGCCCTGCTCTATGCCACGCCGACCTACAACGAGGGGTGGTTCCACGCTCCCGTCACGGAGTCGCTGCCTGCCGGCACACCCGTGCGCTACGACCTCATGAGGCTCAGCGGCACGGGCTCGCTCCAGCAAGACTCGGCCGTGGCCATCCTGATGTATGCCCTCGGCACCTGCGCCCACCTGGGCTACGGCTACCAGGACGGCACAGCCACAGCCGGCAACACCGACAAGATGGGTGAGGCCATGTCGGGACAGTTCAACCTGGCCAACGACTACCTGGGCAAATGGAACTACAGCCAGGAGTCGTGGGAGAACATGGTCTACTCCAACGTGCGCGGCGGACGCCCCCTGCTCTACTCGGGCGCCAGCGACACACAGGGCGGCCACGCCGTGGTGCTCGACGGCTACCAGGCCTCGACGGGCCTCTACCACTTCAACTTCGGTTGGGGCGGACAGGGCGACGGCTACTACACCGTCGACGACTCCACGGGCATGAACGGCTTCAGCAGCGGACAGGCCGTGCTGGCCAACATCACGCCCAAGCGACAGAACCTGAAGGGCTGTCTCACCAGCAGTAAGATGTACTACCGCACGGAGGGACAGGTCAGCGCCACGGTGAAAAACCTCGGCACGCTCGCCTACAGGGGCGTCTACCTCTATTGTGGCTACACCAACAAGCAGCCGACCGCTTCCTCAGCCAACGAGACGGCCACCTACATCGCCTCGGGCGACAGCGCCACCTTCACCTTCACCTATCGCCCCTCGCAGAACAAGCGCCTCTACCTTTGGCTGACCGACGCCAACAAGAACATCCTCGACACGCTCTCGGTGGAGGTAGCCCAGAGCGTGGCCGACCTGCACCTCAACAGCATCAGCGTGGCCGCGGGCACAAAGACCGTCAGCCACGACGGCATCAGCTACCAGCAGGTCAACGACAACCGTGCTTTCATCGCCGTCAACCTCACCAATGGGGCCAACGGCAGCTACTGCCAACCGGCCTTCACCTGCCAGGTCGACAGTCTCAACGGCACCACGGGCGAGTGGGAGAAATGTGCCACCCGCGCCATGAGCAAGATGATCTTTGAGGTGGGACAGACGCGCGACACCACCTTCACCTTCACCGGCCTGGTGGAGGGTCGCTACTATCGCGCCTCGATGCAGAAGCGTGTCAACGCCGGCTTGCGCTCCGACATGATCTTCGACACGCCCGACAGCATCGTCTACTTCGTCGTGAAGGCTCCCACGCTGACCGTCGTGGCCCATGGCCGCACCGCCACCGTGACGGGCGACTGGAGCGCCGAGCGCTTCGCCGACCAGGCGCGTGACACACAGGTCACCGCCTACGACATGACGGCCGTGGACCAGTTGGCCTCGCAGCCGAAGGCGGCCAACGCCAACGCGCTCTTCTTCGCCTCGGCACCCATCGCCGGCGCCAAGAACGTGGTGGCCAATGGCGTGTGCGACAGCCTGGAGATCCACACCAGCCATGAGTTTGCCACACCGGCCGCCTTCACCGCCAGCAAGGCCGTGCTCGTGCTCGACAGCGCCCGCGCAGGCCAGTGGGGCGACGTGGTGGTGCCCTTCGCCGCCCAACTGCCCTATGGCATGCAGGGCCGCACCATCACCGAGGTGGGCCGCAACCGTCTCACCGTGGCCAACGTGCGCGAGGTGGCGGCCATGACGCCGCTGCTCTATCTCACCGACCACGACGCCCTGCGCACCATCGAGGCCACCGACGTGACGCTCTCCACCGACACCGTCGGCTCCCTGCTCGACGGCATCTGGCGTGGCTCCACGCTCCAGACCACGATCAGTGGCGACGCCAGCGTGCTGACGCCCACGGTCAGCGTGCCGGCTTACATGCAGGCTGAAGAGGGCTCTCCAGTGGCGCCCTTTGCCACCACGCTCGGTGCGCTCTATCGCCTGGGCTACCGCATCTCCAACTCGGCTGACGTCAGCGTCGACCGCAACTACATGCTCCTGGCCGACACCATCAACCTGGCCTACCGGGTCATCGCCGAGTATGGCGAGGGGGCGCGCGCCTTCCTGGCCGACAGCCTGAAGAAGAGTGAGGACATCTTCACCTATTATACTTATAGTGGTTCGCAGTATCCCCAGTGCCGCCAGGCCTACATCAACCTCGGCGCCACCATCCGCGCCTTCCTGGCCGACCCGGTGGCCAACGGCATCCGCGAGGTGGAGACCGACGAGACAGTGGCCGACGACCATGCTCCTGTGGCCTACTACAGTCTCGACGGACGCCGTCTCGACCGTCCTCAGCGCGGCATCGTCATCGTGAAGCAGGGACGCAAGACGTGGAAGATGGTCGTCAGGTGACCATCGCCGCGCATCCATCACCTCACTGACGAGACCTCATCATCACCAATCATTCGGCCGGCAGTTGACAAGACTGCCGGCCGCTTTGGTTTTTCTCATTCCCCCTCAAAAAAACGATCCTCAAGCATGAACAACTCACAACGCATCGTTTGGCTCGACGTGGTGCGCCTCGTCGCCATGTTCACCGTGGTGTGCTGCCACGCCACCGACCCTTTCAACTTCTGTCCTGACCCGCAGGCCGCCGGCATCGGCGAGATCAAGTTGTGGGGCGCCATCTATGGGGCCTTGCTCCGCCCTTGCGTGCCGCTCTTCGTGATGCTCACGGGCGCCCTGCTCCTGCCGCTGAAGGACCACGCCACCCTGCCGTTCTATCGCAAGCGCATCGGCCGAGTGTTCTTCCCCTTCGTGGTGTGGGGCGTGGTGTTCAACCTCTTCCCATGGCTGCTCGGCGTGCTGGGCTTTGCGCCCGACACGCTGCTCCGCTTCTTCCCCTACAGTGGCGACGAGGCCACCCAGCAGTCGCTGGCCGTCTCGCTGAAGTGGATCGCCGACATCCCGCTCAACTTCTCGCCCATCCCCGTACACCTGTGGTACATCTACCTGCTCATCGGTCTCTATCTCTACATGCCCATCTTCTCGGCCTGGGTGGAACGGGCGTCGGAGCGGGCCAAACTGGGCTTCCTCGTGGCATGGGGCGTCACCACGCTCCTGCCCTACTACGCCGAGTATGTGTCGCCCTACATCTGGGGTGCCTGCTCATGGAACCAATTTCATGCGCTCTACTACTTCGCGGGCTTCAACGGCTATCTGCTCCTCGGCCACTACCTGCGCCACCATGTGGCTCCACTGCGCCGTGTCGTGGCCATCGGCGTGCCTGTGTTTGCCGTGGGCTATGCGGTCACGTTCCTGGGCTTCCGCCATGTGACGGCCTTGCCTGCGTGCACCGATGAGATGCTGGAACTGTTCTTCACCTACAACTCGCTCAACGTGGTGATGATGACCATCCCCATCTTCATGCTCATCGCCCACGTGCGGGTGAGCTCGCCACGCCTCGTGGCGCTGCTGGCCAACCTCACCGCCTGTGGCTTCGGCGTCTACATGATCCATTACTTCTTCACGGGGCCCAGCGTGGAACTGATGCGCTGGCTGGGCGTGCCCATCCCCGTGCAGATCCCGCTCGCCGCTGTCGTCGCCTTCGCCGTCTCCTGGGTGCTCGTCGACCTCATCCGCCGAGCCACGGGACGCTATGCGCGCTTCATCGTGGGATGACAAGGCCATGGGCCATTCATAGCAAATATTTCTGACAAACACCCTCGAAAAACAGGCGTTTTTTGCCACCACAAGATTTTTGGTTGCAAATACGCGATTTTTCGAGGGTTTTTCGCAAGTATCTGATAATAAGAGCAATAAGTCGAAATGTGCCTTTTGGAAAACTTTGCGCATACTCAGAGTTTTGCGATAGATATCTTATCGAGTCTCCGTTAGGCATCTATCGAGTCTCGATAAGATATCTATCGAGTCTCGATTCGATATCTATCGCAACTCGATTAGGCCTCTTTCGCCGAACAATT